>PUMD01000021.1 GCA_003551215.1 Clostridia bacterium | reverse complement strand
GTTTCTCATTCCTAGCAGCTGACTCCATAAAGCCTGTCATCATAGCTTGTGGAGTCATTTTCTGGCTCATTATAAATGGGGGGTTGACCATTCGTTTAAGCAGGGAGACTCCAAAGTCTATAGCAGTACTTTTACGACACTTTTGAGAGCCAGCTACTAGGATGACATACAAATTAGGATACAAGTCAAAGAGGATAGGAGCACTAACTCTCCTATTTAGCACTGTAGCTATGAGAGTAGCCCCTGTCCAGAAGTGGAATAATTCAGGAGACTCGTTTCTGCAAGCCCATCTCAGATACTCTTGCAACCACTTGTCTGTTTGTCTCTCCACATTATTACTCCTCCTCTTCAAGTAAGTTGTCTATTGCGTCTAGGACACTTCTTCCTACATGATGTGCCAGCTCTGCATTATTTCCTAGTTTGAGTACATCCTCTTTAGACAAAGTTACCTTGAAGGTATAGTTATCATTAGTCTCTATACTAGTTTCAATGTGAGGCATAACCAGAGAGTTCAAATCTTTATTGTCCTCTCTAATCTTTTTCAAGTCTAGAGACATTCCTTTCATTTCTTGCCTAATTTCATTCACCTTTTGGTTTAATTCCTCTGCCTTTTTCCTGAACATTATCTCTCACCTCCTTGGGTAGATTTCTCCACATATAGAGGAACATAGCTTTTCTTAGTCCTTTAACTCCTCCATATATTTCTCTTAGTTCTGCATAGTTACAGAACCAGTTACCTCCATATTTTATGTCATCATAAGTCAATAGTCCACCTTTGACTACTGCCTCAGAGATAAACCTTTCAGTTATCTCCTCCTTAGTCATTATTACTTTATCAGGGTCTTTAAAACATTTAGGACACTTACCATCCTTACTGACGTTGACTCCGTGGTCTTCGCAAAATAATCGCATAGTTATTCCTCCTTCCCTAGTCTGTCTATTAATTCGTGAATATCTTCTACTACAGTACGGAAATCTGCTTTTTGTTCTAGTTCTTCTACTCTAGCCTCCAGGCTAGTTACATTTTCCTCCATTGTGTCTAGTTTTCTCTCCACATTCATAATGATTAGTGTTACCAGTACGAGAAGGAGAATGATTATAAACAGGACTTTTCTATTCATTTCTGTCACCTCCACGTAAGGGTATCACTAAACCGTCTCAGTCCGTCAGCTATTGCCTGCAATATTCTTCTTAGCATCTTTCTCATCCTTCCTTAAATTTAGGGTAAGAAACCTTACGAAGCCTTCTATTCTACAGAGGTCACAGTCTCCTATGCCGAGTGTCTCACAGGTACTACAGAAAGACTGCATGAGTTCCTTAATCCTTTCTTCACTCACAGTTCATCCCACCTTTCTCCAGAGGCAAATTCTACAGGAATAATAAAATCTCTACCTTTAGCCCTCAAGGGAACTATCATAGACTCATTCATAATGTCTATTACCTCGTCTCTTATATTTTTGTGGTGTTCTACTAGAACAGAGTCATGAATATTAAGAAGAACTCTACCAGGGAAGTTAGAGCCTTGTTTTTGGAACATTTCCTTAGTCTTAATAAAGCCTCTATGAGTAACATCTGCCACTGTACTCTGTGGAATATGACTATAGGCTTCATTGAGACAAGTATGACTAAGACTACCTGGTCTGAAGGCATGGAAGAAGGTTCTCTTTCTACCCATAGAAGTCTCAATAGTAGCAGTAGTTTTCAATATTCTCTGAATCTCTCTATGATACTGCTTAATTCCGGGGTATCTGTTGAAATAGATTTTCTGTTTCTCCATTATTTCAGTTTCAGACTTCCTCAGTTCTAGGGCTATAGCTTTGTAGCCTCTACCATAGTTGGAGCCATGAGATATAGCCTTAGACTGAAATCTCAAGTCTTCTGGAACATCCTCTTTTCTAATGAAGGAAGGGTTAGGCACTGGACACTCAAAGAATAGGTAAGTGTTAGTAGCGTGATAGTCAGCATCAGACTCAAAGAGGGCTATCATTCCTGGGTCTCCACATACATAGGCTAGTACAAGGGCATCAGCTCCTGAATAATCAGCCTCAGTAAAAATCCAGTCTGAATGACTAGGAACATACATACTTCGGACTTCACCTTTCTGAATGTTCTGTAAGTTAGTGCCTGTTTCATTTATACTCTCAGAAGAAGCTACCCTCCCTGTCTTAGAGCCACTAACCTTTATGGTAGTTCTTACCCTATGGTCAGGGTCTGTTCTTACCTTTACATAGGTTCCCAGAGTTTTTCTTACTTTCCTAGCCTCTAAGACTAACTCTGGAATAGGGTCATTAGGATATTTCCTAGCCAGTCTCTGAAGAGCATCCTCATTAGTAGTAGGCTTGCCGTTTTTCTTATATTTATAATAACCTCTCTTCTCGTAGAAATATTCCATTAATTGCTGAGGACTCCTAGGATTAAGTTTACTACCCTCCTGTGAGTCTAAATCCCAGGGACAATGTTTGTCTATCTCATCTTCTAATTCCAGTTCTTTCTTCTCATAGAGGTCCATTAATTCTTTCTGTCTAATTGGGTCTATTTTCATTCCTATGTCAGAGCTTTCTCTATATTCCATTACAGCCTTCTTTATGAACTCATGGTAGAACTCGAATGTTCCAAAGTCTCTCAATTCCTCGTCTATAGCATCACAACAGAGTCTAGTAGAATAACTATCCAGGGCATTGTATCTCTGAATATCCTCTTTTGAGCTATCCTTATGAAAGGGAACTCTAGTGTAGATACTCTGTAGTACTCCTAGACCTTTACGAGTCTCAGGATAGACACAATGATGTGCGTTCATAGTATCCATATATAGATTTTCTGTAGGACAGCCATACTTATGCATATAGGCTATATCATAGTTAGCATTTTGAGCTATCATACCTATTTGAGGGTCAGCTAGAATGTCTGCTATTTTCTCCCAAATTATCCTCTCCTCTACAGGGTTCCAGTAGCTCTCAGGTAAAACCTTTCCTCCTCTAGTTTTTAGAAAAGGAATACAAATAGACCACTCAGAGTTAGGACAGAATGAAATCATAGTTATCCACTTACGAGCAGTCTCGATGTCAAAGGCTACCTTTGTTTCTTCCTTCAACAGAGACAAATAATGAATAGCCTCTTCAAAGGTAATATCAGTCAGTAACTCAGGGTTAGGTATTCTTAGTTCAGGGAACTCAGAGTCCTTAACAGCCTTAGTTATATCGAATAACATATAGGGAAAGTAATCCCACATTCTAAGAGTTCCAGCAGGGTGGTAAGTAGGAATTACCTTCAAACCATTGTGAGCTTCAAGGATAGAGCCTCTCCAGCTAGATATTCCTCTTACTCCTGTGAGAGCTTCCATAGCCTCATTCCCCAGGGCTAAGGTGACGTTGGGATTAACCTCTCGGAGTTCCTCTAAGAGTCCTTCCCTGAGACTCAAAAGTTCAGGAGTAGGTTGTCCACTATCGTAATATTTCCTACGGAAATTGTTACCCTTTGGTCTCTCCTTGCTAACATTAGTGATATAGCAGTCAGTTCTAGGCATCTTACTTAGTCTTAACAGTTGAGTTAAGAGTCTACCACTATGACCTACGAAGGGTTCTCCCTCTCTTTCTTCGTCTCTACCAGGAGCCTCTCCTACGATAGCCATCTTAGCGTCTCTTGGTCCAGACGGATTTACTAGCACGGTATCACTCCTTTTAAGTATAAAGGAGAGGGGAGGAAGTTCCTCCCCCAACTCCTTCTCAGTTTTTACTCTCTTAGTTGTTCTGCCTCAGTATTTCCTTCCTCAGACTCAGCTCTTCTCATCTTAGCAAAAAGCCTATCTTTGACTGTCTGAGGTATCTCTTTAGGGTCAGCATCTTCTATGAACCCTTTGAGCCTAAACCACATTCTATCGTACCTCATTGTGTCACCTCCTCTCATAAGGTAATACTGTTAATCGGTAATGACACCGTCTGCTCCTACAGGGTAGATTTTCTTGATGTCACTATAGATATTGTCTGGGTCTTTTTTGTCAGCCCTTTGAACAATGTAGGCTATAGCCTCTTGTCCTGGACAGAGAGCATCATCAAATGTCCTGCCTTCCCACGGAACACCTAGAGCTTGGAGAACAGACTTGAGTCCATCTCCGAAGTCATGTTGTAGAGCCTTCTCAGTAATAGAAGTAACATGAGTAACTCTTGCTTTGTCATACTCAGGATTTTCTATTACCTCGAATGTCCAGAGTAAGAAGGGTCCTTTATCTCCTTCACGCATCTCTGGAACCTGTAGACACCTTAGCTTGTACTCTCCTTCAGGAAGAGTAGGGAAACCGTCAGTAACCTTCACATCGTCTAAGTTTCTTGGTAGTTCAATTCTCAACTAAACCATCTCCTTATTAGATTTGTGTAGGAGACCCACCTCTCCTACGAGTCCCTACGAGCTAGTTAGCTCGTTCTCTAGCCTTTTTTAGTTTATCAAGTAGCTTAGAAAAGTTAGGCTCTTCGTACTTGTTAAAGACTCTTACTAACTCACCTCCTTGATAGGTATTGAGCCTACTCTTAGCTATCCACTGATTGTCAGACTCTGTCATAATACGATACTTATTAGGAGTACTTCCAGCTGACTTAGTTACTTCCATTTTGTATATCTCGTCAAAGTCAGCAGGTAGAGCCTGAGGGAAACTCTGTCCACTACCACTAGCTACCAGGTAGAGTACACTCTTAGTGTCATCATTTATCTTTATCTTATTGTGACTAGTAATTATCACGTTAGCGTCTATATGCTGAAATTTAGTTAGTATTTCTACCAATTCGTAGCCTAACTCCTGCCAGTCCTGTATCCTCATCTTAGAGTCCTTACTCTCAGGACCGACAGACCATCTCCCAGAGATAGTTATTATACGATTTTTAACTAGTTCTGTTAGCTTGGTCAGGCTATCCAGAGTTACTGTCTCGTATGGACAGTCCTGTAATAGTTTGTTAGCCTTAGCAATTAGTTTATTTAAGGGAGTCATATCCTTAGGGTCAGGATTAGGCTTATATACATCATACTCTATGTCTGGTACTCCCTTCAGAGTCTTAATTCCATCATCACAGTCAAATACATACATAGGCTTAGGAGCCGTACCTGTAAAGAATGTCTTACCAGACCCAGAGGGTCCATATAAGAGAATTCTTAGATGGTCAGGCAGACTCATATCATCAGTTCTAGGCATTTTTACCTACCTCCTCTTCCATTAGACTCATTATCTCTTTCATTACAGCTATAGCATCCTCTTCGGAAATGTCTCCTTCCATTAGCTCTTCAAACCTTACATTTAGACTATCAGAGAATATTGCTCTAGCCTTGACTAAGTCTACAGGTTTTATGTCTCCTTCATACTTAACCTGTTCATGGTCAGGAAATATTGTTATCTTCTTCATCTGTATTCACCTCCAGTCCGTGTTCCTCTCTCGGGTCCCATGGCTCTATTCTATAGTCATGTTCCAATTCAAACTTAGGTCTAGTACTGTCACAGAGGTTCTTATACTGACATCTACCGTAGAGAGTACAGGCATCAGTATTAGGTATAAATATGGTAGGGTCATCTTTCAGGACAGCCTTTTGTATTTCCTTCATCAGTTTGTGAACGTATCTAAGATATTCCTCTAGTCTGTGGTCTCCGTAGGCTTGAATGTGTCTCTCAAATTTCAGTTTACTTTTGTAGACTGCTATAGCGTTGATAATCATTCCATGTACTAATTGGTCTAAGTGCCCATATAGAGTTCTTAGTCCGTGAGTGTAGCCTAGCATTTGTCTACTTCTAGTGAATTGCTCGAAGTAGTATTTGCCTAACTGACTTGTAGTCTTATGGTCCATACCGTAGATACCTTGATGCCACTCAACTACTAAGTCTAGCTTACCTATTAAATAAAAACAATCTCTTATAGGTACTTGAAATGGTAACTCATTAGCTAGTATCTCGAATGGCTCTCTAGGAAATTCTAGGGCATAGCCTTTTACTATTTCCTTCCCTCTAGCAGCAGTTCTCTTCTCATCCATAGGATTGTCCTTGTAGGAGTCCCAGACTTCCATAGCCTTCATGGCGTTGTGAGTCTCATATAGTACAGAGAGAGACTCGTGCATATACGTACCAAATCGGAGATAGATACTCTCCTCCTCTGGAACTATATCACATAGATGTCTCAGGAAAAACTTCCTAGGACAAGTCTGGTAGTCTGACATTATAGTGTTATCGAGTAAGACTAAGTCTTCCTTCACTAAGTCTGTTCCGTAGTGAGCTGAACAAGCCTCAGCTATGTCTCTGTTCTTCAAATTTACTCCTCCTCTCTTCAAGAGACTCCATTATATGATTAATGAGGTCTATTAATACTTCTGACACTACTATACATTCCTCTTCTATTATAGTATCTATTACTCTAAGCATTCCTACCACTGATAATTCTAGTGCTGTGATTGGGTCTGAATTATGTTTTATCATAGAGTAACTACCTTCACTCCTAGACAGTAGAATAAAAGGAATACATTCCTCTCCAAAATACTCTACATCTTTGAGAGCCATTTCTACCATCTCTTTTCTTCTCTCCTCTTCAGTCATCTTTATTCACCTCCTTTCCCTAACATAGCTAGAGCTGTTTCCTCTCCATGCTTAACCATCATAGAGATAGCTAAGTCTGGATAGTCAGGATACTTTGCTCTTAACTTATCGAACTCTGTCTCTTTAGTTCGTGTCTTGGTTTTCCTCTTTTTCTTTTTCTTGTAACCTATAGACTCAAACCTTCCTTCTCGGAGGAGTCTAATGTGTTCCCTCATTTCATGTTCTGACATTTCTCTGACAGGTTTAAAGGGTCTACTTGTATGAATGGATGGTTTTACTAAGTTTAACTCTGCTAAGGGTACTTTCTGAGCATTCTCATTACCCCAACAGATTTCATCCTCTGGAATTATGGTAGCCTCATCTGACTCAGCGTGAATTAATAATATTTTGTATCTAGTTTCAGAGAGACTGTGTTCTACTATATCTCCCTGAAGATACTTTCTTGCTAACATTTTTACTTTCACCTCTCTTTTAACTCCCATACATTAAGACTAGCTTCTATTTCTCCAGATACAACAAAAGGTTTGTCACACCTATCACAGATAAATAGTTTCAGTTCAAGCTCTCTGGGTAAGTGTACTACTCCCATTTCTAGAGGAAACTCTAAACGATTATCCTCTTCACAGTAAGGACAGTTAAGTTTTACTATAAATTCAGTCATATTGTTCACCTCCTAACATTCTCTATATAGTCTAAACAAAGTAGCTATAATAAAGAAACAGGAGACTAAGATAATGGGACCCAGAACTACTAGTACAGAGTCTCCTTTCTGTATAAGCGTAGCAAAAGCAGAGATGCCAACGTAGCCTGCCAATAGAGCTAGAGTAGTAAACAGTAATAAGGGAGGTTTTCTCATTCTTCTTCCTCCTCTACAAAGTCTTTACATTCTATGATGTCTAAGGAGAGTTCTCCTTCACGTTTAGTCTGTCTCAGCTGACGATTTAGCACTTCACTATTCATAGTGTCGAGACTAGACTGAAAACTCATCACAGCT
>PUMD01000197.1 GCA_003551215.1 Clostridia bacterium | reverse complement strand
ACCTCCTGAGACTCATCTCATCAATTCCCAAGCACATACAGAAAAGGTGACGACACCGGAAGGCGCCGCCACCTGTAAGTTCGGTCTACCTGCGCTCAGAACAGCGGGGAGGGACCGGGTCCAACCTTTTTGACTTCGACTGCCTGCAGTCCTTTGGGGGTTTCTACTACTTCGAACTCTACCCGCTGATTTTCTTCCAGATTCTTAAAGCCCTCTTCTTCGATCTCCGAATAGTGAACGAATACATCTTCTCCATCTTCGCGCTCGATGAAACCATAACCTTTGTTCGAGTCAAACCACTTTACTGTACCTTCAGGCACCACTATACCTCCAAATTGGGCGAAACGCTACCATTTTTCACAGTGCGTTGTGGGAGACAGAAGCGGTAGAGTCGCCCTGAAAAGTTTCTTGTTTGATCCTTTGTCAATGTTAACTCTCCACACAACGCTAGTTCATTCTAACCGATACCTTCGATTGGCGTCAACCACCGCTGCGGTGGTCAATCGCGCGGCATCGAATGCAGTTGCGGCGGCGTTTTTCAGTGCAGAAGCAGACCTGCGCCCGCGCACAACCCGATTACGGCGATCGGATGCAGCTTACACACGAACAATCCCAAAGCTGCGGTGGCTCCAATTAGCAGGTCTTCTACGCTGGCGAAAGCCATATTCGAAATGCCTATGGCTGCGGCCGCTATAAGGGCAATTACCTGCGGTTTTACGCCGCGAAATATTCGCCTGACTACCGGCGTGTCCCCGTAGATCATGAGCATGCGCACCAGGACGAAAATTATCAGAATTGATGGAGTAACAACTGCCAGGGTGGCCAGGGCCGATCCGGCCACGCCCCCGACCTGATATCCGATAAAGGTTGCTGAATTTATGGCTATGGGTCCCGGGGTGATCTGGGCAACAGACATAAGATCGGCAAATTCAGCGGATGTTATCCATCCACGACTCGCGATTATTTCGTTTTGCAGCAGGGGAACCATGGCATAGCCTCCACCGAAAGCGAAAGTTCCGATTTTCAGGAAGCTGAGGTAAAGCTGTATAAGTATCATGGGATGAGAACCTCGCTATTCACACCTTTCCGGTGGGAACAAGAAAGCACCCAGCGCTCCACCTATGACCAAAACGGCTATAGGATGAGCTCCGCCGAAGACCAAAGCCGCCAGGCCGACTGTTGCGAATACGCCTATCAGAGGTCTGGTTATCACCTTCTGCGACAGAGATGCCGCGCTGGAGAAGATCAGCACAACCACGGCGGGGCGTATTCCACGCAGCAGATTCACCACGTGCTCAGAGCTTTGAAAGGCGGCGAAAGAAGCTGCGATGATCAGTATGATGATAAAAGAAGGAAGAATGACTCCAGCTGCACACAGCAGTGCACCTGCTGAACCACTTACCTTGTAGCCCAGATAAACTGCCATGTTCACTGCAACCGCTCCTGGTACCGACTGGGTTATGCCGATGGTTTCTAAAAATTCGTCCTCATCCAGCCACTGTTTCTGCTCTACCAGTTCCGCCTTAATCAGCGGTATCATGGCGTATCCACCGCCGAAGGTAAAGGCACCCACCTTGAAGAAGGTCGCGAACATGGTTAGAAGCTTCAGCAGCCTCTCCCATGCAAGCGAACTCAGGTGTTCTGAAGCCGCACTCACCGCGTCAGAACAGGTTTTCTGTGCCAACAAACACTGCCTGGCCACCGCCGTCATCATAAGCCATAGCTGTGAGCTGTGTGTTTGGGGAAAAGCTCTGGGTAGGCTGCTGCCGGGAAAAGCAGCATAAGCGACAGAAACCAAAGGCGGAAACTGGCGATGCTGCGCTGAGGGTCCGGAATCGGAGTCTTACTCATCCCATCCCAACATCACTATCACCTTCCGACAAAAAAAGTCGGGGAGATACATGCTCATCCGCATCAAATCTCCCCAATTTCTCTTTGCTACCGTTACCATACCAGCTGCTATGCTGATTTCAAGGGGTATCCGGGGATCAATTTCGTCATTTTTCGCTGAAGGCACAAATGACCTTGACACGTATTCGGGATATGTAGGATAAGTTAGATAGGTACACATTACACCTATGCTTAGCGACCATTTAAAGGTAGATGGGAGCTGATGAGGTCATGATGTCAGGATATCGGGGCAGCAATGAGGAGTGTGTGTGTCCGCCCTTTTTACGCGGCATGCTGAAGCACGGCATCCTTTTGCTTTTGGGGGAGGGCATAAATGCCCACGGATATGAGATTCACGCCTCGCTGAAGGATTTGGGCTTTGACCTGGCTGACGATACAGGCAGGGTATACCGCGCGCTGCGGAACCTCGAGAGTGAGGGAATGGTCTCCTCCGAATGGGATACCACCGGCAGCGGGCCGGCGCGGAGGGTATACGTCATAACGGACAGGGGATGGGATTTCCTTCTGCAGTGGGGAGATTCGCTGCCTGATGCGCTGGATTTTCTGCGCAGCCTGCAGCAGAGGCTTGATCGGGCGGCCCAAAAAAAAGAGGACGAGGTGGCGAACAGTGAAAAGCCAGCAGAAGGCTGACGGGGGTACCACCGCCGGACAGAAGAGACAATCTGAGGGGCCAGCCGGCCCCCGTGGGAGGGGCAGGGGTGCAAAAAAGCCCCGGGCGATGCTCACCACCCTTCGCCGTCTTATGGACTATTTGCGCCCGCACTGGCTGGCGACAGCTGGAGTCTTGGCTGCCGTGGTAATATCCACCGGCCTTGGTCTCCTTCCTCCGTGGATGATCCGCTACGGAGTCGATGAATTGATACTGGAAGGAAGACCGGAGGGCCTGTGGGTGCTGGGGCTTTTGATGGTAGCAGTTGCTCTTTTGCAGGGCCTTATGGACTTTCTCACCCGCTACGGCAGTGAGTTTGTCTCGCAGAGCGTCATTCACGACATACGCAGTCAGCTTTACGAACACCTCAATCGCTTGTCGTTTGCATTTTACGACTGGTCTCGAACCGGGGATATAATGGCCCGGGTTACCTCTGATGCCGATGCGCTCAGGCGATTTTTCTCCAATGCCTGCGTCTATATCTCGCGCAACCTTCTGACCATACTCGGAGTATTCGTGGTCATGATGACCTGGGAACCTCGACTGGCGCTGCTTTATCTGCTTATGCTCCCACTAATGGTCCATGCGATGGCCACTTACGCAGGCAAGGTGCGTCCCATGTTCAGCCGGGTTCGCCGGCAGCTTGCTCAGCTGACCAGGATGCTGCAGGAGGACCTGGTGGGTATGGAGGTCATCAAGCTTTTCGGTGCTGAACAGCGGGAGCAACAGCAGTTCGAGGAAGAAAACGCAGAATACGTGGCCGTGAATGTCAGTGCCGCCCGCGTAACTGCGCTGTGGATGCCCTACGTAAGCTTTTTGCTGGGAGCGGCCACAGCTTTGGTCATCTGGTACGGTGGACGATTGGTCATATCCGGGGTGATCTCGGTGGGTACGCTCATGGGGTTTTCCGGTTACATAGCCATGCTGATGAGGCCCATACGTCAGACGGGAATGATGATGAGCTTCAGCGCCCAGGCGGTGGCAGCCGGCGAGCGCATTTTCGATGTAATGGATATAGAACCGGATATCACTGATGCACCGGACGCCTACCCGCTGCCGTCGGTTGAAGGACAAGTGCAGTACCGCGGGGTGGAGTTTTCCTATCAGCCGGGCAATCCGGTTCTCAGCGGAATAGACTTCTCGGCCCGTCCGGGAGAGACGGTCGCTGTGGTGGGACCAACGGGGGCTGGTAAGAGTACGTTGATTCATCTGCTGCCCCGCTTTTACGACCCGGATGCCGGGCAGATACTGATAGATGGACACGATATCGCCGGAGTTGAGATCGAGAGCCTGCGCAGCCAGATCGGGATCGTTTTGCAGCATACCTTCTTGTTTGCTGCCTCAATCAGAGAAAACATCTCATACGGACGTCCCGACGCGAGCTTTGCGGAGGTTGTCCGATGCGCAAAGATCGCCCAGATACATGATTTTGTTGATTCGCTGCCGCTGGGATACGAAACCCCGGTGGGAGAGCGGGGGGTCACCCTCTCCGGTGGTCAGAAGCAGCGGCTGGCCATGGCCAGGGTCCTGCTTACCGACCCCAACCTGCTTATTCTGGATGAGCCCACCTCCAGCGTGGATGCAGAAACGGAGCAGCGAATGCAGAAGGCGCTGTCGGCGGTCATGGAGGGCCGTACGACCTTTGTCATAGCCCACAGATTGTGGACTGTTCGCAATGCTGACAGGATCGTGGTGCTCAAGGACGGCACCATAGCCGAGATGGGCACGCACGAAGAGCTGGCGCAGGCGGATGGTTTTTACCAGGAAGTGTACCAGACGGTGCTGAGGCCCGACGGCGAAGATATGGAGGCAGGTGATGGGCAATGAGGGGTGGATTTCGACGCAGGATGATGTCCGGTGAGGAAGAGGATTTCGAACTCAGTCAACTTGACCGCCGGGCGCTGCGACTTATCTGGCAGTACGTTCGACCTTACCTCAGTACACTGATAGCAGCAACTGGAGCCATGTTTTTAGTAACTCTCACCACACTGGTCGCTCCGTATCTGACCAAGGTGGCCATCGATGATTTTATCCTGCCGGGTGATCTGCTGGGTCTTAACTGGATACTGGCGGCCCTGCTTTTGTGCTACGGTGTAAACTGGCTGGCATCTTACTGGCAGACATACCTGTCGCGCCTGATGGGAGAGACAATCGTAAGTGACATCCGGGTAGATCTCTACAGCCATCTGCAGAAACTGCCCATTGATTTTTTCAAAAGGCAGCAGACCGGAGACGTGATGGCCCGGGTGACTCATGACGTAAACGCGCTGGCCGACCTGGTCACCAGCGGATTTGTTCACCTTTTGAATGACCTTTTTACCCTGGTCGGTATAGCAGCAATAATGCTGGCTCTGAACTGGCGCCTTGCGCTGATCACCTTCACCACAATACCCCTTATCGTTATCGTCATGCGTCTTCTGGGCAGCAGAATGCGGCAGGCCTACCACGATGTCCGACAGCGCCTGGCAGAACTCAACGCAGACGTGGAGGAGAGCATCTCCGGAATAAGAGTGGTGCAGGCGTTGAACCGTGAGGCGATCAACACCGGAAAGTTCAGCCGGTTAAGCTGGCAGAACCTCAAGGCCAATCTCCGGGCAGTGTCAGTGTTTGCCCTGCTGTTTCCCACCATGACTTTCAGCCGTGTGCTTGGAGAAGCACTGGTGGTGGGGTACGGCGGATGGGGTGTCGTTCAGGGCACCATCAGCCTTGGAGTGGTTATGGCTTTTTTGGGGTATGTGCGGCGGTTTTTTGCTCCCCTCGCCGACCTCAGTCAGGTTTACAATACCCTGCAGTCAGCCGGGGCTTCGCTGGATAGGATTATCGAGTACCTTTCGATAGAGCCGTCCATCTCTGAGCCTGACGATCCGCAGATTCCCGCAGACGGCTTCTCGGGTGAGATCAACATCGAGGGTGTCACCTTCGCCTATGAGGAAACTCCGGTTATAAAAGATCTGAACCTGCATATCCCCGCCGGCGAGGTATTTGCCCTGGTAGGGCCCACGGGCGCGGGCAAGACCACGGTGGTGAACCTTCTGGCCCGCCTTTATGACACAGATGAGGGCTCGGTGCGCATCGACGGCATCGATGTAACCCAGCTGGCTTTCGATGATCTGCGTTCGGTCATATCAGTGGTTCCCCAGGATGTGTTTTTGTTCGATGCCTCCATAAGGGAAAATATCCGTTACGGCTGTCCCACAGCCACAGATGAGGAGGTAGAGGAGGCGGCGCGCAGGGTCCACGCCCACGATTTCATCAGCTCCCTGCCCGATGGATACGATACGCAGGTGGGTGAGGGAGGCGACCGCCTCTCCGGCGGACAGCGGCAGCTGGTTTCCTTCGCCCGGGCCATACTGGCCGATCCGAAGATCCTGGTGCTTGACGAAGCCACATCGAGTGTGGATGCCTACACGGAGATGCTGATCCGGCGGGCAATGAACGAACTGATGCGGGACCGTACCGCCCTGCTTATCGCCCACCGATTTTCCACCCTGAAGCGAGCCGGTCGAATTGGGGTAATGCAGTCCGGAAGGCTGCAGGAGGTGGGAACGCACGACGAGCTGATGAAAAGCAGTGAGTTGTACCGAAAGCTGGTGCAAAAGCAGAACGTGGTGGCCTGATGGCTTTTGCCTGGGAGGGATTCTCACAGTGAGAAAGGAGAATGCAAGTTGTTTCAGCTTATGTACGCATTCACCGCAGCTGCGGTGGCCGTCTCTTTTGCCCTGGACAGGGACAAAAGCATAAGGGCGCTCAAAGTGACGGTGAAGAAACTGAAGCGGATTTTGCCGGCGTTTTGCGAGATGTTGATACTCGTGTCGCTTCTTTTGACCTTCATATCTGATGATTTTATAGTGCGGTATATAGGGGGAGGCGGCCTGATACCTACGCTGACTGCGGCCGTGGCGGGTACCATAACCATGATGCCCGGCTTTGTCGCTTTTCCCCTGGCGGGAGTTTTGCTGCAGCGGGGCGTCGCTTACACCACGCTCGCTGCCTTCACTACCACGTTGATGATGGTCGGCGTAGAGACCTTCCCTATTGAGAGGGAGTACCTTGGACTCAAAGCGGCTGTACTGCACAATTTCGTGCAGGGAATGCTGATCGCTTTGGTGGTTTCCATCGGGATCGGCATAGCATTCGGGGAGGTCATGTGATATGCCGATGACCCCCTGGAGGTACGGCCTGTTCGCCTCTTACCTCATCTTCCTGGCCGTATCGCTGGCGTTGGGGCTGCCGGTGGGGCGGACCGCGGTCAGCAATCTGATGGAGTTTTTCGGCTACATGATACAGATCCTGCCGTGTGCCTTTGTCCTTATCGGCCTTTTTGAGGTTTGGGTCGACCGGGAGGCAGTCGAGAAAAACTTCGGCAAGCAGTCGGGATTGATGGGTTACATATGGGCGCTGATTCTATCGCTGACCACCGTCGGCGGCAGCTACGTTGCCTTTCCCGTGGCCAATTCTCTGGGTAAGAAGGGAGCCTCGCTGGGGGTGGTGTTGACCTACACCGGGGCGGCAACCATCCTGCGGGTGCCGATGACGTTTTTTGAAGCCACATTCATGGGGTTGAAATTCACCTTCTGGCGGTTGGCCATTTCCATTCCGCTGCTGGTGATTACCTCAGCAGTTTTGGGAAGCTATCTGGACAGCATCAACTACCGCCTACCTTATCCGGAAGATGAAGAAGCCTCGGACGCCACCGGGTCAGGGTAAGACGACCCGCCGGGGTGTCAGCTGAGGAGCAAAAGTGCCCCGGCTCACTGCTTTCTGTGCGCCGGGGCAGTTGCTGCCTGCTACGTAGTGCAGGTTGGTTTCCGACGGTCTGGTAGGACGCTGGGCGTTTCATCTGTGCTACTCCTCTTTTGAGCAGCCCGGCAGTGTAGATGCTGTTCAGACGCTTCCCCGTGCCACCACCTGGTGGCCTCCGGGCTGAGAGGTCCGGGCAATCGGACCGACAACTCATAACCTGATCCCCAAAGCCCGGGGGCACGGCATACCCGAAGATATGGAAAGGACCGCTTGGTAATATGT
>PUMD01000121.1 GCA_003551215.1 Clostridia bacterium | reverse complement strand
GGGATGATCGCCGCTGCAGAGCTGGTGCTGATGGTGGTTTTGCCCGAGCCGACATCCGTTATGGACGCATACCGGACTGTCAAACAGGTCACCGCCCTGGAGGGCCGGCGGAAAATCGGAGTGTTGATGAACCGTTCCGATGAGCGTTCCGCCCGCCAGACTTTCTCTGCAATGGAGAGCATGATGCAAAACTACCTGTCGACTGATGCTCAATTTATGGGCTGGGTTCCGGATGATCCGTCAGTCAGCGAGGCGGTCAAACGGCAGACGCCGCTGGTCCAGCTGCATCCCAGAAGCGGAGCCGCGCGGAGCATACGCCAGGTTGCAGACAGAATATCAGGCAACCGGCAGGAGGCGGCTGGTGCTGCCCGCGGTTTTCTCAGCCGCCTGGCTGGTTACCTCCGGACTCAGGTCTCAAAGGATGAATGATTATGACCGAACCGGCGGATATTGAATTGAAAATAAACGACTCGGTGCTGCTTTCACCCACTGAGCCTGACGGCGAGCAGCTGCAGCATTCCAGCTACATCCAGCGGCTGGGGGAAGAGTGGATGTCTCTACCCATCCCCACGCACCGGGGCCGTCGGGTACGCTTCACCCGCGGGCAGAGCGTCAGGGTAATGGTGCAGCGTGATGATGCGCTCTATGCAGGAGTAGGTCGGGTATTGGAGGTTAACTGGCAAAAGAAGGTGCCGTCGCTCAAAGTGGAGCAGCCCGGGGAGATGAAGAGGGTTCAGCGGCGTTCGTATTTCAGGTGGGAGTGTTCACTGGCCGTCCGCTGGCATCCAGTCGTCCAAGAGGATGATTCAGTGGGTGGTTACGGCACAACGGTGGACATAAGCGCCGGTGGTCTGAAGCTGGTGGTGTCGCGCAGGCTGCAGGTGGGTGAGGAGTACCTGTTCTGCGTGGATCTTGCCGACGAACAGATCGAGGCGGAAGGCCGGGTGCTGAGGGGTGAGCAGCGGTCCGGTTCGGGATACACCTACGCTGTGCAGTTTACTGACATTGAGGAATGGGAACGGGATAAGATCACCCGTTTCATCTTTCAAAAGCAGATGAAAATGCGCAGAAAAGGACTGACTTGAGGGGGAGGGGAGGAGCATGGCACAGGTAGACAAGGAATGCTCACCGGAAGATTTGAGTCATCTGGGTGAAGATGCGCCGCTGTGGATTGCCTACCGGCGGCACGATGACGAAAAGGCAAGGGAGGAGCTGATTACCAAGCATGTCGAGCTGGTGAAGTATGTCGCCGGGCAGCTGGCCATGGGTATGCCGGCGGAGGTGCAGCAGGAAGATCTGGAGACCTACGGCATATTCGGCCTCATGGATGCCATGGAGAGGTTTGACATCCATCGCGGCATCAAGTTTGAGACCTATGCGGTGACGCGGGTGCGGGGCAGCATTCTTGACGGGGTGAGAAACATGGACTGGGTTCCTGCCTCGGTCCGCAGAAAGACCCGCCAGATTGAAGAGGCGTACCAGTACCTCCGCGAGGAACTGGGGCGGCAGGCTACAGACCAGGAGATGGCCGAGTATCTGGACATGACGGTGCAGAGGTTTCGTGCTGATGTCGAGCAGGTATCGCGCAGCTCGCTGGTGTATCTGGATGAGGTGCGTCGAGATGAGGATTCATCTGGGGTGACATCTCTGCTGTCCTTTGTTCCTGACGAAAACGCCGCCGATCCCTTTGATTCGCTGGCGTGGAAGACGCAGAAGGAGCGAATTGCACACGCAATCGAGGAGCTGTCGGAGCGCGAGAGGTTGATTGTGACCCTGTATTACTACGAGGGACTGACGCTGGCAGAGATAGGAGAGGTCCTGGACCTTTCCGCCTCAAGAATCTCGCAGATTCACTCCAAGATAGTGCTGAAGCTGCGAGGTATGCTCAGCGAAGACAGAAGCCTCTTTCAGCACGGTTAGCTATCACGGTGCAGATGGCAGCAAAGCTGGCGGGGTCCGGTTTGAGTACTGACCGGTGCAAGTCCATATAATAGCTTCCGTAGTCTCCAAGTATGCTGTGTACTGTTCGGGAAGGAGGATTTACGGATGCGCAGGGTTTTCTTTGTGGGCTTTGCTGCTGGTATGTTGCTGACCGCTATTGTGGGGACAGTGTGCTTTTGGGGTTTGCTTCAGAGTGGAGTTCAGGCCCACCTGGATGCACAGCTGGTCGCAAGCCGGGTGGAGCAGCAGGTTCTTGATGCCGGACATTCGCAGATAGACCGGATGAACGTGAGATTGCGCGAGGATCTTCCGCAGAAGGTCGTGCAGATCACTGCAGAGGGATTCAAGGATGCAGTGCAGTCCCTGTACGGAGATCAGCTGCAGCTTCCCGAGGAGGTCACTCGCCCGGTCGAACAGCGCATCGAGGAGCATCTCTCAGAAGAAATCGACGATTACCTGGATGAGGCCGATTTTGAGCCTCTGCTGACGGAAGCGGCGCGTCAGAGCCGAGTCAAGACGTACAAGCTGTTGATGCAGGGAGAAGGAATGGAAATGGAGATATCTCTGATGGATCGATGGAGGGTGCCGGTTCAGTTGAGAATGTCCGGTCCGCGCTGACGGCCCCGGCAGACGCTCAGGCGGGGCCACCTGCCACTTGTTGAATTGCGACCCCAGCTTGTGGTATAAGTATATGGGCAGTTTTGCTGTGGCAGTAACTACTCACCATACCTAGGAAGTCAGCGGTGCCCGGGAGGGTTCTGACAGCCTGCGATGGTGTGGGAGGCATAACCGAAAGGAGATTGATTCATGCCAGTAGTAACGATGAAGGAACTTTTGGAGTCTGGGGTACATTTTGGCCACCAGACTCGCCGGTGGAACCCCAAGATGAAGGATTACATTTTTACTGAGCGAAATGGAATCTACATCGTCGATCTGCAGAAGACCGTCCGGTTGATGGACGAGGCGTATAATTTTGTTCGCGATGTAGTTTTCCAGGGCGGTACAGTTCTTTTTGTTGGAACGAAGAAGCAGGCGCAGGAGACCATCTATGACGAGGCTCAACGCTGCGGTATGCCCTACATTAACCAGCGATGGCTCGGCGGTACCCTCACCAATTTCGATACCATAAAGCAGAGGATCAAACACCTCAAAGAGCTGCAGGAGCAGCAGGACAGCGGCCTGTGGGAGCATCTGCCCAAAAAGGAAGTCTCCGACCTGGTCAGGGAGAAGGAGCGCCTGGAGAAATTCCTGGGCGGAATCAAGGAGATGAGATCTCTTCCCGAGGCAGTCTACATCGTGGACCCGCGCAGAGAATCTATCGCCGTACGGGAATGCAATAAGCTGGGAATTCCGTCTGTCGCCATCGTCGATACCAACTGCGACCCTGATCTAATAGACTACCTCATACCCGGCAATGATGATGCTATAAGAGCAGTTCGGTTGCTGACTTCCAAGATTGCAGATGCCGTACTTGAAGGCAAGCAGGGTGTACAGCTCAGGCAGAGTGCTGGGGACGAATAACCGGCGGATTGACCGGCCGTTAGGAGGAGAGTTAAGCCAAACATGCCCGAGATAAGTGCTGAACAGGTTAAACAGCTGAGAGAGGCCACGGGAGCGGGAGTTCTCGATTGCAAAAAGGCCCTGCAGGAGACTGATGGCGATTTCGAGCAGGCCCGTGAGGAGCTGCGCAAGCGTGGCCTCGCCGAAGCCCGCCAGAAATCAGGCAGGAGCACAGATGAGGGAATCGTTGAAGCCTACATTCACCTCAACGGCAAGATAGGCGTGCTGGTGGAGATGAACTCGGAAACTGACTTTGTCGCACGGACCGACGAATTCAAGGAGCTGGCCCACAACATCTGCATGCAGATTGCCGCCGCTGACCCCGACTTCATTTCGCGAGAGGATGTTCCCGAGGATATAGTTAAGCAGGAAAAGACCATCCTGCGGCAGCAGGCGGAGGATGAGGGTAAACCCGAACACGTCATCGACCAGATCGTTGAGGGAAGGCTGGACAAGTTTTACTCACAGGTGTGCTTGATGGACCAAACTTATATCAAGGATACCGAGATGACGGTAGAAGAGCTCATTAACGACGCCATCGCGACACTGGGAGAAAATATCCGGGTTGACCGTTTTGCCCGGTTTGCTGTCGGTGAAGATGACTGATAGTTCCCAGCTGAACTCCGTCAACAACGTAAGGGGGGGATGAGGCTGGATCAGCTTACCGGCAAAGAATCCAACGAAGGGCACCGCAGGTATGAGCGGGTGGTGCTGAAACTCAGCGGGGAAGCCCTGGCAGGGAACAAAGGATACGGCATCGACCCGGAAGTGGTCGATGACCTGGCCTTGCAGATCAGAGATGTGACTGTCCTGGGAACCGAGATAGCCATTGTTGTCGGAGGAGGCAACATATGGCGTGGTGCTTCGGGATGGGCAAAAGGAATGGACCGGGCCACTGCTGATTACATGGGCATGCTGGCCACCTGCATCAACTCGCTGGCGCTGCAGGATGCGCTTGAACAGCATGGTGTTGACACCAGGGTTCAGACGGCAATAGAAATGCGTGAGGTCGCTGAGCCGTACATCCGGCGAAGAGCCATCCGGCATCTGGAGAAGAACCGCATCGTAATTTTCGCCGCCGGTACCGGGAATCCGTATTTTTCGACCGACACCACAGCTGCTCTGCGAGCGGCTGAAATTGAGGCAGACATAATGCTCAAGGGAACAAAAACGTCAGGAGTGTACGATTCTGATCCAGTCAACAATCCCGAGGCGCAGAAGTACGATCAGATCCCCTATCTGGAAATTCTCAACCGCGGACTCATGGTTATGGATTCCACAGCTACTTCACTTTGTATGGACAATGATATCCCGATTATGGTGTTCGACCTCAACGTACAGGGAAACATCAAGCGGGCAATCATGGGTGAGAATATCGGTACTTATGTGACGGGGGGAACGAGTGATGGCGAGTGATGTACTGAAAAATACCGAGATCAAGATGAAGAAGCAGGTTGAGTTTTTCCGCAAGGAGATGAACACCATCCGGGCCGGGCGTGCTAACCCCGGGCTGGTCAACAACATCAAGGTGGACTACTACGGTACGCAGACTCCCATCAACCAGATGGCATCTGTAAGTGCGCCGGAACCGAGGCTCCTGGTCATCGAGCCATGGGACAAAAACGTCCTGGAAAATGTCGAACGGGCAATCATGAAATCTGATCTAGGCATAATGCCCAACAACGACGGCAACGTCATCCGCCTGAGCATCCCTCAGCTGACCGAGGAGCGAAGGGAAGAGCTGGTGCAGATGGCCAGAAAGAAGGCGGAGGAAAGCCGCGTTTCCATCCGCAATCTCCGGCGCGAGGCAAATGATGAGCTCAATAGGCGCGAGCAGGCCGGTGAAATATCTGAAGATGACAGACACCGGTATCAGGACCAGGTGCAGGAGCTGACCGACACCTACATCGGTCAGGTGGCCGAGATTGTTGAGGAGAAGCGGGAGGAAATCATGGAAGTGTGAACAGGACATGGGCCCGCCTGAAGTACCTTACCGGAAACTGCTGGGTCTGAACTGGGGAAGCGCCCGGGATCTGCTGGAAAAATGGTCACGGGATTATAATGTCCGGCTGCTGCCCGGGATCAAAAGCAGGTATGATACGGCCCGTGACCGCAAGGTGTTTTGGATCTATGAGTCAGAATCCGGGACGGGGTTGCATGTATTGCTGGCATCGCCGCAGAGAGAGGCAGGGGAGGTCCTGCATGCCAAAAATGAAGCGGTCGTTGAAGATACCGATTGCTGACGCCAACCAGCCCGCGCGGCAGCCAGTCAGGACGTTGGCATATGACTAACGATGACCTGCTTCCCACTCACATTGCGGTTATAATGGATGGTAACGGGCGGTGGGCTCAAGCCAGAGGACTTGATCATCTTGAGGGCCATCGAGCCGGGGCCGATGCCCTGCGCAGGGTAATCACAGAGTGCACTGAACTGAATATACCTTATCTTTCTGCCTTTGCCTTCTCAACTGAGAACTGGCGACGCTCCTCCCGTGAAGTGGAGGGGTTGATGCGATTGATGGTAGAGTTTGCCGAAAAGGAAGCTGAGGAGCTGAAACAAAACGGAGTTCGGGTGGTTCCCATAGGGGATCTTTCCGGATTGCCCCGCGATTCTGCCGAGGCACTGCGGGCTCTGCGCCAATACACAGGGGGCTCCGAGCGTCTGACTCTCTTGCTGGCGGTCAACTACGGCGGGAGGGCGGATATTTCCCGGGCGGCTGCCATTATTGCCCGGCGCGCTGCGCAGGGAGAGCTCGACCCCAACCAGGTGGATGCAGGAGTTGTGTCGCAACACCTGTATACTCATCCTTTCCCCGACCCTGACCTGGTCATCAGGACCGGGGGAGAAATGCGGCTGAGCAACTTCATGCTTTTTCAGGCGGCTTACGCGGAATTCATCAGCAGCAAAGTACTGTGGCCCGATTTTCGGGCTGCCGACCTGCGACGGGCCCTCCGCACTTACCGGCGAAGAGAACGGCGGTTCGGAACCCGGACGCAGACACAGAAGGAGGGCTGAACTCCGCCGGACCCGGCGCGGCGGGATAGCTCATGAGTGATGTGCGAGTCAGGGTCAAATCAGCTTTTGTCATTGGTCCCGTTTTCCTGCTGGCGGCATACCTGGGGGGATGGGTTTTCTGGACAGTTGTTGCTGTTGTGGCTGTCTTCGCTGCCGGAGAATTGCACAGCATGCTGCCCCATCAGGACTGGCAGGTCGTTAGCAGCTGGCCCTGCCATGCTGCTTTGCTTGCTGCCCTGCTCTCGGTACAGCTTTCGCATTATCATCTGTTGCTCTACATTCCGCCTTCCTTGATGCTGCTTTATCTTCTGCTGGGACTGGCAGGCACTTCTGACTGGTCGGGATGGGTGGGAATGATGAGCTGGCACCTTTTTACCACGGCCTATGTGGGCTTGACCGGTTTCTGGCTGGTGCTGCGGGCGGCCCCTGGTGGCTGGTGGTACCTGCTTTTTGCACTGGTTATTACCTGGGTCAATGATGCCGGGGCCTATTTTGCCGGTTCTGCCTGGGGGAGACGTCCGCTTGCACCCAATTTGAGTCCGAAAAAGACTTGCATCGGAGCGGCCGCCGGATTGCTTGCAGCAGCGGCTTTTGCAGCAGCAGGTGGGTCTTTTCTCTCCGCCCCCATATGGTTGGCGGCAGCGGCCGGCCTGGTGGTGGCCGTATCAGCGCAGCTGGGCGATCTTTTGGCTTCTATGCTCAAAAGGGGAGGAAAAGTTAAAGACTCCTCCGACCTTATACCGGGACACGGTGGAGTGGTAGACCGAATCGACAGCCTTTTGTTTTCGCTGGTGGCAATGCATCTTTTCGTTGCTGCCGGTATTCTGTGAAGTGAGGGGATATGGTTGAAAGAGATTGTGGTGCTCGGCTCTACCGGAAGCGTGGGCAGGCAGACGCTGGAGGTCGCCGAGGCTTATCCGGAGAGGCTGCGGGTAGCTGGATTGGCCGCCGGTTCAAATGTACAGCTTCTGTGCAGACAGGCACAGCAGTTTCGTCCCGACGTCATTGCTGTCGCCGATGCTGATGCTGCCCTGCGGTTGAAGTCAGAGCTGGCCGGGGAGCAGTTCGAGGTGCTTTCGGG
>PUMD01000092.1 GCA_003551215.1 Clostridia bacterium | reverse complement strand
TACTCCTTCTTCAGCTACCACGTATACGCTGGTCACCGCAGTGAGATCAATGGGGAATCCCGAGGCAGGACCCCAACCGACCAGGTTGATGTCATGCCAGGTGCCGGCTGTGTCCTTTGCCCAGAGTTGAATGCCTTCTGCGCCAACCGGGGCGATCCTCACCATGCCGTCGTACGGGATATCCCTGGTCTCTGTGACCACTATGGATACCTGCGCAGCTGGCATACTGACAAAGTCGTCGTCGCCTGGGTCTGTCAGAGAGTCGCTGGTGAAGTAATCATCGGCATGGGTCACCGCGATCCCGTATTGATGCAGCCTGGGAGTGGTATCGATGACTTCAACCATCAGCACAGCATCATCTCCAACATCAAACTCGATTGAGATCTGCAGACTGTCACCACACTCTGCATCGCTTAGGGGAATGGTCGGATCGATATGCAGAACTTGCCCATCGATGACGTAGTTCAGCAAATGCCCTGCCCAACGCACCGCAGTAACCTCGGAGGCATCATTCCACGTGATGCTTGTGTTGAAGGAACTGGAAATGGTTCCGGGGTCATCGGCCAGATCTATTTGCAGAAGTGTGGGGTCAATGCTGGCATGGACTGCTGGCCTCGGACGCCTCGCAATACGCCGGGGACCAGTCTCCGCTTTATCAAGGGTCACGCTCGTCATGACGGTATCTGTCGCCATCAGAGCCCGTTCAAGAATGGTGATCGTCTCTGCACGGGTGACATAGTCAAGGGGACGGAAATAACCATCAGGATAGCCCAACACAAGACCAGAAGCAGTCACAACCGATACGGCTTCCTCTGCCCATTTTGCGATCTGGTTGTGGTCGGCAAAGGGACCGGGCTGCTCAGGGACGATACCTACCATGAGGCTGCCGTGCCCCGGTTCAAATCCAGCCAGTGTTACCTGGTAGGTGGTTTCACCGGCTGCAAAGTCGTGAAAATGCGCCAGACCGTATTCATCAGTCATGTTCGATAACTCATGAACTTCAACCAGGGCTTTGTCCAGTGCCTGGCCCTCTTCATCCACCACCTCGAAGGACACCCTGTAGATACCGAGAAAAACCAGCAGCCTATGCAGAACAGCTGCTGTCTCCTGCCGGCTGATCGCACGACCGGGATTGAATGCCCCCCCTGGTTCGCCAACTATGAGACCGGCTTCAGCTGCGGCGATCACATCCTCGTAAAACCAGTCGTCCTCATTCACATCGAAAAAGCCGGGGTGTTCACCGCCTGCAGGCAATGGATAAGCCCGATTCAAAAAGGCGACAAATTCTGCCCGGCTAACCGCACGGTCAGGTAGGAAGTTGCCGTCTGAATACCCTCTTGCCAGGCCCTGCTGCTGCCACAACAGGATGGAATCCTCGGCCCAATGTCCCCTGATATCTCCGGCTGCCCGCAAAACACCCACTGAACCGAACATTACTGCCAACGCAACAACAATGGACAAAACTGCGTTGACTCCTTTCGACATTTCGCCAACTCCTCTCTGCCACGTTCCTCAACGGAAGCGCGGCACTGATCGAATACCTAACCCCCCTCTGGACGCTGCATCATGCCCACCAGAAGCTGTCGTCCTCCCCCTGCAGCCCCATGTTCCCCTGGGTGTGAACTACTCTCAGCTGCTTTATGGTTTGTGGACCAAAAAAGCAACCGAAGCGGTGTTCACGGCCAGCGACGGGTTCTTCTTATAACTTAGCAATGTTTTTCAGAAAATGCCCCATCCCAGGGGGGTAGTTAAGTTTTGCAATTAGGGGTAGTATTGGGGTAGGCAGCAGTAATTGGTCATTTGACGAGAGGAACATCACAAACGGGGCAATCGGGGTCATAACATGAAAGATGTCGAGTGGACTCGCAGAAGTCTAATGGGAGCGCTAGCGGGGCTGGGAGTACTGGGCTGGAAGCTGGTTTTCCCCTTTTACGGACCCCTGGCTTTCAGTATCCTGCAGGAGCAGGCTGCCTGGGGAACTCATTCCTTTGTGTTCGGGTTGGCCTTTGGATATGTCCTTTATACCTGGCGCCTACACAGCAACGCAGTGCCCGTCACCCTCTCAGCTGCGGCCTCAGTGGCCCTGGCAGCTGCCGCGTTATTCAGTCCGTGGGCATCATTGACCGCCTTTTTAATGATGTTAAGCGGGATGGCCACAGCCGGCCCGACACTGGCCTGGGCCGCCTTCCTCGCCGACACGCAGAAGCGCGTCTTGCCCTTTGTCGTGGGAGTGGTGGGTGCAAACGTCCTTTGCTATGTTGCCACCACTGCTGCCGACAGCTTGCCCGGGAGTTACGCCGTCTTGATACTGACCGCAGGCCTGTTTGTCTCAGCCTCTATAACTCTGGACAAAAAAGCAGCTGTCATCAACGATGACTCCCCTCAGCCCTGGAGATTTCTATGGCCGCTGCTTTTGTTCATTCTGGTCTCAAGCTATGTAGGCGGTCTTCTGTACGGTGCGATCATCCCCGCCGTGGAGGGATGGGAAGGTCTGGGTTGGTTGAGTTTCTGGCCTTATATCGCGGCATTCATCGTCGCCGGGCTGTTGGCTTCCCGCAGGTATGAGCTTCTGCCGGCCGTCACTCTCACGCTCTATGGTCTTGCCTTCTTGCCGCTCGCCCTGCTTGAATCAGCGAAGTTCGCTTTCCCCTGGCTCACCGGCTTCGTCGGCATCATGATAGGAGCAGCCTTTGCCGATGCCTTCATCTGGCTGGCGCTGATTTACCTGGCCAGCCGCGGTCATCGCAGGGTAATTTCTGCCGGCCTGGCTCTGAATGTGTTGGCGATAGGGACGGTAAGCGTCCTCTCCGATCTTGCCGTTATGGGCTCCCCGGACCGTATGCCTACGGCTTCTTTAATCACTGCGGGGCTTCTGTTCGTGCTAATTCCAGTAATCATAACCAGACTCGCCCCCTCTCAGGGTTACCCCTCACAGCCACCAGCTGAGCAACCGTCCGGTACAGTGGATATACTGAAACAGGTTGCCAGGCCCGACGTTGTGGATGCGCTGACCGATGCCGAGAAAAACGTGTGTGAGCTGCTGCTGGCGGGGAAAACGAATCGGGATATAGCCGAATCCCTTTTCATTTCCATCAATACGGTGAAATTTCACGTCAGAAATATATTGAGAAAGAGCGGCTGCGCAAACCGCAAGGTGCTGATAGGCAAACTCCTGCCTGACGGGATCAACAACACCCCGATAGGCCTACCGTCGGAGAGTCTGGATGAATGAACACCTGCATCTGTATTGGCACATCGGCCCGCTCCTTGGATTCATAGGGAAACCCAGCCTCGACACGCCTCCCTGAAAGGCACCGCAGCAAGGGCAATAAATTCTCTTTTGGCGCTACATATGCCGGGAAACAGCAGTCCCCCTAGCAGTTGTGCCCCTTGAGGTGAACGTGCGGGTCGCAGTAGCAGTCGTCTCAGTTTTGGCGAGGGGTGACCGCTGCGCACAAAACCGGCTGGCAGGCGACAGAGTCGAGTACCGGCATGCGATTGATACCACCGTGTCATCAGCAGGCGGATGGATGCCGCCTGGGGTAAAACAGGAGGGCTCCTGCAGGCTGCCCTCCTGTTTTATCAAGGTGCAGTTTCGCTGGTTGGCTTTCACCCTTTTGCTGAGGTGCGTTGCACATCAGCCGTCCGCTTTTTTACCCACCGGCACCCCAGCATCCCTGCTGAGAAATCACCAATTCCAACTGACAGGCCACATCGATTTCACCGAGGCCTGTGATTGTTCGCAGCTTCAGCGAACCTCACCCAGATTCAGACTGTATACTTACCTGACGGACGATTCATTTCAGGTCGAAACGGTCTGCATTCATCACCTTGTTCCAGGCGGACACGAAGTCATCCAAGAACTTATCCTCAGAGTCTTCACACGCATAGACCTCCGCGATTGCCCTGAGTCGGGAATCTGATCCGAAAATGAGGTCAACGCGAGTGCCGGTCCACCTGAGTTCACCCGTTTCTCTGTCGCGACCCTCGAAGACTTCTTCATCTTCAGATTTTGGCTCCCACTTCGTCCCCATATCCAACAGGTTCACGAAGAAGTCGTTGGTCAGCGTCCCCGGATTTTCAGTGAAAACCCCATGCTCAGAACCTCCGTAATTGGTATCCAAAACGCGCATTCCGCCCAGCAGCACTGTCATTTCGGGAGCAGTCAGTCCCAGCAGCTGGGCCCGGTCGACCAAAAGCTCCTCAGCTGATACGGCGAATTTGGCTTTCTGGTAGTTGCGGAACCCATCGGCATCCGGTTGCAGCACCGAAAATGCATCAACATCGGTCTGTTTTTGCGATGCATCCGTACGTCCGGGAGTGAAAGGAACGCATATCTGGTGACCGGCATTTTCAGCAGCCTGCTCTATGCCCGCACATCCACCCAGGATGATCAGGTCGGCGAGAGAAACCTTCTTGGAGCCCGACTGCACACCGTTGAACTCCTCTCCAATTCCCCGCAGAACCTGCAGCACCTGATCCAGTTGAGCAGGCTCGTTGACCTCCCAATCCTTCTGCGGTGCCAGGCGGATGCGCGCTCCGTTTGCCCCACCGCGCTTATCGGAGCCGCGGAACGTGGATGCCGAGGCCCAGGCTGTTTTGACAAGCTCGGAGACGGACAGACCAGAATCAATGATTTTGTCCTTGAGGTCGGCGATATCCTGCTCATCTATCAGTTCATGATCGACTGCCGGGACCGGATCCTGCCATATCAATTCCTCTTCAGGAACTTCAGGACCCAGATAGCGCGAACGCGGCCCCATATCGCGGTGGGTCAGTTTGAACCATGCACGGGCAAAAGCGTCGGCGAACTCATCGGGGTTTTGCAGATAGCGCCGCGCAATGGGCTCATATATCGGATCATAACGCAGCGAGAGATCGGCTGTGGTCATCATGGGCCGGTACTTTTTCGAGGGGTCGTGGGCATCAACCACCATATCCTGTTCTTCTACGTCCACAGCCAGCCACTGATGTGCGCCTGCCGGGCTCTCAACCAGCTCCCACTCGTACTTGAACAGCACCTTCAGATAGCTCATGTCCCATTCGGTCGGGTTGGGAGCCCAGGCCCCCTCGATGCCGCTGCTTATCGTGTCTGGACCCTTGCCGGTGGCAAAGCTGCTCTTCCAGCCAAGATCCTGCTGCTCGATGGGGGCTGCCGCCGGTTCCGGGCCGACATGTGATGGGTCACCGGCCCCGTGGCACTTGCCGAAGGTGTGCCCGCCCGCGACCAGCGCGACGGTCTCTTCGTCGTCCATGGCCATGCGCGCGAAGGTTTCTCGAACATCCTGGCCAGAGGCGACCGGATCCGGGTTACCGTCGGGACCTTCGGGATTAACGTAGATAAGGCCCATCTGCACGGCAGCCAGCGGGTTTTCCAGCTCCCGGTCACCCGAGTAGCGTTCGTCGCCAAGCCATTCCTCCTCAGAACCCCAATAAACGTCCTCTTCCGGCTCCCAGACATCCTCGCGCCCGCCGGCGAACCCGAAGGTTTCAAAGCCCATCGACTCAAGAGCGCAGTTGCCGGCGAGGATCATCAGGTCAGCCCAGGAGATCTTACTGCCGTATTTTTGCTTGATCGGCCACAGCAGGCGGCGAGCCTTGTCCAGGTTAACATTGTCAGGCCAGCTGTTCAGGGGTGGAAAACGCTGGGTGCCGGACCCCGCGCCGCCGCGCCCGTCCCCCATCCGATATGTGCCTGCGCTGTGCCACGCCATGCGTATGAAAAGCGGCCCGTAGTGACCGTAATCGGCGGGCCACCACTCCTTCGAATCCGTCATTAACTCGTAAAGGTCCTCCTTGATGGCCTGCAGGTCCAGCTTGTGAAACTCCTCAGCATAGTCGAACTCGGGATCCATTGGGTTGCTCAGTTCTGAGTGCTGATGAAGAATGTTGAGATTCACCTGGTTGGGCCACCAGTCTTTATTAGAAGTACCGCCAGCAGTGCTGGCACTTCCCGTTTTTCCCGTTACCGGACACCTTCCTTTTTCATTCATCTAATTTCCTCCTCGCATATTGTGCTCGGCTGATTGATAAAACCTTTGGCTGTCTTTGCAGTTTTCGGGTTTTTGGTTTATGGCCCACGGACAGACGGACCCAGCGCTGCTTTGTGCTTCTGACCGGTCGGAGCCCCGGCATCCAGACCCGTGATGCTCATCGGTCAAAACGACAAACCCGTAAGCATGGGCCGGTGAATCAACAGCTTCTCTCAATAGCTTTGAATGGGGCAGCTGGTCGAAATCCAGCCGCGAAACCCCCCGAGCGCAACACTGATGTTGTCGTAGTCGTTCTGCTGCAGGATGCTGGCGACAATCATGGCCCTCAACCCGCTTCCGCAGAAAATGTATACATTTTCATCCCGTGGCACCTCATCAAAACGCTCGGTTATTTGTGTGATCGGTATATGATGCGCACCAGTTATCACACCCTGTTTTTGCAGCTCTTCTGTCTGGCGAACATCAAGCAACCAAAAATCATCTGACCTGTCCAGGATCCTGCATAGACCCTGCACCGCAACAGTCTTGGTGGAGGCAGTCGCCAGTCCCGCGCTCTGCCAGTGATTCATACCTCCTGTCAGGTAACCTGCGATATTGTCAAAACCTATGCGCCGCAGGCGGACAATGCAGTCCTCAGGGTAATCTCCTTCACCGACCAGAAGGAGTTTTCTGTCCGGGGGAACGAAGAAACCGGCAAAACGCTCGAGGCCGTCCGAAAAGACAAACAGGGACCCGGGGATGTGCGAGGAGCCGAACTCTAACTCCGTTCTGACATCCACCACCAGTGCATTCTGATTTTCTGACTCGCTGGCGAACTGCGCGGGTGACAGAGCTTTGGGATCGGGGATACCCCCTAAGGGAGGGGCGCCTTCAAGATTGTACTTCTCCATGCGTTCGAAGTAAGGTGCCTTTTCCATGATCTTGCCGACACCGCTTATGAAGTCCTCCCGCCCGGCGTGCTGCAGGGCCGGGTTGGCGATTTTTTCAATACCAACCGTGCTCACCCGGCGCTCTGCTATATCGAAGCCGCAGGCAGAGCCGGAACCGTGGGCGGGAAAGACAATCACTCCATCACCAAGCGGCAGGATCTCCGAATACAGCGAATCGTACAGCTGCCCGGCCATCTCTCGTATATGGTCTTCACCGAGGAAGTCCACCCTGCCCACGTCGCCTGCGAACAGAGCATCACCGGTAAATATGGCCCACGGATTTCCCTCGGCATCGTGCAGCAGGTAGCTGAAAGAGCCGGGAGTGTGACCGGGAGTTTTCAGGGCCTTTATTCTGAGGCGCCCCACCTGCCACTGATCTCCCCCTTTAACCGGCCTACCGTATTCGTAGGGCAGCTGATCATCGGCGTGGCAAACCTCAGCCCCGGTCTGACGCTGGATTTCCAGCGAACCAACCAGGCAATCCTCGTTGCGATGAGTCTCCAGGACCGTACCCAGATGCATGCCGTTTTTCCGGGCAAGTTCAATGTAGATATCCACATCCCGGCGGGGATCGATTACCGCCGCCTCTGCCCCATCGCCTATCAGATACGAGTAATGGGCCAAACCCTTGGATTCAATCTGTTTCAATAACAAGCAGCAACACCTCCTGATTTCACAAATATCACTGAAAAATGCTCACAGGGGGTGCGGGCAGGCAGGTAAAAGGCCACCCGCACCCTGAGGATTCACTCATCCAGCGGCCTGTGGCACAGCCACCAGTCCCAGCACTGTATCTCTCCCGCTTCCGCGGCCTTCATTCTTTCGGCGATCTGCTGCTGGTTTCCCGCCGGCGGCACTATGACGTTGGCGCCG
>PUMD01000163.1 GCA_003551215.1 Clostridia bacterium | reverse complement strand
TGTTCACTCCGGCCGAGGAAATGCCCGAGTCGCTCCGGGCGCACACTCGTTATCCGCAGGATTTATTCTCAGCCCAGCTGGACATGTACAGCGTATACCACATGCGCGACCCGGTGGTGTTTTACAACAAGGAGGACCTGTGGGAGATACCCTTCGAGCAGTACGCGGGACAGTCGCAGCAGATGGAGCCTTACTACCAGATGCTGGACCTGCCGCATGTCGAAGGCGAAGAAGAATTTGTGCTGATGATGCCCTTTACCCCCGCCGGGAGAGATGTGCTGGTTTCATGGATGGCGGGACGCTCCGACGGCGACAGCCTCGGAGAGTTGGTGGTCTACCGCATGCCCAAGGGGCGGACGGTCTACGGACCCAGGCAGATCGAGGCACAGATCGACCAGGACGACGAGATGTCTCAGCTGCTGTCGTTGTGGGGGCAAAGCGGCTCGCGCGTGCTGCGGGGCAACCTGCTGGCCATCCCCATTGAAGATTCAATCCTTTATGTGGAGCCGGTGTTCCTCGAGGCAGAGGACGCCCGCGTGCCGCAGCTGCGCCGGGTTGCTGCCGCCTTCGAAGATCGCCTGGGAATCGGTCGTACCCTGGAGGAGGCCCTGCAGGTGCTGTTCGGCGAGCGCGAACCCGATGAGGTTGCACCCACCGACCCGACAGAACCGGGCACCGAAGCTGAGTTGGTTCAGCGGGCCAACCAGCTGTTCAGGGATGCGCAATCTGCCCTGAGAGCCGGGAACTGGTCCCGTTACGGCACGCTTATGGGCCAGCTGGAAGATGTACTCGGCGAGCTGGCTGGCGAAACGGACGTCGAAGATGATCTCCCCGATGTCGACGACCCGGAGTGAAGCAGTACTGAGCGCTTTGGTTCGTGCCTGACATGCCTGACAGAGAGTCTACCATGACGGCCGGGGCCTACCCCGCGGGGGCAGTGCCGCGGCCGTCTTCTTTTCAAATAGTCGAATGCAAGGAGGGACAAGCTGGGTATGACAGAAAGGGAAAACCTGGTGACAGTTGACGAAATGCCTCAACACGAGGGGCAGGAGGTTACCATTCGGGGCTGGCTTTACAACAGCCGCTCGGGCGGCAGCATAGCCTTTCTGCTGATACGGGACGGCACCGGGATCGTGCAGGCGGTTGTGGCCGAGGATGATGTCTCCGCGGAGGTATGGGAGACAGCTCAAAACCTTACTCAGGAATCCTCGGTTATAGTAGCAGGACTGGTCAACGAGGACCCGCGGTCGCCGGGAGGGTATGAGCTTCACCTGCGCGATGTTCAGACCGTCCAGCTGGCTGAGGAGTATCCGCTGGCTTTGAAGGAGCATGGAGTTGATTTTCTGCTGGACAACCGCCACCTGTGGCTGCGCACCCCCAGGCAGGTTGCCATCCTGCGCCTGCGGGATTTCATCATGGCCAGGCTGGAGGAGTTTCTGAGAGACCGAGGGTTTTCGCGTGTGGATACCCCCATACTGACTCCCAACGCCTGCGAGGGAACCACCACCCTGTTTGAGACCGAATACTTCGGGGATCCGGCCTATCTGACTCAGAGCGGTCAGCTTTACAGCGAAGCTACCTGCGCTGCCCTGGGTAAGGTGTACTGCTTCAGCCCTGCCTTCCGGGCGGAAAAATCAAGCACCCGCCGCCACCTGATCGAATTCTGGATGCTGGAACCGGAGATGGCCTTCTTCACCCATGAAGACAACCTGGATCTGCAGGAGAAGATGATCGACTATGTCATCACTCAGGTACTGCAAAAAAAGGGTGAACTGCTGGAGGAGCTGGACAGAGATAAAGATCCACTTACCTTTGAAAGGCCCTATCCCCGCATAACCTACGATGAGGCCGTGGATATTCTGCACGAGGAAGGACTATCTATACAGTGGGGAGATGACTTCGGAGCACCCCACGAGACAGCCATAGCCGAGAGATTTGATCGACCGGTGTTTGTAGAGCGGTTCCCGGCCGAGTGCAAGGCGTTTTACATGGAGCCCGACCCACAACGACCTGAGGTGGTGCTGGCCGCCGACCTGCTGGCGCCCGAGGGCTACGGAGAGATTATTGGCGGAAGCCAGCGGATCGATGATTACGACCTCCTGCTGGAGAAGATACGGGAGTTCGGACTGCCAGAGGAAGAGTTTGACTGGTATCTCGACCTGCGCCGTTACGGTTCTGTTCCTCATTCGGGATTCGGGCTGGGGATCGAAAGGCTGATCAGCTGGATCGCGGGGCTGGATCACCTGCGGGAGGCCATCCCTTTCCCCAGACTGCTCAATCGGATGCGGCCTTGACTGGTCACGCCGGGACACAGGACGGCCTGAGACTACAGGGGGGGTGAGGCCGTTGGAAAAAGTCGCAAAGACACTGCGCGCCAGCAGAGAAGACAGAGGACGCTCCTTGGAGGAGATACAGAAGGCCACCAAGGTGCGCACAAAATATCTCAAAGCTTTGGAGGAGGGAGACACCGACTCGCTTCCGCCCGGTGTGTACACCCGCGGAATTATACGTACTTACTGTCAGGAGCTGGGCATCGATAGCCAACCTCTGCTTGACCGTTATGATGAGTGGAAGCAGGAGAGTGAGCAGGAAAAAAGCCTGACCCGTAAGCTTTCACGCACTCCCGGTTCGGGGAACATAACCCTGCGAAATGCAGGCGCCGCCCGCGCCTGGCGGGCCGTCCGGGTGGTTTTGATACTCATACTCGTCCTGGCGGTGGGAGTGGGAGTCTACTACCTGCTGCAGGGTCCGATGTGGGCTGATCTGCCCCTTGCCGAAAACGAACAGCAGACGCCCAACGAAGCTGAAACCCCAGATCCAGATAAACCCCAGGAGCCAGGGGACGAAGAGGAGGAACCAACTCCCGCCGAACCGCCACCCGTTGAGGTGAGCATGGAGCAGGGTCCTGGCGGCAGGGAAGTTACCTACCATGTCTCCGGAGCCGATGAAGTGCAGGTGGAGATCTCCACCGGTGAGCCCTGCTGGATACGGGTTATCATCGATGGCGAGATCCTGCAGGAGGAAACGGTGCCGGAGGATGAAACGCGGCGCTGGAGCACAGCAAAACCAATGACCATACGCCTGGGCAATCCTGCAGGAGTCGATATGCTGGTCAACGGAATTGAAAAGGGTGTTCCCGACCCACAGCAGTGGTGGGATCTGATTTTTCTGCTGACAGACGAATAGAGCGGTGGTCAATATATAATCGACGGCTATGGGGAACACTGAGTCCCCGGGGTGATTGCGTGTTGTCGAGGATTCCACCGCTTTTTGTGGTTATGCTGCTGCTTATCATCAGTCTGCTTTCCGCAGCTGGCCTGCCGGTCAGCCGGGCTGCCAGGGCGTCGGCTGAAAGCTGGCAGGGGGCCTTTGCCCCGCACTTTACCACCGACGGTCTGCCAGACGTCAGAGCGGGTTCTTTTGCCCTGATGGACAGACGCAGCAGGGTATTTCTTCTGGGCAGGAATATCGAGCAAATCCGCCATCCAGCCAGCCTTACCAAACTCATGACTCTGCTTTTGGCCCACGAGCTGGGTCGGCAGGAGGAATGGGTCACCATAAGTCGACGGGCGGCACTCGCCCCCGGATCCCGGATGGGGGTACGGTACGGTGAAAAGTGGAAGCTGTCTGACCTGATGCTGGGCGCAGCCCTGCCTTCAGGCAACGACGCTGCCGTTGCCCTGGCCGAGCACCTCGCGGGAAGCGTCGAAGATTTCGCTCGCCTGATGAACGATCGAGCCCAGCAGCTGGACATGCACAGCTCGAGTTTCCGCAATCCTCACGGTCTGACACATCCAGAGCATGTGAGTACGGCACACGATATGGCCCGGCTGGCTGCCGCCGTGATGCAAATATCCAGGCTCCGCGGAATGGTGTCCCTGCGCGAGGAGGAGGTAACTTCGCTGGCAGGACGCAGCATCACCCTCCGGAACACCAATCGCCTGCTGCGAGAGGGAATAGTCTACCGCGGGGTGAAAACAGGAACTACTCACGCCGCCGGAGAATGCCTGATAGCGGCGAAAAGGCGGGGGAGAGCAGAGCTGATCGCTGTGGTGCTGAAGTCACCCGACCGCTGGGGAGATGCCCGGCGGGCTCTCATCTGGGGCTTTGACAGCTTCCTTCCTCAGGTGCTGGCGAAACCGGATGCACCACTGGCCTCCGTCAGAGAGGCCAACTCCCCCTGGCTGCACGGACTGTATGTAAAGAGGGAAGTGGTGGTACCGCTGCCCCGCGGCGCAGCGGATACACTGGTGACAAAGAGGGTAAACCGCCCCGGGCTGGTGTCCACCGGGGCGAAAGGCCCTCTGGGTGAGCTGGTGGTGGAGTACTCCGGCGAGGTGATATACCGGGCCGACCTGTATCGGCGGTAGAAAGTTTGTTTCAGTCTGTAATATCATCGGTCCCGAGAAGTCTGGACACCGTAACGAGCTCGAAACCGGCCTCCTGCAGCTGCGAGATTATCTGCGGCAAGGCCTCGGGCAGCTGGGTTGAGGAGTCATCGGCGTGAAACTCAATTATGAACCCCGATTCGGCCTCTGAAATTACATTGTCCACGATCTCCTCGACTCCGGGGTTAGTCCAGTCGCGGGCATCAAGACTTGCGGTCACAGAAACGAGTCCAAGTTCTGTTGCTTGACTGATCACCCGGTTGTCCCACTGTCCGGTGGGGGGCCTGAAAAGCCTGGGGGCATCACCCAGCACCCCCTCAATTGCCGAGGCTCCCCTTTGGATTTCTTCCTGCATGGCTTCCGGGTCTACTGTGGTGAGGTCCAGCTGCCGATAGCCCAGACTTCCGATTTCATGCCCGTCTTCCCGGGCCCTGACCAGCAGTTCCTGGTTTGTTTTGGCCCAGGGTCCTGAGACAAAGAAGGTGGCCCTGGTTTCGCTTTCGGCGAGGGCATCCAGCACCTGCACAAAGGTGTCTTCACCCCAGGCGGTGTTGAAAGTCAAAGCTATCATTTCGCCGGTTATGTCCACCCGGTCTACAGGTTCCTGTGCTCCTATGACCGGTGATACCGGCTGATGATCTTCGGGAGATGTCCAGTGCATTATCAAAAGCAGAAAGACTAGGCTGACCATCACGACAAAGCGCCGCTTGGTCTCCGGGCCAATTGTTATGAACCGCACGGCTAACCCTCCTCGGGTACATCTGGCTACCGACAAGTATATGAGGGCTGCAGTGCAGTTATGACTCATAGCCAGGATCGGCAAAAGCAGATGCTCAATCGGATGCGGACGACACTCCAAGACGCCGCTGCAGGCGCTGCTGTCGGTGCCGGAGTTCTTCAAGACGCCGCCTGTCCTCACCGGAGCCCGACGCACCCAAAATACGCCGGCGCCGCTGAATGTGACGTATGGCTCCGCTGGTGAGGTGGAGGGCTTTTTCTAAGTCTCCCGTGCGGTGTTCGTGGTACTTGGCCAGCTCCACGTGGGCAAAGACGGAGCAAAAGACCCCTCGTTCGCTTTCATGAATGCGCTGTATCATCTCACGCCATAATGAGACGGCATCCTGCCATCGCTGCGCCCGCTTGTGCAGAAGCGACAGCTCTTCGGCAGCCTCCGGATACAGCTTCTCATCAGCGGAGGCAACGGCCTCGCTGAGATAACGGCGGGCGGTTTGGGTACATCCGGCCTTCTGCGACAGCCTTCCCAGGGCCAGACTTATTCGTGCAGACCTCTCATCGGCAGGGGAGTCTGCCACCTTGAGAAGATGCACCGCCAAGGCTGCGCTGGACAGAAGGTCGGTGGCATTGTGCTGCACGACATCAGCCATCAGTGACGGGTGACGGTCTTTCAAAAAGAGAAAGTACCTTTCCGGGATCTCGGCTCCCGGTATGTCATCGCGGCGTTCAACTCCTAGAAGGTACTGCTCCAGCGACGAAAGGCTGCAGCTGGGCAAGCTGTCTCGGTACAGGTAACGCGCCGGATGCAGCAGATCGTGGTGCCCGTCAAAATCCGGTTTCCGGTCGGTGCGGTTCATGGTGCACCTGTGCGACAAAAGAGGCATGTCGAAGGATTTGCCGTTGAATGTGGCCACGTGCTCAAACGGCTGCAGACCGCCGAGTACTTTACCTATGAAGGCAGCCTCTATCGAGGGGTCCGGCATCAGGTACTGTCTTAGAAGCAGACCGTCTTCGGTCCAGTGAAGCATGCCCACCAGAAATACGTAAGTCCCGGTGCCGCCGGAGAGGCCGGTCGTTTCTGTATCCAGGAACAAAACTTCCTCCCATGAAGCGGGCTGCCGCTGCACTCTGGTCAAAAGACACAGATCGGCCGGATGGAGTTCGGCCAGCTCCCCCAGACACACACGGCCCTGCATGTGCGAATGACAATACAGTTTACTCCGCAGGGCCACGCCGCTTTCCGGGCACAGTGAAAAGCCCAGCTCAGCCGGCCAGCCGGTGGCTGTCAAGCGGTCCTGCTGCCGCGAGGACGCGGGGCTTGCGGGCAGCAGTCCGTAACGCTGCAGCTTTTTGAGCCTGTCGGAGGTACTCATAGGGTTCGCTTGACCTGCTTTCCTCCTCTCGGGATATAGGCGGCCTAACCCCGACCACCTGGACGCGCTGCGGATCAGCCGGCGTACTGTGCCGCAGACAGATAGTGCAGGAGTCTGACTGCTGCTTCTTTCGCCAGGCTGCTGACTTCCTTCACAGCTCCCACGCACGAGGGGCAGCCTTGCGAGCATTCGCAGGACCGGACCAGGTCCTCACAGCTTTGCAGAACCTGATCCTCAACGTCGTACAGTTTCTGGCCGAATCCGACCCCACCCGGGTAAGCATCGCAGATAAAGACCGTCGGACGCCCGGTGAACGGCGACCGGACCTGGTTGATAACGTACAGGTCGTTGCGGTCGCAGGAAAGGTAAAGAGGTGCAACTTCCGCCAGCAGGTTGGCCAGGCCCAACAGTCCGGATTCCAGTTCAGACTTGCCGAAATGACCGGCTACCGACTCATCCAGGGAAATCCAGTAAGCCGAGGTGTGCATTTCCTGCGGAGGGAGATGTATGTCGCCCCAACCAACATTCTCATGCGTGTGAAACCGCACTTTCTTGAACTTGGTGGGCTGAGCAGTCAGGCGGACTTCCCCGAAGTATCTGTCGTGAGTTGAGCATTCGTCCTGCTGCATGACATCCAGTACGCCCACTTCAACGGCCATGCTGGCGTCTGTGTAGAAATTCACATCTACTTTTCTGACGAAAGCCTTGTTCTCTTCCAAATCCAGCTTCTCAACCTGATATTGCTGCGTCTCATGCAGGTATATGGCGCCCTCATGTACCAGCATCGGTGCGCTGAATTCATCCACCTCGCCTATAACGGAGGGTTCATTATCTGTGGTATCAACTATAACTACATTTTCCCGCGAGGCGGAACGGAGGCTGATGTCCTCGGCGGGAAACCCTTCGGCCATCCAGTACCATTTCCCGTCTGACTGATGCAGGATCCTGTATTCAGCGAGGTAGTTCAGTATTTCCTCTACTTGTTGACCTCCGAACCGCTCGCCCCGGGAAAAGGGCAGTTCGAAAGCGGCACATTTCAGGTGGTTGACCAGGATAAGCAGGTTGTCGGGGTTGATCAGGGCGCTTTCGGGCGACTGAGAGAAGAAATACTCCGGGTGGTTGATAATGTGCTGATCGAGGGGGTTGGAGGAGGCCACAAGCACAGCCGCCGACACTTCCTTTCCCCGGCCCACTCTGCCCATCTGCTGCCAGGTGCTGGCCACCGTACCCGGGTAACCCACCAGCACTGCCGCCTGCAGCGAACCGATATCAATTCCCAGCTCCAGCGCATTGGTGGCGACGACGCCGTCGATGTATCCGCTTCTCAGTCCGCGCTCGATTTCGCGCCGCTGTCCGGGCAGATATCCGCCGCGGTAACCGCGGATGTTGGCCCTAGGTACTGAGTGACGCAGGTAAGACAGCAGCACCTCCACCTGCAGCCGGCTGCGAGCAAAGATGATTGTCTGTATTCCGTTGGATAAAAAACGTCTCACCAGGCCGCGGGCGGCAATCAGCGAGTTCTGCCGGATACCCAGCTGAGCATTGACCACCGGGGGGCTGTAAAGCAGTATGTGCTTTTGCCCCCGTGGAGCCCCTGACTCATCTATAAGCTCAAACTCCCGTCCGGTGAGTCGCCCGGCCAGCTGTTCGGGGTTGGCAATGGTTGCCGAACAGGCTATGATCACCGGGTCAGAGCCGTAGAACTGGGCAATGCGGAGCAGACGTCGGAGCACGTTGGCCACGTGGCTGCCGAAGACCCCGCGGTAAGTGTGCAGCTCATCGATGACTATGTACTGCAGATTTTCAAACAGCCTGACCCATTTGGTGTGGTGCGGTAATATACCGGTATGCAGCATGTCGGGGTTGCTGATGACCACGTGCCCGGCTGATCTTATGGTCCTGCGGACGTTGGGCGGAGTATCTCCGTCATAGGTATAGGTCGAGATATCTGCACCCAGCTCCTCAATCCACGACTGGATATTGCTGCGCTGATCCTGTGCCAGTGCTTTGGTTGGAAACAGCAGCAGAGAACGCGTGCTTGGTTCGCACAGCGTTTGGTGAAGAATGGGGATGATATATCCCAGCGATTTGCCAGAAGCAGTGGGGGTGGCTATAACAGGATTGCTGCCCTGCAGTGCCGTTTGCACCGCCTGCACCTGATGGGAATAAAGACGGTGTATTCCCCGCTGTTTCATGGTGCGGGCAAGCTCTTCATGCAGATCGACTGACAGTGTGTCGTGCCGCGCCGGCCGCGCAGAGTTTTCGGCCCAGGCAGTCAGTCTCTGGCTGAAATCCTGATCCTCTTTCATGGCTGATAGCAGCTGCTTGAGGTTCATCTTCCGACCTCCACCGGTATTTTACACCGAACAGATGTTTGCGATCAACAAAACCCCGCACCATCACCTGCAGATAGGCCGTGCCCCGGGGGGCGGTGAACTCTGCTTTTTGACCGGGAGGATAATGCAGCTTTCGGTAGAAGTGTTTTTTATGTCCTGTCCGGATGCGCTGGTGGGTTAGCTGTGAAAAGACATCAGCAGGGCACCTGCTGCACCGACATGAGGGGACTCATATTTTGAGGTGGGATATAGTTCATGAAATTGAAAATGACAGCTTCTTCAGACCCGAAGTGGCTGCCGGCGGAAAAATTCTTTCGCGATTTCGTCTGCAGCTTTCAAAACGTTAAGAGGTTTTTTCCTTTCGACCCGCGCAGCCCGGGGGCAGTAAGACAGCACCTGGGGTACCTGGATAAACGTAATCAGCCCGACAGCGAAATGCTTTCTCAGCAGCTGGTGCGGCAGAATACCGACTGGGGAGCTGCACCGGAGGCCCTGCGGGCTGCCGAGCGGCTGCAGCAGGAAGATGCTTTGGTAGTTCTGTGTCAGCTGCGGCCGCAGATACTGGGAGGTCCGCTGAGCAACCTGTGGAAAGCACTCACTACTTTAGAACATGCACGCAGGCTGCGGGATATCTGCGGACGGCCGGTAGTGCCCGTATGCTGGGTGGTAGCGGATCACAACTGGGGGGTAATGAGGAAGGTGCTGGCCGTATCGGCTGATGACGAGCTGCGCAGGCTAAAGTTGGATACCGAGGTGAAGGGCTGCCCCAGTGCGGACCGCATCCGCATTCATCCGGCTGCTTTCCAGATTCTCGGAAGGCTGGCCGAAACGATGCGTATTACCGGTCAGAACAATGCGGCATGGTGCTTTTTGCGCCAGACTGCCGAGGACAGCTCCACGTTGACTGAGTGGTTTTGCCGTATTCTGGTGGGTCTCTTTTCTGCTTACGGCTTGGTGGTGCTGGACGCCATCTCTCAGCGGATAAGGCGTGCAGCTGTCCCCCTGATGCAGCAGTTTGCTGTGCGGCAGCAGACCCTGCACAAGGAACTGTGGGCGCAGGCGGAACAGATGATAGATCTGGGCTACTGTCCGCCCTTTGCAGCCGGCGAATCGGCGGCTTTGCTGTTTTGGGACTCAGAACGCGGCCGCAGAAGAATCTTTCCTGCCCGGCAGGGTCCCCAACATGCTCAACCGGTTCCCAACCTCGGCAACCGCAACCTCAATTCTGTACTGGAGTACGATGCCGGCCGGTTCAGTCCCGGAGAGGCGGTTCGCCCGGTCGTGCAGGATTACCTGCTGCCCGTTGCAGCTGCCGTGGTCAGCGCAGACGAGGCCGCCATCCGGGCACAAACCGGGGAGTTATACCGTCTTTTTGGTATGCAGATGCCGCCCATTTTCCCGCGGTTATGTGCCACTTCCGTCTCCTCTGAGGTGCAGTGCGAGATGAAACGCTGGCAGATAGAGCTGTCGAGCCTGGTTTGCAGCGGAGCAATAGACGAACAGAAACAAAGGCAGCTTGCTGAGCTGCAGAAGCTGTGCGTGGATACCATTTTCGAGGAGACCGAAGGTGAAATCGCGGCTGCTCACGAGGACCTGGGACAGAAATTGAACTCGCAGATTCCCAGTCTTGAGCCGGTGCAGAAGCAAAACCGCCTTGAGATTATCAGGCAGCTCAAATATCTGCAGAAGAAAGCGCATCATCATCAGCGGCGGAAATTCAACGAGCTGGTATCTGGATTCCGCAAGGTGAAAAATCGCCTGCGCCCGGACGGAGGGCCGCAGGAAGAGCTGGCCCTCGCCCCGATTCTAATGGAAATGGGCCTGCAGTGGCCCGATGCCATCCTCAGCCGGCTGCACACCGAAGAACAGCTGTGGGGTCACTGGTGGGTCTTCGAAGATGGAGAGGAACATGGATGAAACAGAGCCTAGGTCGGGTTGTGACGGTAGCGTTCATCAATCTAGGCTGTGCGAAAAACCTGGTGGACGCGGAAGTCATGGGACAGGTGCTGCAATCGTCTGACTACCGGGTAATCGATGACCCGCAGGCGGCAGACGTGGTGATCGTTAACACCTGCGGGTTTATCGAGGAGGCCAAAAGGGAGTCGATTGAGGAGATATTTTCGGTAATAGGCAGCCAGGAGTCCGCAGCAGGCGGCGAGAATCGGGCGCTGGTGGTCAGCGGCTGCCTCGCGCAGCGATACGGTAAACAGCTGAAGGAAGAGATCCCCGAGATTGATGGAATACTGGGAGTAAACGACCTGCACAGGGTCGACGAGGTTGTGTCCAGTGCCCTTGAGGGAGTCTGCAGGCTCTACTGCTGCTCACCCGGAGCAGTAATCGATGCAAGCAGACGCCGCCGGCAGACCCCCGGGCACTACGGCTACGTCAAAATCGCCGCCGGCTGCAGCCGACGATGCGCCTTCTGCGCTATCCCGCTCATCCGCGGCCCTTACCGCTGCAAGGATCCCGGAATGGTCCACCGGGAAGTCGAATCACTGACAAACACCGGAGCCCGTGAGGTGATCCTTATCGCCCAGGATACCGCGGGCTACCGGCTGTCTGCTCCGCGCGGTCTCACCGACCTGTTGCGCGGGCTGGCTTTGCGTTTTCCGGATACCTGGTTTCGCGTCTTGTATCTTCATCCTTCAAGTGTAAAATGGCCGCTCATCCAGCTCATCGGGGAAGCCGACAACATTTGCTCCTACCTTGATGTACCGCTGCAGCATGCCAGCCGAAGAGTGCTCAGACGCATGGGGAGAACCGAGGACCCCGACCGCGTGCGCCGCCTGCTGATTTTAGCCCGCGAGCGCTACCCCGCGATGTCGCTGCGGGCCACCTTCCTGGTTGGTCACCCGGGCGAAAAGCAAAAAGATTTTTCCCAGCTGTTAGAGCTGCTGCGGCAGCTGCGTCCCGACCATACTGCCGTCTTCAGCTTTTCCCCCGAGGAGAACACAGCGGCCTTCGAGATGAACGGTAGGGTCGGCCAGGACACAGCAAGACAAAGAAGACAGACCTTACTCGAAGACGCGCGCAGGATCTCGAGGCAGGTAAAGCAGCGGTTTGTGGGCAGGGTTCTGCCGGTTATTGTCGACCGTGAGAGCCAGGAGGGAATGCTCAGCAGGCATCAGGGCCAGACACCCGGGGTAGACGGTTATACGCTGCTGCCCGGAGATAGTGGTGATGCTGTGCGACCGGGGGCGATAGTCCGGGCCGAGATCACTGGTGCTGATGAGGTCGATCTGTGGGGACGTGTGGTCAATGACGAACAGACAGGAAAATAACCGGGTTTGACTGAACCGATGTTTGGGCCAACCGGTTCTGCTTCTGGGTATCTATTGTCCCGCTTCTGAATGTTTCCAGCTTCAGTAATATCTTACATAACCTGTTCGAAGCCTTTCTAGTATGTTAGTATATTAGTACGCAAAGTCCGATTTTCAGTTGATGCCGATTATGTGGTGGTAAGGCAGAGATTCTGCCCGCTGAGCCAACGGTTGGGAGGTTCATATGTCGTTTAAGGGTGTACGCATTCCCCTTGTAGTGGGAATTGCCGCAATTATCTTTGCACTGCTGGCCACAGGTAGTGTGCTGTATGAACGTGCTAATGCACTCACCCCGCTGCGTGAGGCTTTGTCAGACCATCCCTATGTTGCTGAATACAAAATCGAACGCGACGACCTGTGGGCCATAAATGTAACCCTGCATCCCGTGGACCGGCTCAAGGCAGCACGTCACGAAATCAAAATGGTTCTGATGGATATATTGGAGCCTGACTCCTTTGAACTGGTGATTGAAGGCGAGCCAGATGATGTCCTGCTTCGCTGGTGGGACCGGGTCGAACTGACCGTATATGAAGCGGCTGCTACCGGGGAATTCTCCCGCATCGTCACGGCAGCCGATGAGAGTCGTCCGTCCCAGCAGCAAGCCCGGGTACACGTGCAGGCAGACAGCGAGTACATCTACATTCAGATGAGTACTGAACAGGGACACCTCTATCGGCAAATCTATCACGGTCTGAACGAAAAGAGGGAGGAGGGTCAGTGAACGATATTAATCAGTACATCAGGCACAACTGGCGGGAAATCGCTATCGGCGCCGGCACCGGAGTTATTGGATTTTTGGCCCTGCGCGGACATAACATCCTGCCGGTTCTGTTAATCGGGGGCCTTTTGGCAATCGTTTTCTACGCCAAAACGGGAGGCGCCGCGGCAGGGGGTTGGAAGCAGCTGGATGATTCGGAACACTCGTGCAAACAGGTCGATTTCTCAGAAATCGGAGGACAGAGCCGGGCCATCGAAGAAGTCACTGAAGCACTTGATCTAATGGTGGATGAAGAAAGGGCTGACTCGCTGGGGATCAGGCCACTTCGCGGCCTTCTTCTTGCCGGTCCACCGGGCACCGGCAAAACGATGATTGCCCGTGCTGCTTCCAGATATATAGGTTCCTGCTTTATGTCTGCATCAGGTAGCGAGTTCGTTGAGATGTATGCTGGAGTGGGAGCACAGAGGATCCGCGAGCTGTTTTCCCGGGCGAAAGAAAAGGCCAGAAAACGGAAGGAAGAAGCCGCCCTTGTATTCATAGATGAGCTGGAAATAATAGGAGGGAAGCGAGGTCGGAACAGCAGCCACCTGGAGTATGATCAGACGCTCAATCAGCTGCTGATAGAGATGGACGGAATCAGCCGCGACAGCGGCCCCCGGGTACTGGTTATGGGCGCCACCAACCGCCAGGACCTGCTGGATGAGGCCCTTACGCGTCCCGGGCGGTTCGACCGCATAGTTCAGGTTGACCTGCCGGATTTCGAGGGACGCAAAGAGATATTGAAGATCTACCTTGATTCGAAGCCAGTAGGGGAATCTGTGGCGGTGGATTCGCTTGCGCGGGCCACTTTCGGTTTTTCTGGGGCCCAGCTGGAGAGCCTGACCAATGAAGCCGCCATCTTGGCCTTCCGCCAGAACTGTGCAGTAATCAGACAGCAGCACCTGCGGGAATCCATCGAAAAAGTGATGATGGGGGAGAAGATCGACCGCCGTCCACCGGACCGTCAGCTGCGGCGCGTTGCCATTCACGAGCTGGGACACGCTCTCGTAGGAGAGCTTCTGGAGCCGGATTCTGTTGCCTCGGTCACCATTTCACCCCGGGGAGGTTCTTTGGGATACGTCAGGCGGTCACTGCCCGAGGACCGATTCCTGTACACCGCTTCTCAGCTGACCGCTGAAATAGATTTTGCACTTGCGGGGTGCGCCGCCGAGCGCCTGTACCTCGGTCAGGGTAGCACGGGCGTCAGCGGTGATTTTGACAAGGCCACGACACTGGCCAAAAGGCTGGTGCTTTCGGGTATGACCCGGGTGGGAATCGTCTCCGAGGATATGCTGTCCTCAGGTCAGCTCAACGACCTGATAGGAGAGATACTCAATGCCGAGATGGGTAAGGTCTCCAGCATGCTGATGAACACGGCAGCATTTTTCGAAGAATCGGTATCGGTTCTCATGCAGAAAGAGACCGTTTCTGGCGACCTGCTGAGAGAGATTATCAGCCGTCATGGCGTTTCTCTGAACCAGCCGCCGGATAGTCAGGCCTCCTGGAGGAGGTCTGCTTCAATGACTGACACCGCCGGGATGCGCGGTTGACGTTGTAGGTGCTCCGCCTTGCCTGATGCTGCAGGACAAAGGCCAACCGCACCGGTGTGGTGTCGCACCGGTGTGGTGTCGCGGCCGCCCCGAAGCTCCGTGCTGCAACACCTTCCCGCTTATGAGTCGCTGGAGGATGGGCCACCTTTGCTGATACAATGATATCCAGCGATAGCTTGGGCAGCAGCATCCGGATCAGGTCAGCAGCTGGAGAATTCGCCTGCAGGCGAATTCTTCGATGTAGGACTTGGCTGCTCAGAATAAAGCGCCCCTTTCTGACGGCTTGGCCGATGCAGCAAGGAATGACCCCCGGATCCTGGCCCTGTCCTCAGAGCAGACAGCTGCCTGCCGCTGCATGGGAAGGTAGATGCCAGTATGCGAGCAGAAATAATCACTGTTGGTACAGAAATACTGCTGGGAGAGATTACAAACACCGACGCCAGATTTCTCGGCAAACAGTGTGCCAGGCTGGGTATAGAAGTGTATCATCAGGTAACGGTAGGTGATAATCAAAAGCGCCTGTCCCAATCCCTCAGGCAGGCCAGAGATAGGAGTGACCTGATCCTGGTTACCGGAGGGTTGGGACCTACACCTGATGACATAACCCGCCAGGTCGTATCGGAGGTATGGGACCGGGAGCTGATAAGGGCAGACGAGAATACTTCAAGCGGTCATCAGTGCATGATTCCGCGCGGCAGCGTTCCTCTGAAAAACCGGGTCGGAACTGCCTGGGGATTTTTCCTCGGCAACGAATGTGCTGATGTTGCCTGCCTTCCCGGACCTCCCTCTGAGCTTCGCCCCATGTTCAAAGACAGCTTGATGCCACTACTTGACAGAGAAGGTGTCCTTCCCGATACCGGGCTTTTTTCCCGCAGTGTACTCGTCTCAGGCATGGGGGAAAGCACGGTGGCCAAGAAGCTGGCCCGGGTGCTGGACGAACAACAGGACCCAACGGTGGCGATCTACGCTGAACGGGGGAGGGTGCGCGTCAGGTTGACTACGCGTGCCGCCGGTGAAAAACAGGCAGCGGAGAAACTTACTCCCGTGGCAGAGGCTATCAGAAGTATCCTGGGAAAACACGTATACGGATTCGACGACCAGACCCTGGCCGGGGCCTTGGGCGAGATCCTGCGGGAGCGTAATATGTCGCTGGCTTTGGCTGAATCCTGCACCGGAGGGCTGTTGGGGAAGATGCTCACCGACACTCCCGGTTCCTCTGACTACTTCAGGGGCGGCATCATAGCCTACTCAAACCAGTCCAAACGCCTTCATCTGGATGTCCCGGAGCAGCTTTTGGTTGAGCACGGGGCAGTCAGCAGGGAAGTGGCGGAATCGATGGTGCAGGGCGCCCGGGCTTCGTTTTCCTCGGAGGTCGCCGCGTCGATTACGGGGATCGCAGGTCCTGGCGGAGCTGCGCCCGGAAAACCGGTCGGCACGGTCTGCTTTGGCTTTGCTGGTCCCTGGGGCTGCTGCAGCAGACAAAGAAGATTCCGTGGGGATAGAGAATATGTCCGCCGCCGCAGTGCGATGTTTTCGCTGAGCCGGCTTCGCGAGCTTTTGCTGTCGCATTGATCCTGCCGTGCGCTTGACTTCGAACATATGTACGATGATACTGGTAGTGAGTACTGAAGGAGGTCTGTTTGCGTGAAAATCCGTACGTTTGTCGCAGTCGACATAGATCCCGAGATCACCGATCCCGTTCGGCGGTGGCAAAAGCGGCTTCAGGATGAGTTTTCGAGCAAATTCCGCTGGGTGGACCCGGGCAAGTTTCACATAACGCTCAGCTTTTTAGGTGATGTTCAGAGGAGTCGCGTCAATGCAATAATTGACAGCTTGCAGAAGGCGGTTGAAGATATTCCCCCCTTCGATATAACCCCGGAATCCGCCGGGGCCTTTCCCAATCCTGGTTATCCGAAGGTGCTGTGGGTTGGGATTGGCGCGGGCAACCAGAAACTGTGCCGTCTTCAGGAGAGGGTTGCCGCAGTGCTTCAACAAAAGCACGGCTTTGAGCCCGAGCGGCGCGACTACCATCCTCACATAACCATAGCGCGGGGACAGCGCAGCGGTAGGCTTCCCGATCTGTCGGCCCTGATTGGTGAGGTTGAGGGCAGGCAGTGGGGCACACAACGAGTTCAACAGGTGGAAGTCTTCAAAAGCGACCTGCAGGCAGGTGGTCCAGTCTATACCAGTCTGGCCAGTCCTTCACTTGCACTTGCAGGCGAAGAAAATTAGATGGTAATATATGTCACACAGTGGTTGGACTGACTGGGGGTGTCAGCTTTGGATAAGGAAGAGTCCCTGGAATCTACGATATCTCAGATTGAAAGACAGTTTGGCAAGGGTGCCATTATGAGGCTGGGTGAGTCAACGAGCATGGAGGAAATAGCCTCAATCTCCACCGGTTGCCTATCGTTGGACGTTGCACTGGGAGTTGGGGGAATACCGCGAGGCAGAATCGTCGAACTTTACGGGCCCGAGTCGTCGGGTAAGACAACAGTAGCTTTGCACATGGTGGCAGAGGCACAAAAAGAGGGTGGATATGCAGCTTTTATCGATGCTGAGCATTCTCTTGATGCAAGCTACGCCCGCAGAATAGGGGTAGATGTGGACAACCTGCTCATCTCACAGCCCGATACGGGCGAGCAGGCCCTGGATATCGCTGAAGCACTGGTGCGCAGCGGAGCCGTAGACCTGATAATAATCGACTCAGTGGCGGCACTTGTGCCCCGTGCCGAGATAGAAGGCGAAATGGGTGACAGTCACGTCGGGCTGCAGGCCCGACTGATGTCGCAGGCCATGCGCAAGCTGGCAGGTGCTATATCGAAATCGCGCGCTACGGTCGTCTTTGTGAATCAAATCCGGGAAAAAGTCGGGGTCATGTTCGGCAACCCCGAGGTTACCCCCGGGGGGCGGGCTCTAAAATTTTACTCAACGGTTCGCATAGATGTGCGACGGGTCGAGGCCCTGAAAGATGGCTCAGAGAGTCTGGGTATCAGGGTGAGAGCCCGCATCGTCAAAAACAAGGTTGCCCCTCCTTTCCGGGAAGCAGAATTCGATCTTATGTACGGAACAGGTATATCCCGTGAAGGCGATCTGCTGGACATGGGAGTAGAAAACGACATAATTACCCAGGCAGGGTCATGGTACTCATATGGTGAGCAGCGGCTCGGTCAGGGCAGGCAGAACGCCAAGGAATGGCTGGCCGACAATGAAGACAAGGCCGAGGAGATCGAACAGGCCATATTGAGCGAGCTCGGCATGCTGGATGATGGGGAGGATGAGGATTCCCCTGACGACGTCTAGTCCAGGTGGTGGACGGTTTGTCGCAGGAAGATACAGCGGATGAAAAGAGCAAAGCGCTGCAGTACGCGTACCTGCTGCTCAGTCACCGCGACCGCAGCATCAGCGAAATGCGGCGGCGGCTCAAATCCAAGCAGTACAGCGACTGTGCAGCTGACTGGGTTATCGCCAGGCTGACCGACGACGGCCTGTTGGATGATGAGAAGCTCGTCCGCCAGTACGTAAAGTGGAGCAAGGAGCGAAAACCTATGGGCCGTCGTCGCCTGGAGTCGGAGCTGCAAAAAAGGGGGATAGACCGACAGCTGGCACAACGCCTGGTCGGCGAGATGATCGGCCGGCCGGAAGAAGAGGAGCTTGCTCGCCGGGCCGTTGCCCAACGCGGAGGAAAGCCCGCCGGTGACATTAGCGATAAAGAGCAGCAAAGGCTGCTCAGGCGCATATTTTCTCACCTTATGCGGAGAGGATTTTCCCGATCTCTGGCTCGTCGGGTCCTTCTGGATGACTGAGGTGCGAAACCCGCAATTCTTGACAGCAGAAGCTGCACAGATTAAAATTCTTAAGTGAAAGTCAGTAGTGATGCAGGTGCAATGATGTCTGGCCAGAGACGGATCCTAAGCGTATAGCTAAGGTAAGCGCGGCACGAATTGCGTGCCTGTACCTCAAATTTTCAGAATTCCGCGAGCCGGGTCCGCAGGGCTCGGTTTTAGTTTATAACGTACGTAAAGACAGGTGTGAATGGAGGTGTTGTGATATAGACGGTTTGACTGTGCTTTTATTTGTTGTACCCGCTGTTTTGGCGGGGTTCCTTTTCGGTTTTTTCGTTCGCAAATACATGGCCGAAGCCAAAATAGATTCCGCAGAGCGAGAGGCAGTTCGCATTCTTAATGACGCTTCGAAGGAAGCGGAACAGAAGAGACGAGAGTCTGTCCTGCAGGCCAAAGAAGAGATCCATAATATGCGTAACGAGCTGGAGGCCGAAACCCGCGAGCGCCGCAACGAACTGCAGACGCTGGAACGCCGGCTGATGGAAAAGGAAGAGTCGCTGGACAAACGTTCCAAAGAAATTCAGAAGCGACAAGAGGCAGTGGCCAAAAAAGAAAAAGACCTCGAGCAGCTTCGTACGCAAGCACAGGAGATTGTTAAGAAGCACACCGAGGAAATGGAACGTATTGCCGGTATGACTCGCGAGGAAGCCCGCAAAGAAGTTCTGGCCGAAGCAGAACGCGAGGGACGCCGCGAGGCTGCCTCCATCAGGCGGGACATAGAAAGACAGGCGCGGGAAGAAGCTCAGAAGAAGGCCAGGGAAATCGTCGCCCTGGCTATCCAGCGGTGTGCCGCCGATCAGGTCAGCGACAGTACCGTCTCTGTGGTGGAGCTGCCCAGCGACGACATGAAGGGACGCATTATCGGCCGGGAAGGACGGAACATCAGGGCCTTTGAGAACCTCAGCGGAGTAGATGTGATAATAGACGATACCCCGGAGGCGGTGGTCATATCCAGCTTCGACCCCATCCGGCGCGAGAAAGCCCGTCTCAGCATGGAGCGGCTGGTCGCAGATGGGCGCATTCATCCGGCCAGAATAGAGGAGACCTATCAAAAGGTGGAAAAGGAGATCGATGAGCTGATCCGCGAACAGGGTCAGCAGGCCGCCTACGATGCAGGAGTACACGGCCTGCATCCCAGACTGGTGGAACTTCTGGGTAAGCTGAAGTTCCGCAGCAGCTACGGACAGAACATGTTGAAGCACTCGATGGAAGTATCCTATCTTGCCGCCATGATGGCCGCAGAGCTGCAGGTCAACGCCAAGCTGGCGCGTCGTGCGGGGCTTGTGCATGATATTGGTAAGGCAGTTGACCATGAGGTGCAGGGAACGCATGTTGAAATCGGACGTGACCTGCTGCGGCGCTTCGGGGAGAAAGATGAAGTGATTGATGCCATGATATCGCACCACGGCGACTATGAACCTCGCAGCGTGGAGGCAGTCTTAGTGGCGGCTGCTGATGCACTGTCGGCGGCTCGACCGGGTGCACGCAAAGAAACTCTGGAAGCGTACATTCAGCGGCTCAGCGAACTGGAGGATATTGCAGATTCCTTCGATGGAGTTGAGAGGGCCTTCGCCATTCAAGCAGGGCGAGAAATACGGATTATGGTCAAGCCAGACGAGATTGATGACCTGGAGGCGTACGCGCTGGCAAGAGACGTCGTCGAGCGGGTGGAAGAACAGGTTGAGTATCCCGGCCAGGTTAAAGTCACTGTCATCCGGCAGACCAGGGCTGTGGAGTATGCTAAGTAGCAAATCTGTAGAGGTTGCTCTTGAGACCGAGGAGCCGACAATGCCAGAGACTCACTTTTGGCGTTGTGGGCTCTTTTACTCTGTATGGAGGGAAGCGCATACATTTGCAGAAGTAGAGAGTGAAGTTGTCGTGTGTTAGTCACCTCCTTGCGGAAGGGAACGAATGACCTGTGCGCATTCTTATGGTGGGAGACATCGTGGGACGCCCAGCACGCCGGCTGCTGTCCGAACAGCTGAAGCAGATCATCTGTGAGCTTGACATTGATTTAACCGTAGCCAACGGTGAAAATGCTGCAGGAGGCGCCGGAATCACCGCCGACACTGCTGGCCAGCTTTTTGACGCCGGCGTTGATGTTATAACATCCGGAAACCACATATGGGACCAACGAGAGGCCATCGATTTCATCAAGCGGGAACCCAGGCTGCTGCGGCCTGCCAATTACCCAAAGGGAGCTCCGGGAAGCGGAGTCTACATATGCACCGGAGACCTGCCAAGGCCGTTGGTGGTAATAAACGTGCACGGGCGGGTGTTCATACCCACCGACTTTGACTGCCCCTTCCGGACCGTGGAGAAGGCGCTGAAGGATGCGCGCAGCTCGCTTGGGAGATCGGACTTCTGGACGCTGGTTGACTTCCACGGGGAGGCCACATCGGAAAAACAGGCCTTCGGACGGTACTTCGACGGAGAAGTATCCGCAGTTATCGGATCTCATACTCACGTGCAGACCAATGATGCCAGGATCCTGCCCGGCGGCACCGCCTACCTGAGCGACGTGGGCATGACCGGGCCGGCGGAAGGCATCATAGGCATGGAAACAGGCGGGGTGATGCACCGATTTCTGACCCAGATGCCGGTCCGTTTTGAAGTGGCTTCAGGACAATGCCAGCTTAACGCTGCGGTGCTGGACTGTTGTATCGACGAGAGCCTCAGACCGCGCGTGAGGCACATAAAGACCATCAACCGCATGTACCAGTGACTGGAGTTTTTCTCGGAGAGGAGTATTCAGGTGCCTGCTAACAACACAGAATTTCTTCAGGGCAACGAAGCTATCCTTGAAGGCGCCATAGCCGCAGGAGCCCGTTTTTTTGCCGGTTATCCCATCACGCCGTCATCCGAAATAGCCGAGAGAGCATCACAGAAGCTGCCGGCAGTCGGAGGTGTTTTTCTGCAAATGGAGGATGAGCTGGCCAGCATGGCAGCAATCGTCGGGGCATCCCTGGCCGGACTCAAAAGCTTTACAGCTACCAGCGGCCCCGGCGTTTCACTGATGCAGGAGAACCTTGGAGTCGCTATCATGGCAGAGGTGCCCTGCGTGCTGATTGACGTGCAGAGGTCCGGTCCAGGGACAGGCCTGGCGACCAAACCGGCTCAGGGTGATACCATGCAGGTGCGGTGGGGATCGCACGGAGACCATTCAGCCGTAGTTTTGGCCCCTTCCTCTGTTCAGGAGTGTTTCGACCTGACTGTTAGGGCTTTCAACATCGCCGAGAAGCTGCGTCACCCGGTGTTTGTGCTGGCAGACGAGGTAGTCGGGCATATGAGGGAAGATGTAGTGATACCTGATGCTAGCGAGGTACATACTCTGGACAGAAGGCAGCCTGAGGTTGACCCGGAGGATTTTCGTCCCTACGCCTACGGTGACGATGACCTGCCGGTGCCCCTGCCGGCTTTCGGTTCACCTTACATTTACCACGCTAACTCCTCCATGCACGACGAGACCGGATTCCCCAACGCCGATCCGGACAATGCAGAGACGGTCATTCGGCGCCTGCACGACAAGGTTGAATGCGCCGTTGAGGAAATTACCGATTACTCCTACGTTGGATCAGCTGAACCCGATGTGCTGCTGATCGCCTACGGATGCACCGCTAGAACCGCAGAGCAGGTGGTGCTGGATTATGCTGACTCGAAGGTGTCCGTCTCACTTTTGCAGCTGCGTTCGCTGTGGCCCTTCCCCGTTCACATAATCAGCAGGTACGCATCAGGCACGGATACCGTTGTCGTACCGGAGCTTAACCTCGGGCAGATGGTCCGCGAAGTCGAGCGCGTAACTGGTTCTATCTGCACCACCCGGGGCTACAACAAGAGCAACGGCCAACCGATATCACCCGATGAGCTGGCATCTTTCATAGAGGAGGAAATCCTGTGAGGGCTTCTGCCCAGGTAAGTGCATACCTTAAAGATGATGACCTGCCGGTGTTTTGGTGTTCCGGCTGCGGCAACGGAATCATTCTCAATTCGATAATGCGAGCCTTCAATGCCATGCAGCTTCCGCCCAATGAGATAGTTGTTGTCACCGGGATTGGCTGCTGGGGTAAAGCAGACGATTACCTGCTCACCAACTCGCTTCACGGCACTCACGGAAGAGCACTGGCTTTCGCCACCGGCGTAAAGGCGGCTAACCCTGACCTGACGGTGCTGGCGCTTATGGGGGATGGTGACTGCGCCACGATAGGCGGAAACCATTTCTTGCATGCCGCCCGCCGCAACATAGACGTCACTGCCGTGGTTTCCAACAACTTCAACTACGGTATGACGGGGGGACAGTACTCCGCAACCACTCCCGCGGACAGCTACACCAGCACTTCGGTGTACGGGAATCCAGAAGGCGAATTTGATCTGTGCGAGGTTGGAGTGGCCGCACGGGCCGGCTTTGTAGCGCGCAGCACAGTATACCACGTGACACTGCTGCAAAACCTCCTTCAAAAGGCCATCTCGCATGAGGGATTCTCCATGCTTGAAGTACATTCATCCTGTCCGGTCTATTTCGGCCGATACAACCAGATGAACGACCCGGTGCAGATGATGAAGTGGTGGGAATCGCGGGCGGTGCCGCAGAAGAGATACGAACAGCTGAGCGAGGATGAAAGGGCGGAAAAGGTACCCGTCGGGGTCCTGCACGAGGAGCCGCGGCCCGACTTCAGCAGCCGTTACAGAAAGATCCAGGAGGTTGCCCAAAGGAGAGCGAGGGATAGCAAATGACCCGGAAGGCGTCAATTAAAAAGGCCAAGCGACATGACCGCAAAGAAGTGGTGCTGGCGGGAGTCGGGGGACAGGGGCTGGTTTACATAGGGAGACTGCTGGGTGAAGCCCTGGTGCGCGACGGATTTCACGCCGTTCAGACTCAAAGCTACGGAGTGGCCTCCCGCGGCGGGTTCACAAAATCGGAGGGCGTCTTCTCTTCTCGGCCCCTTGCTTACCCCATGGTCAGCAGCCCTGATGCCGTGCTGGCCCTGTCTCAAGAGGCATACGACCGCCTCGCGGCCAGCCTGCAGGGCAGTGCAGTCCTGATCTTCGACAGCGATGCCGTGACAGAGGCTGAGTCAAAACCGCAGCAGGTCGGGTTTCCCCTGACCTCTACCGCCCGCGAACTGGACCTAATGGGCAGCTACAACCTGCTGGCCCTGGGAGCCTTCATGAGCTGCGCTGATCTGATCGGAGTTGAGCCGATGCTGCAGATTCTGAAGGAAAACTCCAAAAGCGACAGAGGCAAACGGAACCTCAGGGCGTTTCACAGGGGCCTCTCTCTGGCCGACTGAGAAAAGGGAGAAGAACCCGACTTTTTCTGACTTTGCAGATGGAAAGGAAGAGTCTTATGGAGATTTCCCGGCAGGCAGAAAAGCTGCATAGCGATTCGGTTGTAGTCGACACTCACATAGATACTCTCCTGGCCTGCATTAAAGGGCAGCGTTCCCTGGGACAGCGATCCTGCGAGGGGCACGTGGACGTTCCACGGCTTCATGAAGGCGGCGTAAATGTGCAGCTTTTTGCACATTACATCGAGCCGGCCTTCAAGCCGGACCGGGGCCTTTTGCGATTCATGCAGATGGCCGACGAGTTTTTCAGTCAGATACAGCGGCTTGATGATGCTGAAGTGGCGTTCAGCTGCGCAGATATACAGCGGATTGCCAGCGAGTCGAAGGTCGCCTGCGTTATGTCGATCGAGGGCGGAGAAGCCTTGCAGGGTGACCTGAGAGTACTGCGCATGCTGCATCGACTGGGTGTTCGCTGCCTTGGTTTGACCTGGAACCAACGCAACCTGTTGGCGGATGGAGTTGGCGAGTCCCGAACGTGCGGCGGACTCACACGCCTAGGCGTGAGGGCGGTTGAAGAGATGAACAGGCTGGGCATAATAGTTGATGTATCGCATCTGGCTGAGCCTGGATTCTGGGATGTTGTCAAAATCTGCAAGCAACCTTTCATAGCCAGTCATTCTAACGCGAGGGCAGTGTGCGACCACCCGCGCAATCTTACCGATAAGCAGATAGTGGCCCTGGCTGAAGCGGGAGGCGTGATGGGAATGAACTTCGCTGCCTATTTCGTCTCAGAAACAGTGAGAAAGGAAGCCATGCGGTTGCGAAGCCGGGGGCTGAGGCCAGGCGATATGAAGGCGGTGGCCACCCTCGACGACCTTCTCGATCACGTAGACCACATCGTCCGGCTGGTAGGAGTAGATCACGTGGGAATAGGTTCTGATTTTGACGGCATCAGCCAAACTCCGCAGGGTCTGGAGGATGTAACCAAGCTGCCACTCGTTACCGAAGGCCTCCTGCGGCGGGGATATGACGAAGAGGATGTGCAGAGAATACTGGGAGGCAATTTCATGCGGGTTTTCCGGCAGGTGTGGGGCAGCTGATGGAAAAGCGGAGCCGGGCGGACTTGCATCTGCATTCCCGCGCATCTGACGGGGTGGACTCGGCAGGGGAATTGGTAAAAAAGGCCGATTCCGCCCGGCTCAGTCATGTCGCCTTGTGCGACCACGACACCGTCGATGCCGTATCAGCTGCCCTGCAGGCCGCCTGCGACTCAAAGATCACGGTGATCCCGGCGGTGGAGATAGGTGCCACGCTGCCCGATTGCAGCTGCCAGCGCAGCCGCAGTAGGCGCCTGGAAGCAGATGAAGTGCATATACTCGGCTACGGAATCGACACCGGTGAGGATGGCTTAAACAAGGTTTTAAAAGAGCTTCAACGAAGCCGCCTAGATCGACTCGACGCCATAGTTGACAACCTGGGAAAATTGGGTTTACAGCTGGATACAGAGGAAATACTGCAGCAGGCTGACTCATCTCATTCCCCCGGCAGACCGCATGTCGCAGCCGCATTGGTGGAGGCAGGATACTGCGACGACGTCAGAGAGGCCTTCGATCTATACCTCGCTTCTGACCGGAAGGGGTACGTTCCCCGCGAACGCCCGGACTGCCAGACCGCAATCGAGGCCATCCGTGAGGCCGGCGGTTTGGCGGTAGTTGCCCATCCCGCTTTGCTGGCGACCCCCCGTGAGTCGATTCTGCTGCTGCAGGAGATGGGCATAAGGGGGATCGAGGTAGTGCACCAGAATCACTCCTTCGAAGATATCCGCACCCTGATTCGACTCTGCCGTCACCTGGGCCTTATCCCGACAGGGGGTTCCGATTATCACGGCAGACAACGCGATCCCCAGCTAGGGGACGTGGCAGCACCGCGCATATGGGCAGACAAACTGCTGCAGGAGATCTCAACCTGATCTGTCTGCAATGCAAACCAATCAACATCAGAGGCAAAATAACCTGACAGTTATAGCTAACAGTGTTAAAATATCTAAGGCAAAACGGAACTGGAGGAGGTTGGGCAATGTTAGGTCCACCTGAGGAACCAAAAGAGCAGCCGGAATTGCAGGGGGCTAATACCGACGGAGATGAAGAGTCTTTCTTGTCGCTTCCAGATATAGGAGAGAAACTGGGGCTGGGTCCGAAAGCATTCAGGTCCCTGCTGGATACTTACTCCGATCTGCTCACGGTCCATGACAGGGAGTCAGATAGAGTTATGTCTGCCGGTGACGTGGATCTGCTGCAGGAAATCTACAATCTGACCCTCCAGGGCCACACAGAAACTGAAATTCGTTCACTCATCGGGGGGGGTGCCGGTGCGGAGGAAGCCGCGGCCTCCCAAGACCCGGACCTCGATATCGAGGATTATGTCTCCAGAGGAGATACTGCGGCGGAGGAGAAACTGTTGGATGCCCTGGACTCACTTCAGGAACGCCTCAAACGGTCGGAAAAACGAAGAGTCGAGGACCGCGACAAGCTGATGCTTCTTCTTCTGCGGACCCAACGCGAGCTCCGACAGCTGAGATATGAGCTGGCGCAGGAAAAAGGGCGGCGGCGAAAGAGTCTGTTGGAACGCATATTTGGTTCCTGATGACCCAGGGTTTTTAGGTGATTCGTGATTTGAACGAGATACCAAAACCAAAGAAGGGTGAGGGTAAATGAAGGATTTATCCACACTATACAACCCGGAATCAGTCGCAGTAGTGGGGGCATCCGCCTCCCGGGGCAAGGTAGGTAACGTTATTGTTCGCAACCTGCGCAAGGACGGATACACTGGTGACATCTATCCGGTGAACCCAAAGCATGACGAAATAGAGGGGCTCAAATGCTACCCCAGCATAAGTGACATACCAGATGAGGTTCAGCAGGCCGTCATCAGCATTCCTGCGCCTTATGTGTCAGACGTCATGCAGGAGTGTGGTGAAGAAGGCGTGAAGTCGGTAGTCGTCATCACCGCAGGATTCAAGGAAGTCGGCCCCGAGGGGGCCGACCTGGAAGAAAAGCTGACTCAGATCGCCAACAGCTACGGCATGAACCTGATGGGCCCCAACTGCCTGGGCGTCATGGACACCCACACTCCCATAAACGCTACTTTTGCTGAAATCTTTCCCCTGAAAGGAAACATAGGATTCTTCTCTCAATCGGGCGCTTTAGGGCTGGCAATTTTGGACTGGAGTCATCGCGAAGAGCTGGGTTTCAGCAAATTCATAAGTATGGGAAATAAGGCTCAACTCAATGAAGCAGACTTCTTCGCCGACGCAGCAGACGATCCTGACACTGACGTGATAGCAGCCTATCTTGAAAGCATTGAAGACGGCGAGGCGTTCGTGAAGGCCGCCCGTCAGGCAGCGAGAAGAAAGCCTGTACTGGTGTTGAAGTCGGGCGTAAGCGAGGCGGGAGCAGCCGCAGCCTCATCCCATACGGGAGCGCTGGCTGGCAGCGAGGCCGGATATGAGGCCGCCTTCCGGCAAAGCGGGGTCCTGCGCGCACGCGACATGTCGGATCTTTTCACTTTTGCGGGGGCTTTTGTTGGACAGCCGGTCCCACAGGGTAAGCGGGTTGCCATTGTGACCAATGCCGGCGGGACAGGAGTTGTGGGAACCGATGCGATAGAGCTGGCCGGCCTGGAGATTGCCACTTTCACCGATGAGACCTACGACAAGCTGCGCGAGGGTCTGCCGGAGATGGCCAACATAAACAACCCGGTGGATGTGGTCGGCGATGCCGGTCCCGACCGCTATGGCTTCGGGCTGCAGACGGTTATGGCCGATCCCAATGTCGATATGGCAGTCATACTGCTGTGCGCAACCGCTTTCACCGAACCGATGAAAACTGCCGAACACGCAATTGAACTCAAGGCCCAGTATCCCGACAAGCCGCTGGTTGCGGCGTTCACCGGAGGTGAAAGCGTCGAGGAAGCCAGCCGCAGGCTATCCCGCTCGGGCATACCCTGCCTGGACTTCCCCGAACAGGCGGTGGCCTGCCTGCGCGGTCTGCTACAGCACGGCGAGATCATCGGGAGACTGCAGGCCGGTGAGCCGATAACAATGCGAGGGGATAAGCAGAAGGTGCGCGAGGTCTTCGACCGGGTGCGCGAAGACGGCCGCCGCATACTGCTGGGGCCGGAGGCCATGCAAGTGGCCGAAGCCTACGGCATAAGCGCCGTTGATTCCCGTCT
>PUMD01000102.1 GCA_003551215.1 Clostridia bacterium | reverse complement strand
GCTTATTGCCGACGCAATCGAGGAAAAGCAGCTGGACGGAGTGGTGGTTGCAGCATGCTCGCCGAGCATGCACGAACCAACTTTCCGCGAGACGGTGAAAGCAGCCGGTTTGAACCCCTATCAGATGCGCATGGCCAACATCCGGGAGCAGTGCAGCTGGGTGCATGATGACCGGACAGAGGCTACCACCAAGGCGCTGGACATCGTAAGAAGCAGAGTAGAGAAAGTCAAACGTGACCGCCCCCTGCAGCCTTTGAGTATTGACGTAAGCAAGAAGGTGCTGGTGTTAGGGGGAGGGGTCGCCGGTATGCAGGCTGCGCTTGACATCGGTGATGCCGGTCACCCCGTTGTCCTGGTGGAAAAGGAGCCTCATATCGGGGGTAAGATGGCACAGCTGTCGGAGACTTTCCCCACCCTGGACTGTGCCTCCTGCATACTCACTCCCAAGATGGCAGAGGTCGAACGGCATCCGCAGATAGACCTGATGGCCTACAGTGAAGTGACCGATCTGGATGGATACGTCGGCAATTTCACTGTTGAGATAACCCGGAAGCCACCGTACGTTGATTGGGATGAGTGTGTCGGGTGCATGATGTGTCAGCAGAGCTGTCCGCAGGAAGTCGTCAGTGAATTCGAGCGGGGTATGGGCAGCAAGAAGGCCGTGGGCATGAATTTCCCGCAAGCCGTTCCCAACCGTGCTGTGGTGGACAGTGAGCACTGCCTGCATTTTGGTCAGAAGCCCCCTTCGAAGCCGTGGCCGTCGCTGCAGAACACCACTTACTGCGGGATCTGCGAGCAGACCTGTCCGGCCGGGGCCATCGATTTCGAGCAAAAGGAGAAGGTTATAGAGGAGAAGGTTGGCGCCATAGTGGTGGCAACCGGTTATGATCTGCTCGAAGCCGAGGAATTCGGCGAGTACGGGTACGGCCAGTACCCCGATGTGATAGACTCTCTGGCCTTCGAGCGACTGCTGTCATCATCAGGACCAACGCAGGGTGAGTTGAGGCGTCCTTCGGACGGCAAGGTTCCTCAGGAGGTCGTTTTTATCCAGTGTGTGGGATCTCGCGATCCCGAACAGGGGATGCCCTACTGCTCGAAAATATGCTGCATGTACACTGCCAAGCACGCCACGCTGTACAAGCACAAGGTTCCAGAGGGCCAGACCTACATTTTCCACATGGACATAAGGGCCGGAGGTAAGGGGTACGAGGAATTCGTACAGCACGCGCAGGAAGAGGAGGATGCCCTTTACCTGCGGGGGCGGGTCTCGAAGGTCTACCCCGAAAACGGCAAGATGATGGTCAAGGGAGTGGACACCCTTTCCGGGGAGAACGTGGAAATAGAGGCGGACCTCGTTGTGCTGGCTACGGCAATCGTACCAAAACTCGGCAGCCAAGAACTCGCCAGGCTTCTCAAGGCGGGAACAGATGAACACGGGTTTTACACAGAGGCTCATCCCAAGCTCCGTCCGGTAGAGTCAATGACTCGAGGAGTATTTCTGGCGGGTGCCGTTCAGGCTCCCAGGGATATCACCGATTCGGTAGCGCAGGCTTCAGGTACTGCGTCCAAAGTAGCCGCGCTTTTCTCCAAGGACTACATGGAAGTAGAGCCGATAGTGGCAGCGGTAGACGAAGATAAGTGCTCAGGCTGTCTGTGGTGCGTGCCCGTTTGCCCGTATGACGCTATAGAGGAAAAGCCTGCGGGAGTGGATGCCAGCGGAAAGCGAACTAAGAAAGTAGAGGTAAATACCGGCCTGTGTCAGGGATGCGGAGCATGCGTGGTTGCGTGTCGGGACGGTGCGATGCGTCTGGAAGGATACAGGGACGAGCAGATTCTGGCGGAGGTTGAGGCATTATGTCTGTAGACTGGAAGCCGAAGATAGTGGGATTTGCCTGCCGCTGGTGCGCGTACGCTGGAGCTGACCTGGCAGGTACCAGCCGGATGAAGTATCCACCGTCTATAAGGTTGGTGCGCATTCCCTGCTCCTGCCGTGTCGACCCCAGTTTCGTGGTGCGCGCTTTCCAGCGCGGCGCCGATGGAGTGCTGGTGGCCGGGTGTCATCCGGGAGACTGTCATTACACTACTGGAAACTACCTGACCAGGCGGCGCTTCTCGCTGGCCAAACGGTTTATACAGTATATGGGTATAGAGCCGGAACGCTTTCGCGTGGAGTGGGTATCTGCTGCCGAGGGCGGTAGATTTGCCGGGCTGGTCGAAGAGATGACCGAGGATATCCGGAAGCTGGGGCCAAATCGAAAGATGAGGGAGCGGCTATGAGGCAGCTTCAAAAGCAGTTAAGACAAGAAGCCGAAGACGCTTTCGCCGACGGACACGTGGAGGTTTTTATCGGTTATCAGGAGGGTTTCGAACGGGCAAGGCCTGTTCCGGTGTTCGTCCGCGACCGAGAGTCGGTACAGGAGATGGTGCTGAATGAATTCTCCGGAGTGAGTCTGAGCAAGTATCTGCTCCGGGAAGCCGAGAGGGCACAGGAGGATGCTTCCATTGGGATTGTTGCCAGAGGATGCGACGGACTGGGAATCGAGCGGCTGCTTTATGATCAGTGCATCAGCAGAGAACAACTCTACATTGTGGGGGTCGGTTGTCCGGGCGTAGTGGACCCTGAAAAGGCAGCGCAACTGTGCGGTGAGATCCCCGTCGCAGCTGAAGTCGAAAAGCAGCAGGTCGTGCTGCAGACTTCATCGGAGGAGTTGACTGTGGCGAAGGAGGAGGTCCTGCGGGACAAATGCCTGAAGTGCGATGACCCCACTCCCCGAATCTATGATGCGCTGCTGGGAGAGGAAATCCAGCGGGGGCCGGTGAGGCAGAACCGATTTGACGGAGTCGAACAGCTGGAGGCTGTGTCAGATGATGAAAGGTACGAATTCTGGGTGCGTCAGTTTGACCGCTGCCTCCGCTGTTTTGCCTGCCGGAACGTCTGCCCGGCCTGCAGCTGCGTTACCTGCTCGCTTGAGGAAGAAGAACCGCAGTGGCTCAAGCGCAGCACGAGTTCCTCTGAGCAGTTTATGTTTCACTTCACGCGTGCCTACCACGTCGCCGGCCGCTGTGTTTCCTGCGGTGCCTGTGAGGAAGTCTGTCCGGTTGGAGTACCGCTGATGCTGCTGAACGAGAAGCTTCTGAAGGATGTCGGAGAGCTGTTTGAAGAGCCATCTCCTCATCTACCGTCGGAGACTGAGCCTCTGGGCGAGTTCTCTTACGATGATCCGGAAGGCTGGCGAGGGGAGGCGGGTCAATCATGAAGATGGCTGCAGCCGGTAGCCTGCTTCCGCTGATGGAGGCATTGAGTGAGAGCAATGATCTGTGGGCGCCGATTGTGGAAGACGGCCAGGTTGTGTTTGGTCGCTGGAAGGGAGAATCTCTACCGGACAATTACCGTGTCACTGACAATTCTCCGAAGGAACTGCTGCTGCCTCAGACCGAATCGCTGATGCGCTTCGAAGGAGTTTATGACCAGCTGGACATAAAAGAGGAGCCAATCGAGGGCCCGAAGGTTGCGTTTGGAGTGCGGCCGTGCGACGCTGCAGCCCTCGATCTCATTGCAGAAGTTCTGGGCAGTGATGATTATCCTGATGAGAGGTTCGGGCAGAGAAAGGATTCGACAACTGTGGTTACGCTCGCCTGCGATGAGGCGGGGGAACATTGTTTTTGCCGAGCAGTTGGCGGTTCACCCGCATCGGACCGCGGATCAGATATCATGATCTACCCAACTGATGAGGGCTATCTTCTCCGGGCAGTAACCGGGGCAGGACAGGACATACTCCGGCAGTGCGAATCGGCTCTCGACCCGGCAGAAGGTGGGGATGTAGAGTCGGCCGCCGCTGACTGCGAGGATATCGAGATGCCGCTTGCTGAGGAGATAAGTCCAGATGGCGTGACCGAGGATTGGCATAGAGTGTTTGAATCTCCAATCTGGGAGCAGCTGGCGGGGCGGTGCAGAAGCTGTGGCATATGCGGATATGTCTGCCCGACCTGCTACTGTTTCGCACTGTTTGATGACCTGCGCGGCAATAGTGGGGTTCGATTCCGGGGATGGGATTCCTGTCAGTTCGAGGACTATCTGCTGATGGCGGGAGACCACAACCCCAGACCGACAGAAACTGAACGGACGAGGCAGCGGTTTATGCACAAATTGCACTACTTCGTAAGCCGCTGGGGTGAATACGGGTGCGTAGGTTGCGGCCGTTGTGCAGACAAATGTCCCGTCGGTATCCACATGCTGGCGGCCATAAAGGAGCTGGAGGAGGTGGTCTGATGGACCCGCTCGTACCGGAGGTAGCCACTATACGCAAGATAACTCCGGAGACTGCTTCTGCGGATGTAAAGACGTTTGAGGTGCAGCCGGATGAATCAGAAGTATTTTCTTACGAGCCCGGTCAGTATGCTATGCTGTCAGTTTTCGGCGTCGGGGAGTGTCCTGTTTCCATCACCTCGACTTACGAACCGGGCGCACCCCTCGAATTCAGTATCAAGGAAGTAGGTCGTGTGACCGGAGCTTTACACGAGGCGCAGGTGGGTCACAAGATAGGAGTTCGTGGACCTTATGGTAATCATTTCCCGGTAAAGCAGTGGCAGGGTAGGAGGCTGCTGTTTATTGGAGGAGGGATAGGACTTGCACCGCTTAGGTCCCTGATCAACTACTGCGTGCGGAGCCGTGAGAACTTCGGCGAGCTGCAGCTGGTTTACGGTGCCCGGTCTCCGAAAGATCTGTGCTTCAAGGAGGAGCTGTTCGACAACTGGCCTGAAGTCTCCGGCATGCAGGTACACCTGACTGTGGATGCTGCCGGGGATGACTGGGATGGTGAGGTAGCGCTGGTTCCAGATTTCCTCGAGGAACTGTCTTTCTCGCCTGACGACACTATAGCAGTGACCTGCGGCCCGCCAATAATGATCAGGTTTACCATAGAAGCTCTGAAGAGAATGGGTTTTGCTGACCATAAAATAGTCACCACCCTGGAGATCAAGATGCAGTGCGGAGTCGGAAATTGCGGAAGGTGTAATATCGGTGACAAATACGTGTGTGTGGACGGACCGGTATTTACCTACCAGGAACTGTCGTCGTTACCCCAAGAATACTGAGCCAGAGGGGGTAGGAAGGTGGATAGAGCGGAAGTGGGAACCCAAGAAAAGGAAAACCAACAGGACATGGTATCTATCCACATAATGGGCAAACGCTACGAGGTTCCTTTCGGCCTGACCATTATCAAGGCAATGGAGCATGCGGGATACAGGGTTGTTCGCGGGGCCGGGTGCCGAGGGGGTTTCTGCGGGGCCTGCGGAACGGTATACCGTCTTGAGGGTGATTACCGCCTGTACGTGGGGTTGGCCTGCCAGACTGTAGTAGAAGACGGTATGTACCTCGCACAGATTCCGTTTTACCCGGCTACCAAGGCCAAGTACGATATAACGGAACTGGATGCTGACCTCAATACCCTGATGCAGCTTTATCCGGAGCTTTCCCGCTGTGTTGGATGCAATTCGTGCACCAGAGCCTGCCCGCAGGACATTGATGTTATGAACTACATGGCCAAGGCCCTTCGAGGAGACATAGCCGGTGTGGCTGATGAGGCTTTCGACTGTATCATGTGCGGGCTGTGTGCTTCGAGGTGTCCGGCGGAAGAAGTTCCTCATTACGTGGCTGTACTGGCAAAACGCCTGTACTCACGGTACATTGCTCCTCCGGCTGAGCATCTGGCCGAGCGGGTAAGAGAGGTGGATAGCGGGGAATTTGATGCAAGACTGAATGAGATGACCCAAATAGACCAGCAGAGGTTGCGAGAACTGTACAATGCCCGGGACATAGAGGAGTGAGGAGGGTAAATCAGGTGTATACTCCCCAGATGCGTGAATCGATACGTATGGTGGAGCGGACCCGCGGAAAACGTCTCGAGGAGGAAGAGTACCCTACTCTGCAGCCGGACGAAAAGGAACGGTTACTGCGGGATTATCACCCCGATTACAGGGAGGATACGCAGAGAGAAGTGAGGGTGGGACCGAATGCGGGCGATAAGATGCCTCATGAACTGGTCGACTGCCTGGAGGGACGAAGTGAGCTGGATTACGAGGCCGTTTCGCTTCAGAACCCCGATATAGATACCGAAGTATTGGTAATCGGCGGCGGAGGAGCCGGAACGGCCGCGGCTCTGACCGCTCAATCGGAAGGCCTGGAAGTCCTGCTGGTGACCAAGCTTCGTTTGGGCGATGCCAATACCATGATGGCCCAGGGCGGAATTCAGGCCGCCGACAAGCCCAGCGATTCTCCAGTGCAGCACTATCTGGATGTCATAGGTGGGGGAGGCTTCACCAACGAACCTCAGCTGGTAGAGGCCCTGGTTCGTGACGCCCCATACATTATCAAATGGCTCGAAGAGCTGGGCTGTATGTTCAGCAAGTCGGACGACGGTACTATGTTGACCATTCACGGCGGCGGGACCTCGCGGAAGCGCATGCATTTTGCCCGGGATTACACCGGAGCGGAGATAATGCGCACTATTCGCGATGAAGTTATCAACCGTTCGCTGCCCACAGTAGAATTCTGCGCCGTGCTGGAGCTGCTTATGGATGAAGAAGGCAGGTGCGCAGGCGCCGTTGTCAGGAATCTTGATACCGGTGAGGTTTCAACCATCCGTGCCAGGGCAACCGTCCTTGCCACCGGCGGCTTCGGCCGTCTTCACGTCGCCGGTTTTCCCACCACCAATCACTACGGTGCAACCGGTGACGGGCTGGTCATGGCCTACAAAGCCGGTGCCAGGCTGACATTCATGGATGCCGTGCAGTACCACCCCACCGGCGTGGCCTTTCCTGAGCAGATGCTCGGACAGCTGGTTACTGAAAAGGTGCGTGGGCTGGGTGCTCAACTGGTTAACTCGCAGGGTGAGCAGTTTGTGTATCCCCTGGAAACCAGAGATGCTGTGTCTTCGGCGATCATTCGCGAGTGTGATAAGGGAGGCGGTTTTGTAACCCCCACTGATCAAGCGGGAGTCTGGCTGGACAGCCCCATGATTGATGAGATAAACGGGGACGGTACCGTAAGACGGGAGCTGCCTGCCATGGTGCGGCAGTTTGAACGGTTTGACATAGACATGACTGCCGACCCCATACTGGTGTATCCCACCCTTCACTACCAAAACGGCGGTATCGAAATAGATGAACACGCCAGAAGCCTTCAGATTCCGAATTTGTACGTTGCCGGTGAGGCGGCTGGGGGCATTCACGGCCGGAACAGGCTGATGGGCAACAGCCTGCTTGACATACTGGTTTTCGGCCGCAGAGCTGCCCTTCATGCGAGCAAAGTGGTGGATCAAATAGATGTTGCTCCTCTCACCCTGCAGCACGTGAGAGAGTATGATGAGACCTTGAAAGAGGCGGATGTGGAGGGCAGGCAGAGGTCTCCCATGGTTCTGCCCGACTACGTCTCTTCCAAGTAGCAGCCTCAAGTTGAGCGTGCGTGGCTGCACCTGGGGCCTCCCTCGTCCTGAGGGGGGCCCCGAACTCCAGCGTGGTGAGTTCGGCATAGAGGATGCTCAGTTGGCCGGCCTGAGTCGGGGGGATTGAGGCATCTGAAGGATGGAATTTCGCTTCACTGGGACAGTTCCGAGGCCGGGATGCCCCGTGCTCTGGGCCTGCTAAGCTCGGTCAGGAGGGGCACCCTGCGCATTCTCTTTACAGGACTTGATGACGCGTGTATGCTGCATGACGCCCACGCCCGCCGCGCGAAAATGGCTGACTTCTCGCCCCGGCTAATGCAGATGGAGCACAGAGTATTGTCGTTGTCTATATCCGACGGCAGTAATATACTCGTTGTTGACCAGGCGTGCATTACAGATGCTTGGTTGAGGTATCTGCTGTTGACTCAACGAGTGCAGGTGAAAGCATATTGCGTTTTGGGTTCAGTCTCCGGTCTGATGCAGCGGCATGTGGGGGAGTGATATTGTGGTATCTGTCGTTTCTGCCCTGCAGATGTCACATGAAATGGTATCCTCGGCAGTAAAGGAAGGGAGCGTCGCCATCGACGCTACCTGCGGAAACGGCAACGACACTGCCTTGTTGGCCCGGCTGGTAGGCGAGTCCGGGACGGTCTTTGCCTTTGACATTCAGCGGGAAGCCATCGAAAACACTCAGCGATTGCTGAGCGACAACGGCCTGCTGCCGAGGGTTCGGTTAATAGAGGATGGGCATGAGCATTTGGGTGAGTACGTGGATGTACGGGTCAGCGCAGTTATGTTCAACCTGGGGTATCTGCCCGGCGGCAGCAGTCGCGAAGTGATTACTCGTCCCGAAACCACCCTGGCTGCCATGAAGTCTTCTGTGGACCTTCTGCAGCCGGGTGGATTGCTGACCGCAGTTATTTACACCGGTCACCCCGGAGGAGTAAGGGAAAGAGAGGCGGTTTTGGCTTGGTGCCGACAGCTGGACCAGGAGCTGTTCACCGCCGTTCATTATGGCCCGCTTAATCAGAGGAATGACCCACCGAGCCTCATTGCGGTCAGAAGGTGCCGGTGACCGATCTGCAGTTGTGATATGCAACTCCGGTGGTCAGAAGCCACATACTCTGCCTTCATACAAGGCCAATCAACCACATGGCATACACTGCTGCGAAGGAAGTCAGTCCACCGACCAGTGTTGCTCCACCGAAGGAAAGTATTGCCTCATCAACTTCCATCCCCGACAGCGAGGTGCAGACCCAGAAATAGCTGCTGTTTACGTATTTTATAATTACCGAGCCGCAAGCCCCCGCGAGCATGGCAGCTTCGGGTGAAAGACCCAGTTCGGCGAGCATAGGGGCAGTAAGGGAGGCGGCGGTGATTACCCCCACAGTTGATGAACCAGTGATCATATTAACCAGGGCTCCCAGCAAAAACGGAAGGGCTATGGCAGGAATGCCGGCCTCCGTTATTGTGTGGGCAACGAAATCCACAGTTGGGGTGCCGCGGATTATGTAGCTCAGAGAACCGCCCAGTCCGGTAACTGCCATGATTATCGCCGATGTCTCGATTCCGTTTTGCACCCAGTCGGATACTGCTTTTTGCTTCTGCTTCCTCTGTGCCAGACGGGTAGCCAACCACAACCCCAGGCTCAGAGCCACCACCGGCCAGCCCACGTAAGTCAGGATTTCGGTTGCCAGGTTCCCTTCGGGCCACAGCAGGTCAGCTACACTCTGACCGGCGATCAGAGCGATCGGTACGGTGATAGGCAGATACGACTTCAACGTCGAGGGCAGCTGCTCTGTATCGGACTCGGCGGCAATGTATTCGTCTGAGGGCGGCCTTTGCACGCGGCTGCCCACGAATTTCCCCCACAGCCAGCAGGCGGCTGCGCCAAAAATGCAGGCTATTGCACCGTACAGGATCACCATACCCAGATCTGCCCCAAGCATTGCCGCGGCCGCCAGCGGACCGGGTGTCGGCGGGACGATGGCATGTGTAAGCTGCAGCGTTCCCACGAGGCCGGTTGACATCAGGCCCATTGAGGCGCCGAACTGCGAGGCGAGCGAATGAACCAGCGGATTGAGCACCACGTAGGCCACGTCACCGAAGATGGCGATCCCGAGAACGTAACCGGTCATTGTCAGAGCAAGCGGAACATGCCTCCGACCCAGAGTATTTACCATACTCATGGTGATACGCCTTACCGCACCGGTATGCTTCAGGGCTTCAGATATAATTGAACCCAGAACGATGACTATTCCTATGCTGCTGAGTGTCTGGCCAAAACCCGCCTCAAAGGCCTCAATGAAAGATTCGAGGTTGACATCCGGGATGAGAGCAAAAAGCAGGATCGGCAAAAGGAGAGCCAGAAAAACGTGCCACCGATACTTTGCTATGAGTATTAACAGTATTATTATGACTGCTGCGAACCCCAAGAGAGCGGTTATCGGATCAGTTGCCACTGTTGCCACTGCTGCCACTGCAGACGGCACCTCCACAGAAGAATTAATCCGTCAATGCACGTGACAAGCATATATCATTTTGCCCAGCGAGTCAGCCCGCATAAGGCAGTCCGGCAGAAAGGGCGCACAGCCGGCGGGAATCCGACTGCGCGCTGGACATTGCGGGGTACCGTCAAAGGTGCAAAATCTCTATCCTGCCGGTCTCCGGTTTTGCAGAATCAACGATTCAGACGGTCGGGAGGCATCAATTTCTGCGCTTTGGGGTCGCGGATGGTTTCGTGAAAGCCCATTGCCGCAAACGCGACCACGAATCCGTCAAGAAACACCAATCCCCAGGTCTGCAGGCTCAGGCCGACGGTCAGGTGACGGGCGAACAGAAGCACCGCCCAGGACATAAGCAGGGTATATACGCGTATTGCCCAGTCGTCCAGGGCCCTTTTGACCAGCGGCTTGGTAAACCGGACCACAGCGTAGACCGCCAGGGCGGCCCCACTGACCGTATTCAGAACTTCCAGGTCGAAAAACTCACGGGGAATGGTCTCCACTGGTTTCACCTCCTGCGGTTTGATGCCCGATTATCGTCAAGCTGCTCCAGTACTTCACCAAGGTTGTCTGGTGGCTGAGGAAGGGGCTGCAGCAGGCGTTCACAGCTGACTGCACGCAGGCCTTTGTCCTCCAGGTAGGAGAGAAACTCGCTGAGAAATGCGGGGGTATTTTCGGTAGGGTGCATCAGTATCATGGCTCCATCCTTCACATCAGGTTTGATGCGGTTCATCATGGCTTCGGGGTCCTGCAGGAGCCAATCGGCAGTGTCCGCGGTCCACAGCAGCGTTGTGAGTCCCTGGTTGTGAGCTTCTTGCAGGGTGTATTCGCTGACTTCCCCGTAGTGGGGAGTATAAAGAAGCGGCGGGTATCCGCTGTGCTCCCGCAGAACATATACGGCTTTTTTGAGGTCAGTGCGAAGCTCTTCACGGGTCATCCGGGCGGGATGTCTGTCTGCGTAGCCGTGCGCGGCTATGCGGTGGCCCTGTGCCAGAATGTTGCTTATGAGTTCGGCATTCTCTTCTGCCCACTTCCCAAGAACGAAGAAAGTGGCCTGCGCCTGGTGTTGCTGCAGTACGTCGAGCATGGTATGCAGATGTTCGCCTCCCCAGGCGACGTTGATCATCAACCCCACTGCATTACTTCCCGGCTGGGCTCCTCTCACGGGAAACTGCCCCGGCTGGGGCGTGGGATTCTCCGGCGGGATGATGTCCCATACCGGATGCAGCCGCGCGCCGGAAGCAGCCTCCAGCAGCCTGGTGTGCAAAAGAGAAGTGTTAAGCCGCAGGCCCCACCGGGCCGGGATGATGAACTCTTCCTCAGTATTTGCCACGTAATCGGAGGCAGGGAGTTCGGTCAGCCGAGCAGCATCCTCCAACAGGTTTTTTGATTCGCCTGACGTCTTTTTTTCCATTTGGTGTTCTGCCAGGGTGACATCCTGGGCGACAAGCTCGTCTTCTGGCTGTTGTGGTGCATAGGCCAACAGCAGCAGTACCGAGCACAGTACAGCCGCTGCTATCAAGACTACAGTTACCGCATCAGGTCCTGCCCCCCTGCCAGGCCATCCTGCGTGTGCCATCGCGAGCCCTCCGGTTGGGCAATGTATATGCCGCATTGAATGAGATAATACGACGAACACATCAAGGAAATTGATACAAAAAACCATAGAAGTTGAAATATTTTAGTTGTATGGCTTGACATCTAAAAGATGAAATTATAATCTTTGATATGAAGGATTGATAATGGTAAGGTTGCAGTATTGAAACGGAGGGTGGGGTCATGGTCAAGGAGGTCAGCGAGGTATCTGCCAGGTGGCTTTATCTGAAGGTGCGAGATGGTGATGAGACAGATTTCCGTATAACACTCCCGTGGTTTCTCTGTTCTGGGATCCTGGGTCTGGGCGAATGGGTCATCCGGCTGATTCCCGATGCTCGCGATGCCATTCAAAAGGAAGTCCCGGGGGGATTTGGCTCGGTTGATGAGGTCATCGGAGCGATTCGCCGAATGCCTCCGGGGACGCGTATAGAGGTGGAAGACAACGACAGTCACGTGTTAATCGAATGCCGTTGAATTGCGAAAGGAGCGATGAGGCATATGGCAAAAAACGAAAAAAACGCTGAGCAAAGTGAGGAACGGCAAAAGATTCTGTCTCTGGTGTCAGAGGGCACTATCACAGCAGATGAAGCAGTTGAGATGCTGAAGGCGGTGGATGAAGCCGAAAGCAGAGAACAGACTCCCAGCGTTGCCCCACAAAAGGGTGGGGCCAGGTGGATTCACATACACGTCATTGACGACAGCGACAAGGTTGATATCAGGCTCCCGCTGGGTCTGGTAAACGTAATCACCAGCTTCATTCCGGAGGAGGCCCGCAGAAGCATGGAGGAGCAGGGAGTGAATATCCACGATCTAATGCGCATGGTAAAGGAAAGCGGCACCGGTAAACTGGTCGAGGTGGAAGAAGAGGGAGGAGCTCACGTAGAGATATCTCTTGAGTAGCCTCTCAGTCCTGTCAGCCAGCAGCGGTTGAACCGTCGCACTCATATTGCCGCATCAGAGGGGAACTATAAAACACAGAGCGGCAGTATCAAAGAAGCGACGGAAAGGGGGTTTTCCGATGGCTGACAGGAACAAGATCAAGTGTTCAGTAGACAGCTGTCAGTATTGGGGACAGGGCAACTTGTGTCAGGCTGACGAGATCATGGTGGCAGTTGACAGCCCCGGAGGGGACCTGGGAGCCAGAATGGAATCTGGTGCTCAGCTCGGTGGAGCTCGCAGCTCTTCTGCCACCAAGTGTGATACTTTCCGTCCCAAGTAAGCGAACAGATTGACTGACATTGCTCAGCGGGTCCACTCTCTAAGGCATCTGAGGGTGGGTCCGCACTTTTTTGTATCTGACGGCAGGGTTTGTGCAAACAGTGAGGAACACTATATTAAACCAATTTGGACTCATCGAGATTTACCTGCGCCGGATATGGCATGCGGCGTCGCCGGTCCGCGGGTACGCAGCAGGAGCGATATTTGGCCCAGCAGCTGGGCTAGGGGTTGTTGTGGACTAAGCAGCCCCGGCGCGCAGCGAGCGGCGTCCCACACAGACTTGGTAGGGTTTCATTTTGAAGGGAGTGGAGATTTTTGCAGCAGGAACACAAGGACATTTTGCTATCTGCAGTAAAAGAGTACGAGTCTGAGCTGGTACAGCTGAGCAAAGAGATCTGGCAGTATGCCGAGGTCGGCCTGCAGGAGCACAAATCAGCGAGTGCCCAGGCCGAATTTTTGAAAGAGGCCGGTTTCGAAATTCAAGAGGGCGTGGCGGGCATGCCCACTGCCTTTGTGGCCACCTTTGGCAGTGGTGATCCGACCGTCGGGTTCTTGGGCGAATATGATGCCCTGCCCGGTACCTCACAGAAGACTGTGCCTTATGAAGAGGAACTCGAACCCGATGCCCCCGGTCATTCCTGCGGGCACAACCTCCTGGGAACGGCATCGCTGGGCGGAGCTCTGGCGGCAGCCTATGCCCTGAAAGAAACTGGAGTGGAAGGTACGGTCAAATACTTCGGCTGTCCTGCTGAGGAGACCCTGGTTGGAAAGGTGTTCATGGTGAAAGAGGGCCTGTTTGACGATGTTGGTGCGGCTCTTTGCTGGCATCCCAGTTCAATGAATGTGGTCCGGTTGGGAAGCTCTTCGGCCATGAATTCTGTCAAATTCAAGTTCTATGGGCAGTCATCTCATGCGGCTGGAGCGCCTGAAATGGGCCGCAGTGCCCTGGATGCTGTCGAATTGATGAACGTTGGAGTCAATTACCTGCGCGAGCACGTTATCGAGGAGGCCCGCATCCACTACGTGATTACCGACGGCGGTGGCGAACCCAACGTGGTCCCTCCCGAGGCCGAGGTGTGGTATTACGTCCGCGCTCCCGAACGCGAGGAAGTGGAGGAGATTTATCAGCGGGTGCTCAAGATAGCCGAGGGCGCTGCGCTGATGACAGAGACGGAAATGGAAGTCAATTTCCTGTCCGGATGTTACAACAAGCTGGTCAACCGTCCTATCGCTGATCTGCTGTGGAAAAACATGCAGGAGGTCGGCGCCCCCGAGTTTTCCGAAGAGGACGAGGAGTTCGCCTGTGCCATGACGGAGAACTTCTCCGAGGGCCAGCGCAGAAGAACAGTCAAAAGGGTGCAGGAACGTTACGATATCGATCTAAGCGACACCTATCTGCACGATGATCTGCTGCCTCCCAAGGAGCCAGAAGGACGGCAGGGAGGAGGCTCCACCGATGTGGCTGACGTCAGCTGGGTCACCCCCACTGCTGAGTTTGCCACTGCCTGCAGCGTGCTCGGTGCCCGGGGACATTCCTGGCAGATGACGGCTGCTTCTGGCATGGGCATAGGTCACAAAGGGATGATAGCTGCCGCCAAGATTCTGGCCCTCACGGGATGGGAACTCCTTACAGATGCCGAGACTCTCGAAAAGGCCCAGATAGCCTTTAAGGAGGCTACCGAAGACAATCCGTATGAATCGCCAATCCCTGATGGGTGTGAACCCCCGCTGGATCAGCTGCCCGAGCATTGATCTGCATCTTTCAGAGAGGAGTGAGGTGTTTTTGTCACCTGAGACCGAATGCAAAAGCCGCACCTTGCAGCCAGAGGATCTGTATCGCTACAAGTGGGTATCGGACCCCCGGATCTGTCCTGACGGCCGTCGGCTGGCGTACGTCAAAAGCGAGGTAAAGGATGACCGCGAGGGTTATGACTCAAATATCTGGATGGCTGACATGGAAGGCGGGGAACCTCAGCAGTTTACCTTCGGAGGCAGCGACTCGCATCCTCGTTTCTCCCCCGACGGCAGCCGTCTGGCCTTCCTCTCCCGCAGAGGAGACAGTCAGCAGATATGGCTCATGCCGACAGATGGAGGTGAAGCCCGCAGGTTGACCAGTTTTGAAGGCAGTATTAACGGGTTCCGCTGGTCACCTGATGGGGAAAGGATAGCCTTCAGTGCAGTGGTAACCAAGCGGTGGCTTAAGGATGAAGGCTGCGAAGACGACGAGGATGACGATGATGATGTTCGGATAATTACCCGCATGCGTTACAAGATGAACGGGGCGGGGTTCACCTACGACAAGTTTTCTCACCTGTTTGTGATCGACAAAGAAGGTGACGACGGACCGACCCAGATAACTGACGGTGAGTTTGACCATCGGGGAATGAGCTGGTCTCCAGACAGTCAGTACCTGGCTACCTGTGCAAGGCGCTGCGAAGACCCGGATTACGCCGAGCACATGGACGTCTATCTTTTCCCCGCCGATGGTTCTGCAGTAGGCGGGGATACCGGTGCAGTCAAAGTCACCAGCAGCGACAGGATGTGCATGCGTCCGGTCATAGGGCCCCGGGGAAGCTACGTGCTTCACGTGGGCCATGATAACGAGTTTTACGGTGCCACGATTCCGACAATTGCCTGCACCAACATAGGTGATGGGACCACACAGGACCTCCTGGAGGATTTCCCCACCGGTGTTGGCTCCGCTGTTGGGGGAGATTGCCGCCTGGGCAGCAGACCGGGTGAGCCCGTGTGGGATCTGCAAGCAGAGGAGATCTATTTCAGTGCCACCGCGGCCGGGAGAGCCAACCTGTACGCGCTCGATATGAACAGCCGGGAGGTGCGGGCAATCACCGATGGTGACTGGGTTGTTTTGGGCTTCACCTTCAACCACAAGACATCTCAGTTTGCCCTGCTGGTAGAAACCGCCGCCGGACCTGCTGATATCTGGATATGTGACCGGCACGGGCAGATGCGGCAGATAACGGATGCCAACCCGTGGCTGCAGGAAATTGAGATGACCAGTCCCGAGCGCTTCGAATTCGCCGGCGCGGAAGGGGTCACCATCGAGGGATGGTTGCTTCCTGGAGCAGCTTCAGAGCGGGGTAGTGTGAGTCCATTGATTATGCAGATACACGGTGGTCCTCATTCGGCCTACGGCTACGGCTACTACCATGAGTTCCATATGCTGGCGGCAATGGGTTACGGAATCCTGTACATCAACCCCCACGGCAGCAGGGGATACGGCCAGAAGTTCAATGCGGCAACTCACCACGACTGGGGCGGCAAGGATTACCGCGACCTGATGCTCGGGCTCGATTACGCTCTGGAGAAATGGGAATTTGATGAGCAGCGGCTGGGCGTGGCCGGCGGCAGCTTCGGCGGTTACATGGTGAACTGGATTGTGGGGCACACCGACCGGTTCTCTGCAGCCGTTACCATGCGGAGCACCTGCAATCGTTACAGCATGTTTGGCACCAGCGATATAGGGTTCAATCACGGAAAATGGGAGTTCCCCGGTCATCCGTGGGACAACCCGATGGGGTATCTCGACCGCTCACCAATCAGCTATGTGGCTAATGTTGACACACCGGTGCTGATCATCCATTCAGAAAACGACCTGCGGTGTCCCATATCTCAGGCGGAGGAATTTTACACGGCACTGAAGCGGCTGAAAAAGGAAGTTGTCTTCGCGCGTTTCCCCGACGAAAACCACGAGCTTTCTCGTTCGGGTAAGCCTACCAGGCGGCTGCGCCGACTCGAGTTGATAGCAGACTGGTTCGACAAGTACGCATAAGCCGCAGGTTGCGGTCCGGAGGCCGGGGGGAGTGGCCCTCGGCCTCCACCGGATACGGCATCATCTTTCAAATGTTCCCAGTTTTACCGGTTGTCCATCCCGCAGCATCAGCTGTCCCTTTGCCCAAACGTGTCGGAGAGTCAGGCTATCCCGGCTCAAACACAGCATATCAGCTTCGGCTCCCTCAGCTATCCGTCCCTTGGTCTGGGCCATGTCCAGCTGTCGTGCGGGATTGATGGTTACCGGAGCCAGCGCCTTCTGCAGAGGCACCCCGGCGTCGTGCAGGTCTGCTACGGTGGACAGGAGGGTCTCGGGTGAGGCGACTCCCAGGCCAACGAACTCTCCCTCCTCGTCGAAACGAGGCATACTGCCGTTTGCGTCGGAACTGAGAGTTATTCTGTCCGGATCGGCCTCCTGCTTCCAGAGAAACTGCAGTGCTTCGGCGGCCCGACCTCCTGCAGTGACATCAACGGTGGCTCCCATGCGGGTCAATTGGGCTGCTTCCGAAAGCAGTGTCTCAGAGCGGGAAACGTGAGTGGGATAAAATTGAGCTGCCGGTATCTCTGTTTCCTCAGCCAACTGAATGACCGGTGAAAGCCCCTCCGCACCGCTTCCAACATGCAGGTGAAGCAGCCCGGGTTTGTCTCCCAGCATTCCGCCAACCCGGCATTCCGATGCCAGATGACGCAGCTGCTCCAATGTGGGCTGCGATGAACGGTGATCAGAAATTGCTGTCTTGGCGCCGATCACCGGCTCCAGCAGGGCGATATCCTGACGTACTGAACTCAGCAGTGTCGGGGTGGGAACCTGGTAGGCTCCGGTGTAAACAAAAACGGAGAGGCCCTCGTGCCTCAGTGCTCGGCATTTTGCCAGGAGTGCAGGGAGGCTGCGGGTGGTTCCGTCAGTACCCAGCACGCCGACTACAGTTGTTACTCCCGCGGTGGTCAGACGGGTGAGGGTTATCTCCGGAGTCCGGGTGCAAGGCCCTCCCTCGCCACCTCCCCCCAGGATGTGAACGTGACCATCGATGAAGCCAGGCACGAGGTAGTCACCCTCGAGGTCCATCTCCACGGCCGGCTGCAGCTGTTCGGGCAGCTGCAGCTTCTGTTTTGTCAGAACCGCTATGCGGGCGTCGATCAGAAAAACATTGCAGATGCCGATTTCCTCGGGTGTCAACACGCGTGCGTTTCGTATCAATGAAAGGCTTACGGTGGGGTGGGCTGGATCATTCATGGCGGATTCTCCTCTCTTGGTATACAGCACACGACCGACTGAAAAGGAATAGCTGCGCATCTTCTGTGCTGTCTGACTGTTTACAGTGTCAGAATCACTCTGCAGCGCGACCAGGCAGCGCTCCTGTGTCTTCGGTCGGTGACTTGCCGGGACACAAAAATTTCTATTTATCTTAACTATAACGGCAACGAGCCAGCCTGCAAACTTGTCTTTTCGGCAGAATCGCGACCGGGGGGTGCGATGAGTCCTTAGCGTCTCTCTCCGCTGGAGGTGTTTTCTATGTTGGAGCAATGTCTGCAGGAGGTAGTGCGAAGCCTCAGACAGACGGACCCTGCAGCGTGAGTCTGCTGTCTGATATTGCAGGCTCTTAACAAGCTTGGGCCAAAATCATATCCAAAAGAGAAAAGTTTGTCCCAGCAGAACAAAAGCAAAAGCAAGAAGAAGGATACTTCACTGATGATGCTCGACCGTTGGGCGATACGCGGAAACACCAGTTGCTGGGTGGTGGCCAGCAGGCTGTAGTGGTGCGAACTGTTGCCGTCGTGCTGCTGCTGCAGGCTGCCGCCTGGAGTCTGTGGTTCCTTCCCGCTGATGTACCGGCTGAAGTCCTGGCTGCCGGAGAAGCTGCTGTTCCCGATGATATAGCCGTACAGGAGACCAAGACGCAGTCGAGTCCCCTTCAGTGGCGGGTAGTCTCTACAGGTCAGCGGGAAGGCATGGGCACGTTGTGGGAGGTAAACTACACTGTAAATCATTTCACCGGTGAGGAAGATACACAGGTGTCTGCGGGTTCTGTCGGTCTGGAACAGCTTCGTATCTACGCCGGGGTTGCCTTCATTCTCATCGCTGCTGCGTTGATATACGGTGAGGTTAAGCGCTACTTGCGAAAAGCCCGGCAGGACCGGCCGGTTGATTTCTGAACCGTCACCAGCACAGGGATATATGGAGGTGGCCGGACTCGCTGTATGCTGCAGCCGGCAATTATTCAGGCCTCTGTAGCCTCGGCTGTTTTCCAAAGGGCCTGCACTGCTGTAATTACCACCCATGCTCCTGCCATCAGGTAGATATTCTCCGCAAGCCACCAAAGCCAGGGCGTCATGCTGCCTCCGGGAAAGTAGACGCGGGGTAGTAAGGACCAACCTCCAGCGGTCAGTCCAGCTCCGGCAAGAAGCAGGCCAAACCCCACCAGCTTGCTTCCCAGCGCCGCTCCGCTGGCTGCAGAAAAGGCGCCCAGCATGATGGCCAGTATTCGCCCTGTGTTTTGCAGATACTGCCGGTAAGCTTCGTTAGTGCCCCATATTTGGGGTGGCAGCAGGGTCGACCCATCGGAAGCCCAGTTTATGCTTCCGTACACGTACACTCCGTAACCGAGGACCCCTGCCAGGCACACCACGTATACGAGCAGCATAGCCAGCGGTGCGCATATCTTGTTGTTAATGCTTTCGAGCAATCAGCTGCCTCCCCTCATCCACAGTATACAGGTCATCGTCCTTCTTTGCTTTATTCTACCCGGAGAGGTGTCCTCCTGCCCGGCGTCAGGTTTGGCGGCTCCAGCTGGCGCAGCGGGGAGGATATCGCCATTGTATGCGGAATTATCAGTGTATGGGGTGTTTACGGCACGTGGTGCTGAAGTGAAAGCGTGTCTCCACAGCTGGGGAGGTATATGATGAAGGTCCTTGATCTTTGCAAAAAGCGGTACAGTGTGCGCGATTTTACCGGAGAATCAGTCGATGATGACGTGCTGCAGTATGTTCTGGAGGCCGGCAGGTGGGCAGCCACTGCCAGAAACCGTCAGGCTCGCCGGTTTGTAGTTATCGATGAGCCGGGTGAAATTGATGCTCTGGTGCACGAGGCCTCAATGCAGGATTTTGTTTCTGACGCGGGGGTGCTCATATTCGGAGTAGCAACAGATCCGCAAAGCAGCGGGGCAATGGCCGACGTTATCATATCGCTGACGCAGATGGAGCTGGCAGCGGTGCAACGGGGGCTGGGCACCATCTGGCTTGGCATATGGGGCAGAGAATCGATCCATGAGAAGCTGATGATTCCCGATGATCATCACGTACTGGCTGCACTTGCACTGGGACATCCCTCCAGTGAGGGGCATCCCAAGAGCAAACTTCCCCCCGAAGAGCTTTTCCGTTTTGGTAAATTTACCAGTAAGGATTCCGAGGTGAACCAATGACACGACCGTGCAGCGAAGACAGAAGGAGAATAAGGCCCGACGATCTTTACAAAATGCAGTTTGTGGGTGATCCGCAGGTCTCACCAGACGGGCAGCTGGTGGCCTTTGTGGTCACTGATGTCGACAGAGAAGAAAACGGCTACAGAAGCTCCATATGGATTGCCGAGACGGATGACCCGGACAGCGTTCGCCAATTCACCTATCCACCCTATGGGGGTCCTCCGGTGCGGGACCACAGTCCCCGTTGGTCCCCCGACGGCCAGAAGCTGGCCTTTTTGTCCAACCGGCAGGATTCCAACAGCCTCTGGTTGATAGACCGCGACGGTGGAGAAGCCCGATCGGTGGGGGATTTCTGCGGTCCGGCGGGAGGCCTGCGGTGGTCGCCGGATGGAGACAAGCTGGCCTTTGTTGCCTTGTCTCCGGATGAAGAATCCGATTGCTCCGACGACGGCAAAAGTGCCGATGTATACACAACCAAACGCCTGCGGTACAAGTTCAACGGTAGGGGATTGATGGACGATGACCGCCGCCGGCACGTTTGGGTCACTGACGTGGTCTCGGGTGAGACGACGCAGATGACCGATTCCTGTTTCGATGATTCTTCCCCGGACTTCTCGCCCGACGGCCGGCAGATCATATTTGCTTCCTGCCGCCGTCCCGAACAGGAGATGTACTATGTGTCCGACCTGTACTCGCTGTCGGTTGAAAATGGCCAGCTGGAGAAGCTGACCGATGGGGAGGGCCCCGTCGGGCAGCCCAGGTGGTCACCCAGTGGGGAGCATATAGCCTTTCTGGGGCACGACCGCGGTGATGAAATAGCGGTGGACACCGGTCTTTGGTTCATCAGCCCCGACGATGGACAGCGCCAGTGCCTCACCGGGGAGTTCGACCGGAGCGTGGGCAACAGCGTGGGGACCGATGTTCGTTATGACCCCAAAGCAGCAGCGCCGGAATGGTGCCGTGACGGCGAGTCCATAATCTTCAGCCTCACCGACGGAGGTACCAGCAGTATATACGAAGCCCAGCTGGACGGCTCCTGTCGACTGCTGATCGATGATCCGGCCGTGGTGACCTCCTATTCTGTAAACTCAACAGGCAAACCGGTAGTGGCCTACGTTGGAGCGGACTGGGATTCCCCCGGAGATCTGTGGGTCATGCTTCCGGATGACGAACCTGTTCGGTTCACTGCGTTCAACGATCAGCTTCTGAGAGAGGAAGTTGTCCTGTCCCCGCCGGAGAGGGTGACATTTTCTTCGGTGGAGGATTGGGAAATTGAAGGGTGGCTGATGAAGCCGGTCGGCTGGGAGCAGGGCGAAGAATATCCCCTGGTGCTCGAGATTCATGGTGGGCCGGCAGGAACGAGTGGAGAGGTGTTTTTCCACGAATATCAGCTGCTGGCAGCCTCCGGATGGGGCGTTATGTTCACCAATCCGCGCGGAAGCAGGGGATATGGAGAGCGGCATCTCAAGGGAGTAATAGGAGACTGGGGCGGCAATGATTATCGCGACCTGATGGCCGCGGTAGATTACGCCTGTGAACTGCCGTGGGTGGATAGCGAGCGGCTGGGGGTCACCGGAGGCAGCTACGGCGGTTATATGACCAACTGGATTGTCAGTCAAACTGACCGTTTCTCGGCTGCTGTCACCTTTCGGTCAATATCCAACCTCTATACCAAGTACGGCTGCAGCGACATAGGTTTTTACGGCAACCGGCGGGGAATGGGAGGAGCTGATCTTTGGGATTCGGAAGATTTCATTATGTCCCGGTCTCCCATGAGATACGCCCCGCAGGTATCAACACCGATCTTGATCGTACACGCCGAGGAGGACTACCGCTGCCCTATGGAACAGGCCGAACAGTGGTATGTTGCTCTCAAGAGGCTGGGTGTGGAATGCCGGTTCGTCCGTTACGCAGGAGAAAATCATGAGCTTTCAAGGTCGGGCAAACCGCTGAACAGAGTAGACCGCCTGCAGCGCCTGCTGCAGTGGTTTGAGACCTACCTCTGAGACCCTGAGGCAGCAAACTGCGGCCCTGAAAGGAGATTCTATTGACTGCTGAGGTGGATTGCCAGCAAGCCGATCTTCCCGTGGTAGCCATAACTACGGGAGATCCGGCGGGAGTCGGTCCAGAGGTGGCGGTCGCTGCTGCCAGTTCCGGGGCCGTATCAGGAAAGGTTCGACCGCTTCTGGTGGGACACAGGCGGCAGCTTCTGGGGGCGTGTGATGCCCTGGGCCTGCAGGTCGAGTTGAAATGTCGCTCAACTTCAGGGAGCGAGCCACAGCAGTCAACCCGAAAGCCGCTTTTGAACTACGTTCAGCCCTGCGGTATTGCAGCGGAGGAGATACAGCCGGGAGAAATATCTCCTGAGGCAGGTTCTGCGGGACGCAGAGTCTTTGAGCTGGGCGTTGAGCTGGTAAGGGAGGGGGTTGCTTCAGCCCTGGCCACCGCACCCTTGGACAAAAGGTCCCTGCGGATGGCCGGGGCCCCCTATGTAGACCACACCTCCGGCCTTGCCCGGCTGACGGGAGCGGATTCGGTGCGCACCATGTTCGAGACGGGTCCTCTCCGGGTGTTTTTCCTGACCCGCCACCTGTCGCTGCGGGAGGCGATCGATGCTCTGTCAGCCGAACTGGTGGTCAGAAACGCTCTCGCAGCTTGCGAGGATCTTCGCAGGTTGAAAGTGTGCCAGCCCCGGTTGGCCCTTGCAGCATTGAACCCGCACGCTTCCGATGGCGGTATGATGGGAGATGAGGAGGAGCAAATACTGCTGCCGGCGGTCAGCCGGGCCCGACGACTGGGGGTCGACCTTCAGGGCCCGATTCCAGCCGATGCGGTCTTTCACCAGGCACTTGAAGGCGAGTTTGATGCAGTGCTTTCTCTTTACCACGACCAGGGCCACATCGCAGCCAAAACTCGGGATTTTTACGGAACCGTAAGCCTGACTTTCGGGTTGCCCTTTCTGCGCACGTCAGTTGATCACGGTACTGCCAAGGATATAGCAGGTCAGGGAGTTGCCGATTGCACGTCCATGGTCAACGCCGTCCTTGCTGCCGGTCGTTATGGTGAGTACTGGCCAGCAGGGTAGGACCGTGATAAGGCTCGCAGGAGAATTGCTTCGAGTAGCGAATAATTTACTTTGTCAGGCGTTGGACTCCACGGAGGCGACTGCCTGACAGCAGCTGCAGTTTTGGATCGATCATACCGCAAGGAGGCGGGTATAAGTGCTGGCAATCGTCAACGGTAAAGTGCAGACAGTCACCGAAGGTATTCTGGAGCACGCAACGGTATTGATAAAGGATGCAAAAATTGAAGCCGTGGGCACGGATGTTGAGGTGCCGGATGATGCGGAAGTGGTGGATGCCACCGGCAAATGGGTCACTCCTGGCCTGATCGATGCACACAGCCACCTGGCTTTGTTCGGTGAGCCGAGAACGCGCGCTACGGCCGACGGCAACGAAACTACTGACCCAATTACTCCTCAGCTTAGGGGCATCGATTCGCTCAATCCGCAGGATCCGGCCTTCGCTGATGTGCTGTCGGGAGGGGTAACCTGTGTTTACACTCAGCCAGGCAGCGCAAACGTAATAGGTGGTACAGGAAATGCCATCAAGCTGCGGGGCAATACAGTACAAGAGATGGTCATACCGGGCACAGAGGGAATGAAAATGGCGCTGGGCGAAAACCCCAAGAGGGTGTACGGTGAGGGGCGCAACAAGATGCCCGGAACCAGGATGGCCAATGCAGCTGTCCTGCGTGAGGCCCTGGTATCGGCAGAGAATTACCTCAAGAAAGTCCGGCGGGCCGAAGAGGACGAAGATGCATCACCTCCTGACCGCAACCTGAAGTGGGAAGCCCTCAGCAAAGTGCTGACCGGCGAAATGAAAGCTCACATACACGCCCACCGGGCTGACGATATCATAACTGCCATTCGCATCGCTGAGGAATTTGGGCTGGATTACAGCCTGGAACACGTGACTGAAGGGTACAAGATCACTGACGTATTGGTGCAAAAGGATGCACCCTGCATTGTCGGACCGCTGCTTATGGGGCGCGGGAAAATGGAGCTGAAGGATGTTACCATAAAGAATCCGGGCATTTTGGCCCGTGCCGGAGTCAAGGTCTGCATTCAGATGGACAGCACCTCAGGTACCCGCTGGCTTTCAGAAGTCACAGGCATAGCGGTGCGAGAGGGCATGCCCGAGGAGGAAGCCTTCCGGGCCATCACCATCAACCCCGCGGAAGTGCTGGGAATCGATGACCGGGTAGGCAGCCTTGAGCAGGGCAAAGATGCAGACATCGCCATATTCGATGGCAATCCACTGAGCAACTTCAGCACATGTCTCAAGACGATTATCGAGGGTGAAGTGGTTTACGACCGAAAGCAGCAGGACTGCTGCAGCTGAGCCTGGTTTCAGTCAGGTAGCTGCTCCCGGGCGGGAGCAGAGCCTCCCGCCCACCGACATGATTCTGCTTTCCGACCTGTCACGCGGAGACATCCCTAGGAAGGAGAGGTTTGATGTCGAGACGCTCTATAGAACCGGGAACCCACCTGTATCCGGTGCCGGCAGTTATGGTCAGCTGTGCAGTTGACGCGGGGGTGCCCAACATCATTACGATAGCCTGGACCGGGGTCGTTTCCTCGCAGCCCCCCGCCGTAGGAGTGGGAGTACGTCCCAGCCGGCACTCCTATGATCTGATACGCGAAAGCGGGGAGTTTGTGGTTAACCTCCCTGACGACCATCTTCTGGCTGAGCTGGACTACTGCGGAGTGGTTTCCGGGCGAGAGGTCGACAAATTCGAGGCTACTGGCCTTACTGCCGCAGCACCAGAGGTTCTGCAGTCTGCGCCGCTTATAAAAGAGTGCCCCATGAGTCTGGAGTGCAAGGTGATAAAGAGAGTCTCCCTGGAGAGTCATGACTACTTCATAGGCAGGGTGGTACGTACTCACGTGGCCCGGCAGTGGGCGCGGGATGACCAAGCTCCGGTCCCCATTCCCGAGGAGATGATAAGCTACGCCCGAGGTACCTACTACAGCCTGGGCAGACCCATGGCCGAACAGGGGTTCTCCGTCAAAGAGGAACATTTCTCCGGTGATGGTGGATGAGCGCCGGGCAGGCCACCCAGCACTGCCTCAAGCCTCCGGAGGCGTACTGTCATCGCAGCTGGCAGCCCCAGCACCTGCGGGAGGCGGTTGTTGTTCGCAGGCTCAACCGCTTTGTGCTGCAGGTTCAAATGGACAATGAGTTGGTATCTGTGTATCTGCCCAATTCCGGGCGACTCGAGCAGCTGCTCTTTGCGGGGAATGATGTCTTGGTGGTCCGGCGCAGCTCCCCGCAGCGCAAGACGGATTTTGATGCAGTTATGGCCTCGCTGCCGGGTCGGACTGGATGGGCCTGCATAGATTCACGCCTGCCCGCGCAGGTGCTGGGCGAGGCGCTGCAGCGGAGAGTCTTTCCCGAATTCGCCGACCTCAGCTGCGTTCGGTCAGAGGTTAAAGCGGGGGATAGCCGCCTTGATTTTCGCCTGTCGTCGTCGGACGGTGAGCAGGTTTGCTGGGTAGAAGTAAAATCGGTGACCCTGAGCGTCGGCAGCGAGGCGAGATTTCCCGATGCCCCGACCCAAAGGGGGCGGCGGCATGTGAAGGAGCTGTCCAAGCTTGTCTCCGGGGCTGTTCGCTGTGCGGTTGTTTTCGCGGTTTGCAGGCCGGAAGCCAGCATCTTTGCCCCAAACCAGCAAGTCGACAGTGAGTTTTCTCAGGCGCTTTGGGAAGCAGCTTCACGCGGCGTCGAAGTATACAGCTATCGATTCATGTCGGAACCTGATACCGGAACTCGAATTGCCGGGCGGCTCCCGGTGATCATGTCGAATTGGTAGCGTCCAGCAGTACACGCGAGCCAGTTGCATCATGTTCGGAGACAGGCGGCATCAGAGCACTCCAGAAGATTTGCCACCCCCAACATACTGTAGATAAAATGAGTCATACTACGCAATATGTTGTGTCATCGCCTATTGAAAGGATGACCTCATGTGCGGTGTCCATACTGTCGGTACGAGCAGAGCAAGGTGGTAGACTCACGCGCATCAGAAGAGGGGAGAAGCGTTCGCAGACGGCGCGAGTGCCTCAGCTGCAGTCAGCGATTTACCACTTACGAACGCATTGAAAGCACCCCCCTGATGGTTGTGAAACGAGATGGCCGCCGGGAGAGATTTCAGCGGGAGAAAATTCTCGACGGCATTATGACCGCCTGCGAAAAGCGCCCCGTTGCAGTGGACAAGCTTCAACAGCTGGTCGATGATATCGAATATAAGCTTGTGGCGGATACTGCCGGAGAGGTCCGCTCAGAAGTCATCGGGAAGCTGGTAATGGAGCGTCTGCAGGAACTCGATGACGTTGCATACGTACGGTTTGCGTCCGTTTACCGGCAGTTCAAGGACCTGGATGCCTTTGAGGAGGAGCTGGCAAAACTGAAGCGTGAAGAGCGGGATGCCGAAAGGGGGCAATCGACAAGATGAGCGAAATTGACGACTGGGGAAAAGCGGAGAGCATTGAACTGAGCGATAATGCAGCAACAGTCCTCAAAAAGCGTTACCTGGCCAAAGACCTGCAGGGAGAACCCACCGAGACCCCGCAGGAGATGTTCCGTCGGGTGGCTCGCAATGTGGCTGCCATAGATATTCTGTACGACCCCCGTATCTACACTGCCGGGGCTCAAGAGGGACAGGCCCGGCCGGAAAAAACGGCGGATCAGCTGCCCAATGTTGCGGGACTGAGCGAATATGACCTGGAGACGCTGCACCGAGGTTACCGCATGTTAAAAGAAGACGGCAACATTACCGCCGACTTTTGTGAGGTGGCTGAGGTAGCCGAGGATTGTGTGGATGTCGTGCAAAACACCGCTGAGAAGTTTTACCGTGCGATGACCCAGAAGAAGTTTTTGCCAAATTCGCCGACTTTGATGAATGCCGGCCGCGAGTTGCAGCAGCTTTCGGCCTGTTTTGTGCTGCCTATCGAAGACAGCATGGAAAGCATATTTGAGTCCATCAAGAATGCTGCCTTAATACATAAATCGGGAGGTGGGACAGGATTCAGCTTTTCCCGCCTCAGACCCAAAAATGATGTGGTGAGAACCACCGGAGGGGTGGCCAGCGGACCGGTATCATTTCTCAAAGTATTCAATGCAGCCACAGAGGCGGTAAAACAGGGAGGTACACGCCGCGGGGCGAATATGGGAATTTTGCGGGTGGACCACCCTGACATCATGGAGTTTATCACCTGTAAAAGCGACAGTGAGGCCATAACCAACTTTAACCTGTCGGTAGGTATCACCGAGGAATTTATGGAGGCTTTACTGGAGGACAGCGATTACAAACTGAGAAATCCGCGTAACGGCCAGGTCATCCAAAAGCAGTCCGCCTCGGAAGTCTTTGAACTCATTACTGATATGGCCTGGAAAAACGGTGAACCGGGAGTGGTATTTCTCGACCAGATCAACGCCGACAACCCCACCCCTCAGGTCGGCAGAATCGAGAGCACAAACCCCTGCGGAGAACAGCCGCTTCTTCCGTATGAGAGCTGCAATCTTGGCAGCATAAATCTCAGCGCCTTTGCTCCGAACCCTGACTGGATAGAGCAGGGAACGCCGCCCTCCGGTGACGTCGATGCACTGGTCGAACAGGTCGACTGGGACGGGTTGCGCGATACGGTACACCTGGCGGTGCATTTTCTGGACAACGTAATTGATGCCAACAAGTATCCAGTGGATGAAATAGGAGCGGTGACCCGCTTGAACCGAAAGATCGGACTCGGGGTGATGGGCTGGGCAGAAATGCTGCTGAAGATGGGAGTTCCGTACGATAGCGAAGCGGCAGAGGCTCTGGCGCGGGAGAGAATGGCCT
>PUMD01000007.1 GCA_003551215.1 Clostridia bacterium | reverse complement strand
CTGCCGGCAGGAACCTCCCATAGGTCATTTCCGACCGGATGGCGCAGCTGCTTCACCAGCAGTATCTCGGTTTCGCCATCGCTCTGACGGACAGGCAAAACTGCACAGACATCCCCCACCCGCACGACCTCTCGTACTGCCCTTTGTCCCCTGTGGCATATCTCCTCGACAGCGACTTCGACAATGCGGCCGCTGAACTTGACCTTCGAGCTTTCAATTTCCGGCATGGCAACCCCTCCTCATATCCGAATTTAATTGCGTGGCAGCCCACCGCCCGGCAGCGGCAGCGGCCATGAAGTAGTCGGGTTCCAGGCTCAACCCGCGCCCCATAAATCTCAGCATATCCAGCAGAGGTCTGCCGACGGCCTTCAGCACCGATATTCCCGGTTCGCTGTGTTCCATCACCAGGCGGTGCTTTCGGGCCAGGCCATGTCGGTATATCTGACGCCACAGGCCCCAATCATCACACGATTCCTTCGCCATCACTGCCCAGACCGAATCCAGCGCTCCCTGAGTCAGAACCGTCCGCGTATGGTGGCTGATTCCCTGCTGCCTCGGGCGGTCATCGCAGCGGGATATGCGCAAAGGTAGCACCGCCTTTCCGTAAAGCGACGCGACGGCGTTGGCAGCCTGAGCCTGCTGCATTCCGGTATGGCCCAGGGCAGTTCCTGTACCGACAACACCCGGACCAATCCCCACCACGGCCACATGAGCATCCTCTACCCAGCGGGCAGCAGCCAGAGCACTGTATACGTTGACCGCCTCCCGATCACCACCAAAACTGTGTCCTGCGCTTATAGTCCCCGACAGCCACTGCATCGCCGCAAGCTTCCGCACGGTTCGACTGAACTGAAGCGGTAGCGCTCCTCCATCTGTCATGATGTAAACAATCCGGCAGCCGGGCATCGCCGATCTTATTCCGGCCACAACAGGCAAAAGCTGGCTGTGAAGCTCACAGCATATCACCGGCATCCCCTCTATGCTCTTTCTGCTTTGAAGGCTATTATGATGCGGAGAATCCTGTTCTTCAACTGCCTTTACTTTCATCTGCCAGGGCGTGTACCGCAATTTCATTATGTGCCCACCTTCTTGTATCGAAGAACAGGCCATGCGGGGGGTCCAGACCACAAAGTGAAAACCGCCCGTACCCAGCCCAAGGTCGCAGGCGGTAGTATTTACCAGAACTTGCTCCCCTTCAATTACCTCACCGGTCAGATGAGGATAGCAAAGGGCAGGCTGAAGGTTCTGTTCATCTTCTGTTTCTTCTGGATGCGAGCGCAGTCTTATCAGACACCTGATAATCCCCTGCTCCTGATATTCTACGTCGACAACCTGAGCCCGTTTCACCGAAAACGCACGAATCAGCCTGTCCCGCCTCTCAACTGAACCGTTCCCGGTTGGAGTTGACGGCATGTAACACGGCCTGCACAGCTGCGTAGGTGGGGTCTTCGCTGTCAGCCGGAGCACAGCCCACCAGGATTTCCATCTCTCCCCGGGGGCTGGAAAATCCCATCTGGCAGACAACAACATCCCCGCCTGACATTCTGACCCTCTGTAAGTCCTCCAGGGTAAGCCCACAACCCGGCTTCAACTTATGTCTGACAGCAGCTACAGCCGCCTTTGCCGGAATGCGACCGCTTTGTACCGTCGGTGCAGTGCCCTCATGGCTGCCCATAATCTCTTTGTCGTCCGACCACCGAAGTGTTACTTCCGCCTCCATCGTCGATTCGGGCAAACGGCTCATCACGTTAACACTCACAACTGAAACATGCTCAGCAGGGGAAGAACTTGGGCCCTCCTGTTCTCCCTTGTCGACCTGAGCAACTGATATTTTTTTGTGATCAACTTCCAAATTCCATCTCGCTGCAAGTGCACTCTCCACATCGCGAACTACCTGTTTGGGGTGCCTACTGGTATCCGAAAGAATGTGAATCTCCTCTACTGCTCCCCACTCGTTGCATACTACCCGACACCCGCTGATTGCAGTTATCTGCTGCAGGAGTTGCTCAACCTCTTGTACTTCCACCTGTTCAGGCAAGCCACCCGATGTCCCCTTGTTTTGCGACATGGTTCCTCCCTGCCATATGTCACACCGGGATTTATGGGCAGGTGCCGCCTACAGTGCCTGGCTGAGCACCTGCCCATCAGTAGTCTACGTCCTCATTTGACCGCCAACTGCTTTTGAGCCAGCTCTCTTCCCCGATCCAGGGCCTTTTCGTTCAGCGGAATCAGTCCATGTCTTCTTTCCGGCAGGACCTCCGACAGCATATCCTTGAGATATTCAACCGACAAAAGCGAGGTTGCTTCGCTCAAAGCGCCCAGCATTATCATGTTAGCAACCCGGACCTCACCGAGCTGTTCTGCTTCTTCGCTGGCCGGGATGCGCAGGATGGTTATGTCGTCACGGTTGACATCTGCGTCAGCCAGCGAGCTGTTTATGAGAAGGCATCCCCCAGGAACCACAGTATCAGCGAATTTCTCCAGCGATGGCAGGTTCATGGCAACGCATTCAGTTGGCTCGTTTACCACCGGGGAACCAACCGGCTGCTCTGATATCACCACACCACAGTTGGCAGTACCGCCCCGCTGTTCAGGGCCGTAGGAGGGCATCCATGAGACATTGTAGTCTTTCTTCATAGCCGAGTAAGCCAGCATCTGCCCCATCAACATGACACCCTGGCCACCGAATCCAGCTATAAGGATCTGACGGTCCACGTTACTCGACCTCCTCTGGACTGCGAAATTCGCCCAGGGGATAATAGGGGATCATATTTTCTTCCACCCATTCGAGTGACTCGCGGGGAGTCATGCCCCAATTTGTGGGACAGTTGGACACAACCTCCACCATCGCAAACCCCTGGCCCTTTTCCTGTACCTCGAATGCCTTCTTGATCGCTCGCTTGGTCTGCATTATGTGGCGTGCATCGTGACAGGAGGTTCTTTCCAGATAGACGGCACCCGGCAGGGTAGCCAACATCTCGCATACCCGTATGGGGTCACCAGAATGCTCTGTATCACGTCCGTAGGGAGAGGTGGTGGTCTTCTGGCCCCGCAAGGTAGTGGGAGCCATCTGACCGCCAGTCATTCCGTATATGGCGTTGTTGATGAAGATGACGGTTATCTTCTCCCCACGCATGGCAGCGTGTATGATCTCGGCGGTCCCTATAGATGCAAGATCTCCATCGCCCTGATAGGTAAAGACGGATGCATCCGGGCGAACCCTCTTTATCCCGGTGGCCACCGCCGGAGCACGACCGTGAGCCGCCTGCTGAAAATCAACATCAAAATAGTCGTAGGCCAGGACAGAACAGCCCACAGAGGCCACACCAACAGCCCGGTCCTGCAGGTCGAGCTCATCGATCACCTCGGCGGTTATGCGATGTACAATGCCGTGCACGCAGCCAGGACAGTAGTGTGTCTGTACGTCTGTCAGTGATTCTGGGCGTCTAAATGCTGCTTTCATGAGGCATCACCCACTTTGTCCATCGTTTTCTTCATCTGCTCGGCCACGTCGCGGTAATCTGGCATTATCCCACCGGTGGTACCGTAAAATTCAGCCGGTACAGCTCCATTCAGGGCGAGCCGGACATCCTCGAACATCTGCCCCGTGCTCATCTCTACCGTGAGAAAGCCTTTAACCTGCTCGACAAGCTGCTCGAAGGCTTCGTCGGGGAACGGCCACAGAGTAATCGGACGAAGAAGCCCGACCCTGTGCCCTTCTTCCCGTAGAGATTCGATAGCCTTTCTGACTATACGCGCCACAGTGCCGTACGCCACAAACATGTACTCGGCATCATCAGCATGGAGGGTCTTGAATCTGGTCTCATTCTCCTTTATGCGAGCATACTTATCCGCCAGCCGCATGTTATGTTCGTAGCTGTCTTGCGGGTCGAGATAAAGCGAGTTTATAAGGTTGGTTTCATCCCGTTGTCCCCTGCCGGTCGTTGCCCATTCCTTTTCGGGCAGCTCATCGAGATCTCTCATCTCCGGAAACACAACAGGCTCCATCATCTGACCCATTACCCCATCTCCCAGCACCATAACTGGATTGCGGTAGCGGTCGGCCAGATCGAAAGCCTCGTATGTTAGGTCCACCAGCTCCTGCAGATTAGAAGGTCCCAGCACAATCATGCGATAGTCACCGTGACCTCCACCTTTGGTGGCCTGAAAATAATCGGACTGAGCGGGCTGAATGGTCCCGAGCCCTGGTCCCCCACGAATCATGTTGACGATCACGCACGGAACCTCTGCGCCCGCGATGTAAGAAATGCCCTCCTGCTTCAGGCTTATACCCGGGCTGGAAGATGACGTCATAATCCGTCCGCCGGCACCCCCGGCCCCGTATACCATGTTGATAGCAGCAACTTCGCTTTCCGCCTGCAGAAAAACACCGTCCACTTCCGGCATGCGGGCAGAAATGTACTCCGGGATCTCGTTTTGCGGAGTAATGGGATAACCGAAGAAATACCGGCAGCCCGCTCTGATAGCAGCTTCACCGACTGCCTCATTACCCTTAACCAGTTCTTTGCTCACATCAGGTCCCTCCCAACTGGGTGTATCAGCTCTTTGCCGCCTTCTCAGGACGGAATATCTCGATGGCCGCATCCGGGCATGTCAGGGCACAGAAGCGACAGCTTATGCATTTATCATCGTCTTCGATGGCCACGATACGATACCCGGAGCTGTTCAGTTTGTCCGACAGATAGAGAATCTCCTCGGGACAGGCTGTCACGCATAGCCCGCATCCCTTGCAGCTTTGCTCCTCAATAACCCATCTTCGGTCCACCGTGGACCTCCCCTCAGGTGTCTTGACCCTTCTGCCATTGCATGCGCATTCTCGGATGGAGCACCACTGCCGGATATTCCTCCTGCTGCAGTCGACTGTCCAGCCTGTTTGGAAGCGCTCCATCCTCCAACAGATGCGAAGTGACGCCTACTGCTGCGACCGGCAGGTCCAAGCTCTGTGCTGCGTCGGCGATAATATCCAATCCGGAAAGCACCGTTTCCTCATCGGTGGCTTCTGCCAGATTGGCATTCGCGAATACCGCGTCTATCTGCAGCCTACCTATCTGCTGCAGCTGTCTTGCCCGCCTGACAATTGCCCCGGAGCTCCGGCTGCCAGGACGGTAACTGTTCACCACTAAAACGCACTGTGAATCTGGCTGTCGGGTGATGGAAGACATTCCCGCCAGCACACGGGTACCGGCCTCACTACCGGCGACATCAACTACACATCGCTGTGCGGACTCAATCTTTTCCTGGACCGCTGGGGGCAAAACCGGCAGATGTATTCCCTCCGAGAAAGAGTCGGGATAAAGGACTTGCACCCCGGCCTCCTCCAGCTGTTGACGTTTCTCGCGGGAACGGAAGTACGGAGTTACCAGGTCGAGGTCAACCAGCAGTGGATCAGGGCAATCCGTCCCCTCCGCCCAGTACATCGCGAGGTTGATGGCAAGTTCAGTCTTTCCGCTGCCGAACTCACCTATCAAAATCACCGGACTGTGCGGTCCCAGACGTTCGTAACCGCTTTTCATATTCTGATTCGCTTTACCCGTGCAATCTTCTCTATCCTCTCTTCTGCTATGCGGTCGGCCGCTTCGTTGGTAGGTATATCCTCCCGCTCGCTGGTAGCAAATACCTCCAACAGCCTGTCGTAAATCTGATCCACTTTGCGAAGGGCAAGCTCCCTTTTGTACCCTCCCGGGGCAAACTCATGGGCCACGTTAATGACGCCACCTCCGTTTATCACGTAATCCGGCGCGTAGAGAATGCCTTTCTGCCGCAGATTCTCGCCATGGTGGTCTTCGGCCAGCTGATTGTTCGCTGCTCCCGCTACGACTCCGCACTTGAGCTGATCAATGGTGTCATCATTTATCACTGCACCCAGAGCACAGGGCGCAAAAACATCGCACTCGACTGAGTAGATGTCATCAGGGTCCACGGCAGTAGCACCAAACTCATCTACGGTTTTCTCGACCTGCTCGGGATAGATATCAGCCACCAACAGCTCGGCGCCTTCCTCGTGCAGGTACTCACAGAGCGCATAACCAACGCTGCCAATACCCTGAACGGCCACTGTAACTCCCTGCAGGTCCTCTGAATCAAGTGCCCACTTGCATCCAGCTTTGATCCCCTTGTAGACACCGTAGGCAGTGACGGGAGAGGGATCGCCGGACTTGTGCATCAGACCAACGACATAGGAGGTCTCCTCGGCCACATAATCCATGTCTTGTGGTGAGGTCCCCACATCTTCTGCTGTGATGTAGCGGCCTCCAAGGCTGTGGACAAATCGGCCAAAGGCCCTCCACATCTGCTCGCTTTTGTCACTGCGGGGGTCTCCCATGATTACTGCCTTGCCGCCCCCCAGGTTCAGACCCATGGCTGAGCTTTTATATGTCATACCCTCCGAAAGTCGGAGCACATCCACCAGTGCTTCCTCTTCGGTATCATAATCCCACATCCTGGTTCCGCCCAACGCTGGGCCCAAGGTAGTGTCATGAATGGCTACTATTGCCCTCAAGCCAGAATCGGCGTCGTGGCAGAATACTACCTGTTCATGGCCCATCTCTTCAGCCAGCTCAAAAACATTCATGCAAACAACTCTCCTTTCTGTCTCACAGAAGCTTTACGGCAGATAAATCCGGTTGACTTGAGCAATTTTCTCTATGCGTTCCTGCACCATTTCTTCGGCAGCAACGAAGGGAGGGTTATCTGCCTCTTGGGCACGAGCGAAACACTCACCGAGAAGTTCGTATAACCCTGCAGTCTTTCTCATCACTCGCTCGCGGTCGAATCCCTTTATCTCGTCTGCCACCTGCAGAAGTCCTCCAGCGTTAATTATGTAATCCGGCGCATACAGTATACCGCGGCGATGAAGCTCCCAGCCGATTTCCTCATCTGCAAGCTGGTTGTTGGCCGCCCCTGCAACGACCCGGCACTGCAATTGCTCTACAGTCTCGCTATTCAGTATACCTCCCATGGCACAGGGAGAAAAAACGTCACAATCCACTGAATAAATTTCCTCTGGTGAAACCGATTCCACCCCGTGTTCGTCTACCATTTTTTCGACCAGCTGTTCATCTATATCCGTAACTATTACCGAGCAACCCTCGTCTATCAGGTGCCCGACCAGCACTGACCCGACCTTGCCTACGCCCTGAACTGCCACTGTTTTTCCCTTCATGCTGTCGCTGCCCCACACGTGTTCGACAGCAGCCTTCATTCCGTGGTAGACTCCGTAGGCTGTAGTCACTGAGGTGTTGCCGCTGCCGCCTGCGTATTCTGGTAGACCGACCACCCAATCGGTCTCCTGACCGGCAACAACAAAATCCTCGTATTCAGTTCCCAGATCCGTTCCAGTTATGAAGCGACCTTCCAATCCTTCAACGAATCGTCCAAAGGCTCGCAGAAGAGCCTCGCTCTTATCATGCTCTGGATCTCCCCATATTACCGCTTTTCCTCCACCATGATTGCAGCCAGTGACCGCCGACTTGGCTGTCATTCCTCTGGACAGACGAAGAACGTCATCTATTAGCTGTTCTTCATCTGGATAGTCGTACATCCTGCAGCCACCCAGGGCTGAGCCCAGGGTGGTGTCATGAAAACCGATTATCGCCTTCAGGCCGCTTTCCGCATCATGCACAAAACTCAACTGCTCATGACCCTGGCGGGCCATCTTATCAAAAACTCCCATTGTGACACCCTCCTATCTTCTTTATCGCGAATACGGCACCACACAAAAATGGCCGCCATACCTTTTGGCGATCCCCTGGCATTATCATCTGTTTCGTTCGTCAGTAGGCTCAAATCGGATACCGGTAAAGACTGGCCGTTTGATCGCCAGTCTGGCGACAATACGCACCCTCTCGG
>PUMD01000142.1 GCA_003551215.1 Clostridia bacterium | reverse complement strand
AGTTGCCCGCGCTGCAGTACCATCTCCACCTGCCCGAGCACCTCCATGCCATCATATATCGTCGCTGAATCTTGATTCTTGGTGTACATGCTCCCGGCACACAGCTGACCAGACTTGCCCATATTGACCAGCACCAGGTCGGCGTCAGCACCAGGCAGCAGTGAGCCTTTCTGGGGGAAGATGCCCGCTAACCTCGCCGGAACCCCGGCTACCAGTGAAGCAAGGGCCTCCACGGTGAGCCGCCCGCGGTTGACCTCGTTGAGCATCAAAGGCCATGCCACTTCCAGTGCAGGCAAACCTCCTCCCCCCTCAAAAATGTTCTTCTTACCGCGCGCTTTCTCATCGGGAGTACCTGGGGCATGATCGGTCGCCACAAGGTCGATGAATCCTTCGTGGATCAGCTCCCACAGGATATCGCGGGTTTCAGCTGATCGCAGCGGGGGAGCCACCTGCGCGTACGGACCCAGCCTGGCCGTGTCCTCGTCGGTAAAAACCAGGTAATGCGGACAGGTCTCCACGGTGACATCAGTGCCGCTTTCGTAGTACATGTTGGCCAGCGATATGGCCCACGGTGATGACATGTGAACCAGGTGCAGCCGCCCTCCAGTTTCTCTGGCTATCTCCAGCAGCGACACGGCAGCCAGGCTTTCTGTAAACTCAGGTCGGCTTGCGTGATAGGCGCGGGAATCCACCCGCCCGTCAGCGATGAGTCTCTGCTGCAGAAGGGAAATGGTGGGGCTATCCTCGCAGTGATAACCCACAAAACGGTCGACTTCGGCCGACCTCTGCATGACCTGGTAAATGTCGCTGGTATCGCGGCAAAGAAGTCCCGGTCTGTCGCCTCGATACTCACCTATGTAGCTTTTATAACCAACGGCACCCGCCTCGGCCTGCTGCACCATGGTGTCCAGCGACTCTCCTCCGGCTCCACCAAGAAGGGCAAAATCGACAAACGACTTCTCCTCAAAAAGCCGGGCCCGCTGCCGCAGAGACTCCGCAGAATTGACCGGAGGGATGCAGTTGGGCATTATCACCGCGGTGGTAACCCCTCCCGCCGCGGCAGCCCTGGTTCCCGTGTTGATATCTTCCTTGTCGGTTTTCCCCGGTTCACCAATGTGAACATGGAGATCAACCATGCCGGGAAAAACTAAAAAACCTGCGGCATCGAGAGTGTTTTTGGCCTGCACCCCGTCCGCAGCGTCAGGTGATATCTCTGCTGCAATCCTGCCATCATTGATCAGAAGGTCACCCCGTCTGCAGCCTGATTCTGACACCAAGATTCCTGCGCTCACCAGCAGGTCAAAAACCATGATAGCCACCCCTCCCACAAACACGCAACCGGCACCGGCAGTAACCGTCCGTTGCATCCAGTCTTCCCATCAATGGTCATCGACTAAAACGCCCATTCAGCGAACACAATCATGCCAGACGATCTATCGTTTTGACTGACCGTATGCGTCTTTATTCGCTTTATTATATCACAGCAGCACTTGCTGCTGTCTGAGCTAACGCAGGAATCTCATTGTCCACACCGGGTTCTCACCCTGCATAACACACCAAACACCTGACAGGGGCTCGCATCACAGCCGCTCAAGGACAGCTGGCCTCGAGCATCACTGCCTGCACGACCGCTGCCCATACACCTGACTCGAGGTACACTTCAGTTATGGTCAGGCTATCGGTGCTGAGAGGCTGCAGATGGTCTCAACCTCTGTCTGCCCTGCGCAAAAAGAGATGCATTGCGGAGACTCCGCACGGCCTCAGCAGCTGGGTGCCATGCATGATGCAGTCTGCAGTATTGGCATAGTGCGCATCGGAAACTACCTGAGGCGAGATTGTGAGGATATCGGGGCCCGCTGCGGGTTGGCTGCTTCTCGCCACCTTGGAAAATACTTTCGCCTCCGGGCGGCAGCACGGCGGCCCGGAGGCGAAATCGAGACAATGCTATCTATTTTTTGAACCTTAGTCTACTCTGGTTGTCACCTCAGGTGCTTCAAGCCTGAGGCTGGCATCCTCCAACCGGTGGCTCACCGTGGTGGGGACCGTCACATCATCAACCAGTCCCTCATCGGTCTCCTGCAAAACGTCCCTAGTCGGTGAGGTTACCCAATATCCATCGGCTGCAAGGGCAGTGGTGCTAAAGGCGAATGCGAGCAGCAAGCACAGAACCAATGCTGTCGCAGTTCTTAGCATCTTTTTGCCACCTCCTGCTTGGCGCCTCATTCCGGACTTAGTTCATCCTTCCCATTATCCGTTGGGGAAACATATCAAAGCTTTGGAGCATTGTCAAACGCAGCCGGATGAGAGATTTCTCGTCGGTTACGCTCCCTGTGATGCTGTGTGAGCCCCGGGATCTGCAGCGGCAGAAGACCAATCTCCGACTTCACACCGGGGCACTGTTTTTCTGCGGACTGTATGGCCTCTACAACCGACACCCCCCGGGAGATAGCAAAGCAGGCAGGTGGGGCCATCTACGAAGTCAAACAAGATCTGCTCACTCAGAACGGTTACCGGCGCAGGCCAGCAGTGAGCAAAAACCAGGCGGGGATGCAGATTGATTGTGACAAACCGGTTCAACCGGCGCTGCCGCGATGGAGAGTGCGGCAATGTAGAATGCATATCACCACACCAGGTGCAGCAGCCCGGCATCCCGACACTGTCAGTTTAGCAACTGTGTCCCCTTCGGCATAGATCAGTACTCCACCGGAGGCTGTAGTATGTCGGGGGCATCATTCATCGGAGAATTAACTCGCCGGGATACGGGGTCAGCTTCCATGGGACCTTCCGTATATGGCACCAGATATTGCTTCAATGTGCCGACAGCGGTCTCATCGTCAAGCCAGACGTCTTCCAGGGCTCGAGGCAAAATCACCGGCATCCGGTCATGGACGGGGCGTACCACTTCGTTGGACTCTGTGGTTATTATGGCGCATGTGTCGATGGTATCTCCGTCAGGAGACGTCCAGGGCTCCCACAGGCCGGCGAAGGCAAAAACCTTCCGCTCGGTGAGGGTGAACCGGTAGGGCTGCTTACCCTGCTTCTCTTTTCTCCACTCGTAAAACCCATCTGCGAGGATCAGACACCTGCGGTCGGCGAAACTTCGCCTGAAACTGGGCTTTTGGTCGACAGTTTCACCGCGGGCGTTGATCAGCCCGGCAGACATCTGCTTCATCCAGAAGGGAAGCAGGCCCCACCGAAAGTACCGCATCTTATGACCCTGGTCATCGATTACAGCGAGTATCGATTGAGACGGAGCGATGTTGTATCGCGGTTGGGCATCCTCAGGCAGGTCATATGGGTACGCTTCGGTGAGGTGGGCAATGTTGAACAGGGAAAAACGGCCACACATCAATACCACTCCCATCATCCAGCTGGTTTCTGTATCGCGTCAAAATCCTTGCGAGACAGCAGTTTCTTCCCAAAACATGTGCTTCGCCGGCTCTCTTCCTCCTTTTTGCGAAAGGTTTTCTAGCAATGCTCCACCATCTCACCGACCACCTATGTTACTCATTCAACTCGGTCATCTTGCGCCTGGTGGCCCCCAATCCAACCATCGGGGCCTTGCCAGTCTTTGGGAATGTATCCCGCACCCCCCATAAATACTGCAACTTGTGCTCCTACCAGTTGTATTCCGGCCACTCCTCCTCAGAAATCAGTCCACACTATCTACAGTTTCTCATATAAATGCCAACACCAGTACTCACTTCCCGAGATTTCGAAACTGGAATTCTGGAGAAACTGCGAATCTTCTCCCCCATCCGCCGGTGATTGATGTCAGAGCAAACCGCTCAGGAGGCCTGCAGTAGATCAGCAGACCCTTGACCGTCCGCACCATAGCCTGAATGAACGCTTACCGTCGCCCATCGCCCACCCACATCTGCTTGACTCACTCCATCCAGCCCCCTCATTTGCATTGCAACGAGAAAGATGATAACATTTATATGTTGTGGATGTTTGATACATGGGAATTTGCTAAAAAGGTGCAGAAGTCCATCATGAGCAACGGGGGCTTGAGAGAGCCTGATATTTAGCTCGTTTCAACCCGCTCCCCATCCGTCATTCTGTAGCGAAATCCTACTGCAGATTTTCTCGCAGAAGCAAGGTGGCGATTGATCACGTCGGACTATACTTTATGATTCAGGGTGCTTCTTTATCAATTGGGGCTCATGAGAATTGCGTTTCCCTGATTCAGAAGCATTTCAATTTCCTGCTTGGCATTTGGCAATCCTGTTTGGAAACTTGGAGAATTGCAGCAAGGTCAGATTTTAAAAGTAGCAATCTGCGCCGGTGTGCTTTTTGACTGTGTTACCTCTCAGTCTGTATTTCGATATCTAACCGCGGACCCGGAGGTGACGCCCATAAGTGGTATTCTGCACAGCTTGATTGGGCAATTTTTGTGGAGTGAAGTGACAATACCTCTGTCTCAACTATCAGAGCAAAATGATTACCCTCGAAATAGGAGGTATAACGTGGAACAATTGACGAAAATATCTGTAGGACCCGAAGACGGTGACCTGTTGAAGGATATTATTACGGCTGTAACTGGAAAAGCCCACAAGAAGGGCTCTAAGCATTTTTACCGAAGCAGACGGTCTGTCTACATGGAACCTGGAGCGCGGCGTCCGTGGAATTACTGCTGGCAGGAGCCAGCTTTGTCAATGCTGGATGAAGTGCTCAACAAGCTGGATTTTCAGGGTATATGGTTTGAGGCTTTCCACAACGGTACCATGCTAGCAAACCGTCTCCGCTGGGAGGCTTGTCGAAACTCGTACAAACACATTGAGGAAGACGGCACCCGCAGAATGCTGCCGATGGACACTCAGGGCGACGTTCAGCTGACTGAAGTGAAAATAATTGGACAATAGCAACTGACCAGCGAAGTGAGACTGCAAGCAAGCTTCTTTCGACATGCAAACCCGCCTTGCAGTCCCACCGCCCAAGTGGCAGGAGATCCATGACTGTTACCATCAGGATTTGAGAGGCCAGCAGACTCATTATAAGGCCGGATCTTCAGCGTGATGGCGGGTCTCGGGTGGGCCTGCAGATATATTTTCGTTTCGCCTATGTGCCCTCCCACCACATCCGAACCTCAAGCTGTGACAGCAGAGCAGCTGGCTTATTCTGCGTTCAACTATGTACCGCCGCTTGTCATCAGTCTGCTCAAACTCCTGTGTCTGGTTGAACTCTAACGCCTCATCCACAACTTCCTGATAGTTTTGCAGAATAATGAAAAGGCCAATTTTCAACCCAGTGCGCTGCTTTCCTTTCGGGCAGGTCGCACAAACATCGGAGTAGAAACTCTTTGCCTTGCGGTTTCTGCATCCTGGACCTGACAGATTAGTCGGTACTGCTCAATTGTGAATATAGCGTCTGTTGATAAGCCCTGTCCGGCTGCATGAACGGCTTCTCAGGTGTGCTGCACCCCGGGGCTTCCACCTGTTAGCATTCGCCCAGCTGGCGCCCGGATCAAAATAACCCCTACTCCCTCTGTTGCGAGGGAGTGGGGGTTGAAGTCTCATCTCAGGGAAGGCTTACATGGGAGGCATGCTCGGTCCTCCAGTCATGCCGCCCATTCCGCCCATCTCTGGGGACATGTCTTCGTCGCCGCCGTCGTCCTCCTGTGGAATTTCGCCGACCAGGGTTTCGGTGCTGAGCACCATGCTGGCTATGCTGGCGGCGTTCTGCAGGGCCGAACGCACCACCTTCGCCGGGTCAACTACACCGGCCTCGAACATATCAGCGTAATCCATCTGCAAAACGTCGAACCCGATATTGTCATCCTCATCTTTAAGATGCTCAAGGATGACGGCACCTTCCAGTCCAGCATTGTCCACTATGCGGCGGGTTGGCGCCTGCAGGGTCTTTTTGACCAGATCGAAGGCGACGTCTTCTTCCTCGTAATCGCTGTCTGGAGCCTGCATCTTCTGAGAGGCCCGCAGGTAGGCGACTCCACCGCCGGCGACGATTCCTTCTTCAACTGCCGCCCGAGTGGAGCTGAGGGCGTCCTCGATGCGCATCTTCTTTTCTTCCATCTCCACCTCTGTGGCAGCGCCCACGTTGATGACGGCCACTCCACCGGACAGCTTGGCGAGCCGCTCTTCCAGCTTCTCGCGGTCGAAGTCGCTGGTGGTGTCCTCTATCTGCCGCCTGATTACCTCTATGCGGTCCTGAATCTTGGAAGGAGCACCCTGGCCTTCGACGATAATGGTGTCATCCTGAGTGATGGTAACGCGGCCGGCACGGCCGAACATATCCTGAGTGACGTTCTCGAGGCTCAGGCCGAGGTCCTCGCTTATCACCTGTCCACCGGTCAGGATGGCGATGTCCTCCAGCATGGCCTTACGCCTGTCGCCGAATCCGGGGGCTTTCACTGCAGCGGCATCGAGAGTACCGCGGACAGTGTTTACCACCAGTGTGGCCAGCGCCTCTCCCTCAACATCCTCAGCGATCACCAGAAGCGGACTGTTGAGGTTGGCTGCCATTTCCATTACCGGCAGAAACTCGTTTACCGCACTTATCTTCTGATCGGTTATCAGAATGTTTGGCTCTTCCAGCACGGCCTCCATATTCTCCGTGTCAGTTACCATGTAAGGGGAGAGGTAGCCGCGGTCAAACTGCATGCCCTCCACTACATCCAGGAAGGTCTCCATGGTTCTGGATTCCTCGACGGTTATGACGCCGTCCTGGCCGACTTCCTCCATGGCATCTGCGATCAGCGAGCCGATCTCATCATCATTGGCGGAAATGGAGGCAACCTGAGCGATAGCCTCGCGGTCCTGCACCGGTACGCTCATTTCCCTGATGGTGTCCACGGCGTTGTCGACCGCTTTCATTATGCCGCGGCGCAGAAGCATTGGATTGGCACCAGAGACTACGTTCTTCATTCCTTCCTCGACCATGCTCTTGGCCAGCAGGATCGCGCTGGTTGTTCCGTCTCCGGCTACATCGTTAGTCTGAGTGGCCACTTCCTTGAGCAGCTGCGCACCCATGTCTTCATACGGGTCTTTGACGTCGATCTCACGCGCTATGGTTACACCGTCATTGGTAACCGTGGGGGCTCCAAACTGCTTCTCCAGTACCACGTTTCGCCCCTTCGGCCCCAGTGTAGTTGTAACAGCATCCGCCATCGTCTCCACACCGCGCTGCAGTGCCCGACGAGCTTCTTCATTGAACTTGATTCTCTTGGGCATTACTACAAACCCCCTTCAGCTATGTTAGGGTTGCTGGTCAGCACATGCATTAGATCGCCGAATGTTCAGGAGTTTGCCTTACATGTTAACCTTGGCCAGGATGTCCCTTTCCTGCAGTATGAGCAGTTCTTCACCCTCCAACTTTACTTCCGTTCCTGCGTAGTCGGAGAATATAATGGTGTCTCCTTCTTCTACTTCCAGTTCAACCTTCTCTCCGCTGTCGAGGGTCTTGCCGGTACCTACTGCTATCACCTTCCCCTGCTGGGGCTTATCTTTGGCGCTCTCCGGGATCACGATACCGCTGGAGGTCACTTCCTCTTCCTCTTCTGTTACCCGGACCACCACGCGGTCACCTAAGGGTTGAACTTCCACTGAAATCCCTCCCCGATTGGCATTGAATTCTTCAAGGAACATTACCTTATTAGCACTCTTGTTGGTTGAGTGCTAACGTCAGCTAATATAATAATTCCCAGTCGCCCTCACGTCAACATCCTATATTCGCCAAAACACACTGCTGGAAATTGCGCCCCTGCTGCGTATGAGGTGCATAGCCGTGCAACCTTAAATGGACCCTGAAAACACCACGCCACCAAAACCCCTCAGAAAGGTGGCGTGGCAAAACGAATCAACTTGCGAAGTTTGACCTTTTCACCGGGTACTTGAGTTGCCGTTCAATGTGCCCCCGAAAAAAATACTCAGTTGCCAGTCCGCCTTATACGCCTTATGCGACCGTGCGCGCGTAGTATGTCTTCTTCTGAAAACTTATTTCCTTTCCTGCT
>PUMD01000090.1 GCA_003551215.1 Clostridia bacterium | reverse complement strand
TATGCTGGAGTAGGCCAGCGTGCGGAAGACGTTGTCCTGCAATAGTGCCAGACAGGCTCCCACCAGCATCCCCGCCGCACCAAGCAGGATCAGAACCAGCCCCGCTCCGGTCATGGTGCCGTTGTACAGTGCGGCGGCGTCAGCATAGACCAGTGTTGAGGTAAACACCCGAATGAGGCCGTAGATGCCCGTTTTGATAAGCAGCGCCGACGACAGGGCGTTGACCGGCGAGGGACTCACCTCATAGGCTGTGGGCATCCACACGTGCAGGGGAACGATGGCCGCCTTGATTCCAAATCCGAGCGTAAATAGCACCAGCACCGCCGGCAGATATCCTGAGCTCTCCAGCGCCAGCAGGGAGGCGGCGAAATCGAAGCTGCCCGTCTGCGTGTGCAGCAGGATGACGGCCAAAAGAAGCGCCAGGCCGCCGGATATGCCCATAAAAAGATAAGTGCTTGCTGCCTGCAGCGTCTTTGGTTTCTCCCGGTGGACCACCAGCACATACGAGCTGAAGGTCATCAGCTCGAAAAACAGAAGTAAAGTGAAGAAGTCTCCCGCCACCACCACTCCGAAGACACCCGACAGGGTGAGCAAAAAGGCAACGAAAAAGCGGCATTCGGACTTCTCACAGCAGATGTACTCGGTGCTGTATACGGCCACAAGGAGGCTCAAAAAAGCAAAAAGCAGCAAAAAGGCCAGACTCAAAGCATCCACGCGGAAGGAAAGCCCCAGGGCGAGAAACTGACTGAGGATTATCTCGACCGGTCCACCTTCTACCACCGGGGCGACCAGCAGCAGTCCTATCGCGCACAGAAGCGCCGCAGCAGCCACCGCCACGGCGTTGTGCAGCCTACTCTGCCGGTAGAACACGGCAGTGACCACCGCGGCTATCATTGGCAGAAGGACTGTCGCCGGAGGCAGCAGTGCAGGTGGAATACTCAGAACGTGTTCTGAGGCAAGTGCTGTCACGGTTTCCCCCCATCATCCGCTCAGATTTACACCGGCAGGTAATCGGCCAGTTGTTCGTACACCGTCAGCACCTCTTATCTATGTGGCCAAAAGAGACTGTACTGCTTTTTGCACCAGCCGCAGAAGAGACCCCGGCACCAGCCCGAAGTAGATGCAGAGCCCGCCCAGAATCACCAGTGTGGCTTTCATGGACAGCGGCAGTCGATCAACTCTGAAGGTTGCCGGCCCGGTCTCCTGGTTGAAAAATGCCCTGGTGACTATGGGCAGGTAGTAGGCAGCGTTCAGCAGGCTGCTTATCAATATCACCGCCACGTAAACGGGTCGGCCTGCGTCCAGCGCACCGATTGCCAGATAAACCTTGCTTATAAAACCGTTGAAGCCGGGTATGCCCACCATCGACAGCGCTCCTATGCCGAATACGGCCATAGTTATGGGCATCTCGCGGCCCAACCCGTGGAAGTCGGAAATTCGGCGGAATCCCTTCTGATAGACTACTGCGCCGGCGGCCATAAACAGCATTGATTTCATCAGGGCGTGGTTGAAAATGTGGGTGACTCCCCCCACCACCGCATTTTCGGTAAGCAGGGCGACCCCCAAAAAGATGTACCCCATCTGTGCCACAGTGGAGTAGGCCAGCATGCGCTTGATATCCCGCTGCCCGATGGCAAAAAGCGAGCCGGCGAATATGGCCAGCGTGGCCAAAAGTAAAAGCACCTGGGTTACAGGAATCATCTGATGCAGCTTGTGTCCGTATACGGTATGTATGAGGCGGATCAACGCCACGGCGTAGATCTTGACCAACACTCCCGACAGGATGGCGCTTGACGGAGCGGGCGCTGAAGAATGGGCGTCCGGCAGCCATATGTGAAGTGGAAACAGGGCCGCCTTGACTCCGAATCCTACCACCAAGAGGGCCAGCGAGATGTTCACATTCAGCGGATACGCAGCCCAGGCTGTGGGCATGTGTTGGGCTATGTACCGGAGGTTCAGATGACCGGTCACCATGTACAAAATGGCCAGCGAAAGCAGTATCAGGCCTGATCCCAGGGTGCTCAGTATGAGGTATTTAAGGCTAGCCTCCACGCAGTCGGGATGCCTCTTGAGGGCTATTATGCCGCAGGCCCCAATAGTTGCAATCTCTACGAACACGAATATATTGAAAAAGTCTCCCGAAAAACAGATGCCGGTCATAGAAGCCAGCAGTAGTAAAAAGAGCGTGTAGTACCAGTGATGCATCCGGGGGTCTACTTCCCCGGCCAGGTCGGTCTGCGCGTAGAACACAACCGCCAGCGACACCCCGTGCACCACCAGGGCAGTGAACAATCCCAGATAGTCGATGGACAGCTCGATTCCCCAGGGAGGAGGCCAGCTGCCCAGGTGGTAGTAGAAGGTGCCCTGGTGGTTTACGAAAAGCAGAACCCGGGCCACCAGTGCTGTGTTCAGCATCAGCAGCGCCCGGACCAGCCAGCCGGCTGGGCGCGGGCGGAATCTGCACAGCACCGGGAGGGCGAAGGCCAGCCCGAGGCAGGAGATTATCACAAAAACCGGCACATGAGTCATCTTTCCTCACTTCTGATCTGCATTATCTCGTCGGCGTCCACAGTCCCGTAATATTGGTAGACTTTGATAATGAGCGCAAGGGCGAAAGCGGTCAGACTCACACCCACCACCAGCCCGGTGAGAATCAGCGCCGACGGCAGCGGATTGACAAACTGCTGTGCCTCGCCCCCCACCACTGGGGCGGCGCGCCCCCTGACATAACCTATCGACACCACGAATAGAAATACGGCCGTCTCCATTATGTTCATCCCCAGGATCTTTTTGATCAGATTCGAGTGAGTGAGCATGGTGTGAAAACCGATCAGAAATATCACCATTGAGGCGAAGTAAAAGTAGTTTTGTGCGATGCCGTTGACAATTCTCATCGCTTCTCTTCCTCCAGCAGGTGAAAAAACAGCGTGACCACGGTGCTGGCGACTTTCAGGCCGACGGCTACAGTCACAGGCAGGATGAATCCCCCTCCCAGCAGGGTGCCCGCCTGCCCGGAGAGAAAGGAGGTGTTGTTGGTCAAAAAAGCGGCGCCGCCCAGCACTCCCAGCAGTCCGATGAAGATAAACACCAGCGCCCCCAGGCTCTCCAGCGCCTCTGCTTTTCGCCGCGGGTAAACCTTCGCTGCCTCATCCACGTGGAAAGTGAGGGCGTACAGTATAAGGCTTATGCCCAGTACCGCGCCGCCGGCGAATCCCCCGCCGGGGGTCAGGTGCCCGTTTACCATGATGTAAATGCCGTATGTCTGGATAAAGGGAAGCAGCATGAGGGTTACCGTCTGCAGCACCACATCATCCATTTTTGCCTCTGTCCTTTCTGTAGGTATCCAGGTTGTGGGTTTCCAGCACCGCCAGCACGGCGGCAATACCCGCAAACAACACGGCAGCTTCGCCCAGGGTATCGAAGGCCCGGTAATCGGTAATGATGCCGCTGATGACGTTGAGAACGCCGACCTCCTGCACTACCTGGCCCAGATACCGCTCGTTTACCTGGTTGTCCGCGGGGTTGGATGGCGCTGCGAAGGGCGGCATCTCGCTGACCGCAGCAGCCAGCAATACACCCAGCAGGATGATTATGGCGGTAGCCAGCATGCGCCTCATTGCTCGCGCCTCCTCGTTTTGCTGATGGTAACCATAAACAGAAGGGTGGTGATCCCCGCTCCCATGGCCGCCTCGGTCATCGCTATATCCGGGGCGTTCAGCTGCTGCCAGACGATGGCCATAATCAGGCTGTAGGCGGCGAACACGATGACTGCGCTGAGAAGATCCCTCAGGTGGGCCACCGCCAGGGCGCAGACTATCAGAAACGAAAGCAGCATCACGTGAAAAAGCTCAATCATGTCCACCGCTCACCCCCTTTTGCTGCCTTCTGGGTTCACTGTCGTATACTGCCTTGGCTATGACGTGGGTGGCCGTTGGGTTGGTAAGCCAGACGACGGCGGCGATCATCAGAAGCTTTGCGCTGTTGAGCGAGATTCCCGAGTAGATGGCCAGACCGGCCAGGATAAGCCCCAATCCCAGCGTGTCGCACTTGGCCGTGGCGTGCATACGGGTATAGACATCGGGCAGCCGTAAAAGCCCAATCGTTCCCACAGTGAAAAAGAAAACCCCTCCGGCAAGCAAAACTAGCGTGATAGCTGTCAAAAGCATCGCAGACGCCTCCTATTCGATGTCGTGGTATTCCAGATATTTGGCGACCCCGATGGTCATAATGAAGCTGATCAGGGCGTAGACCACGGCGACGTCGAGGTAGTAGGTTTCACCGTAGCCGAAAGATACCAGCGCTATGATCGCCACCGTCTTGGTGCCGATGACGTTGATCGAAATCACCCGATCGGCGGCCAGCGGCCCAATTGCAGCCCGGTAGAGGCAGGCAAAAAGGGGAACCATCAGCACTACAGCGGCACCAACAAAGTAGCTAGCCATCCATCTCACCTTCTTTTTGGCTTTCCAGTTGGCGGAAATACTCTACCATTTTCCATCCGGGCAGTGACTCGGCGTTGCGTGCTGTCAGGCAGTGTACGGTAAACCGGCTGCCGTCAATGTTCACAGTAAGGGTGCCGGGGGTAAGGGTTATCGCGTTGGCCAGCAGGGTGCGGCTCAGCGGGGAGTGCAGGCGGCTGTTGAATTCAACCACCTGTGGCTCGACGGGCATATTCCTGGAGAGGACCAGCCGCGCCACCTGCAGGTTTGCCACTGCCACATCTTTGAGCAAAAGTAGAATCATCTTCACAAGCAAAAGCAAATTGAGCCCCGTGAGCCGCCCGGTCTTCAATGCAGCAAGGTGCTGCCGGTTGAAATAGGCAACAGCCGCAGCAGTCATAAGTCCGGCCAGCAGATGGTGTGGGTGAACGGTCTGAGATACGATAATCCAGAATGCGAAAAGCAGTATTGAAAGCACATGAGGAATCGCTGATTTTCCCATCATATTACCCCACTTTCAAGACACAACCCAACCCGCACCGCCAGAGTCAGTTATGGCCGCGGCCACTACCCGACCGCGCCCACCTGGAGGCGCCAGCTGGGTTTCTGAGGTAAAATATCCGGATTTTGTATGTATACACGCAGCGTCTGCGTGCTGACGTAGTTCGTTTTAGTTTACGTCCTGTCGATCGTCCCACAACGCAAAAGACTTCTTGCCAGATTTGTGCCATGACGAAAGCCTGCCTACTGTCAAACTTCATGTTACTGCTGCAAAAACGCTCAGTCAAGATAACCGCTAATTTCTTTATGAAATGACACCCAGCAAAAGATCCCTCTGCAGGCGCGCTCATGGTGCAGCGGCACCGATAAAACTGTCAGGACACAGGGAGCTCGATAAAAGGCCGCATTGCCGCGGAGCAAAAAGCCTGTTTCTTGCTGCATCATATGAGGTTCTCTCAGAAACACCGGGGTGGGTCTCAGCGGGCAGACCAAAGGCTTATCGTCCTCAATAGACCGAAGAGTACTGCCTGGTTATCGGCCCCTTTATGTGAGGGAGAGAAAGGGCCAGCACCACCGGGTGGCTGGCCCCAAAAAGTTGGATTGCTTTGTGATATGATATTCAGCGCTCCAGAAGGTGGACGGTAATTCCCAGACCTTCTTCTGGAGGCAGCTCGCCCTCTTCTGCGACGAACTGCAGCTGCAGGGTGATGGATTCACCATCGGCCAGCGGTTCGTCTGTCCCTGCCGAGCTTAATGCGCCATTGTCCAGACCCTCTGCGTTTACCAGAATGTCGGCATCGCCGCCGCTTTCGTTGAATACTGTGACTTGCATGAGGTACCCGTCCACCGGGTCATCTTCTCCTTCGAGTTCGATGAATTCCTCCTCGAACTCAAGTGTTACCTCAGATATCGTCCACTCGTCCTCCTCGACGTGGATGACGTCATCCTCGGCGAACATTACCGCATCCATTTCTTCCTCTTCTGGGTCCTCCGGCTCTGCCGGCTCCTCTGCCTCCGGTGCTTCAGGGGCGCAGGCTCCCGCAGCAACAACCACCAAAGCAGCAATCATAAGCGCCAAAATAGTGGTTCTCTTCACAGTTTACCTCCTTTAGGGGTAATATCTGTGTTTTCGGACACAGGTTAGCATGCAGACTCTATCGTGTCAAATTGAGGTCGACTGAGGGGCTGTATGGGTGCAGTGGCCGAAGAAGAAAACTCTCCCGCAGACTGATGCTCAATTTTCCTGTCAGCTCGGCCCCTGGGGTAAGGTAAGATGAGCACTTTGCATCTGGACGCTGGCGAAAAGCTCCTGCGTGTGCTTCTTGTCAGGCCTGACGAAAAACCGCCAGTGCTCATTGATGCAGGTCATTCCGTAGGCTTCGTACCAGCGCTGGGCCCCTGGGTCCATCGACCACCATTCCATGTAGCGCACCTGGTGCCGGGTGCGGAGGATATGCTCGGCTCGGCGGATGAGGCCGGTGCCGATTCCCTCACCCCATCTGACCGGCCTCACCGCAAACTCCCAGCAAAAGGCTGCGCGCTTTACCTGCTGAAGGCACAGCTGTCCGGGCTGCTTTTCGATCTCTATGTCCAGCAGTCCCACCAGCTCGCCGCTATCATCGGCCACCAGCAGTACCGCGAGTCCATCGTACCCGGGGCCTACTTGTGTGAAGGTAATACCAGGATTGCGACTTCCCGGCGGTCACAAGCCAGCACTGCAGCCAGCGGCATTCATCAGCCTCCCGGTAACGGCGTATATTCACCATAAACGGGCAAGCACCTCCGATCGGGGCCTGTCTGCTGAACGTTTCGCTGTTGACCGGCTTGCTCCTGCTGCGGAGGCGGACGGGCAGTACAGGTTCTTAAACGCGGCCTGATCCTGTAGGCCAATTGTGGGGGTTGCGCCGAAGCCGTTCGGCAAGCGCGTGTCAGCCTGCGGTATTCCGGATGCTGCTGAGTCACGTCCCAGAGAAACCAGCCGGTCCCACGGACTGCCTTTTTTGATTCAGTTTCTCGCCTGCAGCAAAAATACCTGTCCTGTGCCTTCCCCCGGGGGTGTTTGGCCGTGCTGCACTGCAACCTGACCTGGGCTCGCGATATCCAGACGCTGTATACGTCGCAATCGGGCGCCTGTGGGCCTCGCGGCCCCCGCCGCCCCTATCTGCACAGTGCAGCGATTAGCAAAGTGCCACTAGCGATACCGCAGGCAGGATTGTGACTGCCGTCAGCCGAGCCCGTCGGGTCTCACCCGTCTGCGTTTTCCGCTGACCTTTGATCAGACGGTAAAGATCAGCTCGGCTGCCGGCTTCTGCCGGCAGCGGGGGAATGCTCCTCTCGGTACGACATCACTGGTCGATGGCCTCCTCCATCACGGTGGTCAGAACTTCCTTATTGCCGGCGAAATAGCAGTAGATAAGGGGCTTGCCTCCCCGGCGGCAGCGTCGATGCAGTTCAATCGTAGCCCCTGCGGGCGAACAGTCAGATTGCTGCTGGCAGTTTTTTATCTTTGCCCCCGGGTTTGCCTGCGGCAACGGTATCCACCAGCTCTGGGGTCAACTGACCGGCTGACTAACCCCCTTTGGGTGGGGGCAGGTATCCGGCCAGCAGCCTGGCGATGGCGCGGGGTGTCGGCTCAGGTGGAGGGTTTGTGCGCCGGAGGTCCATCCGGCCGCTCAGTATGCTGACTGCGCTTTCGCCCAGGCGGCAGGGAGTCAGCCTGTCGCGGAAGATGACCTCCGCCCAACCCTGCTCGGCGGCGCGGACGGCATTGCGCTCCTGCTCCCAGTGTCCGCCCAGCGGACAGACCAGCGCCGGAGTGCGGGTTCTGATATAGAGCTCGGAGAGGGTGGCGTGGCCGCCCAGCGTGACAACCAGGTCGCTGGCTTTCATGTAGGCGGGCAGCCCGGGCAGAAAACCTCTGATAGAGAGCCGTCCGGCGGGGATCTTCTTCGTCAGGCGGGTCCGGAGCTGCTCGGGACAGAGGGCAGGGCCGGTGACCAGCAGCATGTGCGCGCGGGAAATACGCTCGAGGATCTGTCCCAGCGACAGTGCGGCCATCCGCAGAAGATGCTCGCCGGCATCGCTTCCACCTGCGGTGACCGTTATCAGGACAGAATCTTCGTCGATCCCCAGAAGGTGGCGCACCGGCTGCTTGAGCCGGGGGACCCGGCGCACCACCGGCCCGGCGAAATAGACGTTCTCCTCCGCCCAGCCGCGCCAGCGCGCGCAGACATCCTGCGGCTGGCCGAAAAACACCACCTCACCGGCCTTTTGGTAGCAGGCCTGCATGCGGCGATTCAGCACGGGCCGGATCAGTGATAAGAGGCCGTGTGTGAGCAGCTGGGTGGGACTGCTGAGGTGCACAGGCGCCACGCTGAGAACATCGGTGAAGTAAATGGACGGCACGTTCATTTCGGCCGACGCCGAAAGCAGGCTGGGCAGCTCGTCGCTTATGACCAGATCAGGTGTGTGCTGCCGCACCGCACAGCGGTATACCGGCAGGTTGCCCCTCTCCTTTGCGAGCCAGGCGCGCACAAAGCCCACCGGGTTGAGCCGGCCGTCGGAGATGGGCATCGGGTCCCAGACCAGGTCTGACCGGCAGCGGTATCCCGCATCCCGTATGAGCGCGGGTACGTCGCCGGCCGCGATGAACTGCAGGCTGAGGTGAGGCCGCAGTCCAAGCAGGTGGTCGGCCACCACCAGGTTGCGGTAAACATGGCCGGTTCCGAAGTAACTTACTGCCCACAGTATGCTGGCCGGCACAATATCATCTCCCGGGTTGCTGTACCCATAATAAAACCGCCGGACCTCTGGAGCAAATGCGCCCTGTTGATCCGGGTCGGCGCTGCCGCCGGGCCTAGGGCCGGTCCAGCCGGCGCCACCCGCGTTCTTTGGCCTCCAGGGCCAGCTTCTCGTCGGGGGAGACCACCACAGGATTGCCCACCTTCTTCAGCATGGGCAGATCCGGGTATCCGTCGCTGTAGGCGTATGAGGCCTGCCATTTTATCCGCAGGCTGCATCTTTTCAGCAGGTGTTGAAGGTAGGTGAGCTTGCGCTCGTGGTTGCAGGGCGGGCCGGCCAGGCGGCCGGTGAAGCATCCGCCTGTGGTCTCAACTGCGGTTCCAATGCAGTGATCAGCTCCCACCGCATCACCGACGGCGGATACCAGCGGCTGGATAGAGGTGGATATAATGATGATGAGAAAATTATCTGCTTTTTTGCTCTCAATCTCGTCAACCATAGCTGCGCGGAGGGGAACGACTCGTGCGAAATCATCAAAAAGACTCCTGACTTCACAGACTGAAGCGCCCTTCAGCAGGCGGGCCACAGCCTCAGCCCAGAGACGTTGATTTTTCAGGCGGGCCTGCAAACTGGGGCCGCGCAGGTAATGATAGGGAAGGCGGGCTGCAAGGGTGGCTGCAAGGCGGCCCCGCCGCCACCCGTTTTCCCAAAGATACCGGATGAGGTGACTGTAGGAGGTGCCCTCCACCAGAGTCTTATCCATATCCACCATAGCTGCCTTCACAGCACAGCCTCCGTCCTGTGGGAGATATCCGGCTGTCTTTTTGCTCAACTTGTGGCGGCGGAGTTTGCCTCAGACCTGCCGCGTCAGCGGGCTGTCCTTGTGCAAAAGGAGCGCGCCGGTCAGAAAGCCTGTATCTTTCATGGTGATTTCCGCCCCAATAAGCATACCCGGCTCCATCTGCTGCGCCAGGTGCGGGGGTACCCGGACCCCCTCGAACACGCGCGAGGTGTAGGGGTCGACGAGGTCCACGCTGTTTTCTCCGGTCCGGGTGATCTCCATTCCCCGGCGTATGATATCAGAGGGCATTTCCTGGGCCGGGTACTCGATGGCAAACCAGTATTCCCGGCGTATGTTGAGCGCTTCCTCCGCCTGCTGGGCGATGGCGCTGCGCCACGTCTCCTCGGTGGTCTTGTCTATGTGGTCCTGCTGCCGCAGCCACAGTATCAGCCGCCTGAGGGTGGCCCGGCAGCCGGCGATGATATTGTCGGAGGCCACGCGGCGCCACACCAGGTAAAATTGAAAATAGATATCTATGGTAAGAAGCAGCGCCGTGAAGGTGGCCACTTCGGTGAAGTCCAGCTCTTCGCGGTAAAGAAGGTAGGAGTCGACGGGCAGCTCCTCTACGGCCATATCATCGAGAAACTGCATGGTGTCCTGCAGATCCCGCCGGTAGCGAAGCCAGGTGCCGTGGGCAACTTCCTCCTTCATCTCCGCGAGGAAATCGTCGTAGAGTTCGGTGATCGAATCTGACCTGGCCTCAACTGCCCGGTGCTGCCAGTACCATGCCAGCTGCCAGTTGGTAAACTCCAGGCTGAAGAAATCGGGATCAAAATCCTCACCCAGCCAGCGGCGGGCGTCTTCGTGTTCGGGGTCGCTCAGGTCCCGCCAGGCGCGAAGCAGGCGGTGGTAACCGAAGACTCCACCGCAGTCCTCGGGGGGACAGGCCCTCACCCCGGCGGTGCATTCGGGAGTGTCTGGGGCCGACTGTTGAGCCGACATCACCCGTACCTCGTGCCGCCAGCAGGCTGACAGGTCGTACCAGTATGTGAAGGTATCGCCCGGCTTCAGCGCGAGGTCCTCGACAGTAGTATCCAGGGATGTCTGCACGTCCCGCAGGTCCTCGCAGCACTCCACCCCGGGAAGTGCCCAGCGCCGCTCGCCGGTGTCAAAAACATACAGGTGATGGTTGTTCCACCCCATGCTCACCTGCAGGATCATGTGCAGCTGGTGAATGGTGATATCAGCCGGTACCCGGACCGTCCTCGATACCTCCGGCAGCAGATCGGTCAGCTTCACTTTGAGCGTGAGGTGTTGATCTGAGCTGTCATCCAATCCCATCCACCTCTTCCGTCGACAGCACTCATCAAATCTACTACTTCACTATCTGCCGGGGGAATCCTTCCGCTTTTCAAGATTGCTGGGCTGATCAGGGCTGGAATATTCACCCTCCGGAGAGGGCAGGGCGGCGGGGCCCGACGATGCCAGAGGGTACCCCCGCGGCGGTGACAGCGGCTGTGCCTTTTCCCTCAGGAATCGGCTGCCAGAACGTTTTCCCTCAGATAACGGGCCACCCCGTCTTCGGAGTTTCCCGGAGCAACGGCGGTGGCCACCTGCTTGAGGGCGGCCACGGCGTTTTCCATGGCCACAGCAGTGTGGGCCCAGCGGAACATGGGGATATCGTTGTGGTTGTCGCCGAAGGCGATAACCTGCCCGAGCCCGATGCTCAGTTCGGCGGCCAGCCGGGCCAGGCCGTGGGATTTGTCCACGCCCTCGCTGATTACCGTAAGCCAGTGGGTGTCCAGATAGCCATCCCAGGTTATCATTGCCGAGTCTCCCAGCTGGTGTTGCTGGTGCACCTCTGACAGCATAGTCTGCGTTCCCATAAATGCGATCTTCGACGGCTCCCATTGCAGCTGGGTCAGGTCGTCGATGCAGCTGATTTCCCGCCGTGGAGTCAGGTTCATGTACCGCCTGGCCTGAGGAAGATCAAAATCATCTACGCAATGCACATCGGGACCATCGAAGGTGCTACGGTAAGCAAAGGTTGCGAGTTCTCTGTCCAGCCCGCTTCTGATAAGGGACAGGGCCCGATTTTTGGGTATCGTCACCTGGTGGGTAACCTCGACGGGGTTCTGCCGCAGGCAGACAGCCCCATCGTTGGCGATCACCCGCACCCGGGGGTCGATTTCGCGGGCCACCCGCAGGGCGCTTCTGGGCCTCCTCCCGGTGACCAGGGAAACGGTCAGTCCACGGTTGAGGCAGTCGATGAGAGCCTCTTTTGTCGGGGCCCCGAGGCTGTAGTCGGGCCGCAGCAGAGTTCCGTCAATGTCGCAGGCTACAAGCCTGTACTGCATTTTACTCCTCCTTCAGTTCGGGCATGGTTTCTGCCAGTTTTGCCCTGTGTTCTGCCGAAAGGCTGACCGCAAGCAGGTCGGCGTCATATCCCCGGCGATGCAGAACGCCTGCGATCGCTTCTGCCCGACCCATCAGACCGCGGCTCATACTGGTCTGCAGCTGAATCTCCAGCGGGACAACCGGAACATCGCAGCCGCGGTATTGCACGAGCTTGATGTGCGGCCAGACCTGCGGGCCGCCCTCCCAGATGCCCATCCGGGGCTCATATCTGTCAAAGAAGTCCGCAGGGGGCTCAATGTGGGCAACTTCCACCTTGAATCCCTCCACCAGCCACCGCCCGAAGTGCCACACCGTTTTTTGCGGGTCAGGTTCATCGGCAGATACCGGCAGCCCGGGAGTGGAAAGCCAGTCCTCGGTGCCGACCGGGGCAGGGGATCGACTGGCGTTGTGGAAAGACATCAGTCGGGCGAAGGTGTACACGCCCCGCGGGGTCATGGTGAGCAGATCGAGGTCGCCGGGGACGATCTCCACTCCCTGCAGGGCAGTTGCGGCTGAACCGACCAGGGCCCACCGCACGCCTTCCCGCCGCAGGACGCCGCAGGACAGATTAAGCACCACCTGCAGGGTGCGTTCGTAGTTCACAGATCCGACCTCCCCCTGTTGCTGACGCTACCAGATCATATCATTTTGCCGACGTGGTGAGAACAGTTTGACCTGCTGATCGCGGTGTGTTGTCTCTGCACCGGCCGGCTGCCGGGGCCGCTCAACCCCCCGGTGTTGACCGGGGCTTATGGTGCGCGGCCGGATGCAGGATTTGACCGGGCGGCCAATCGGAAGTAGCATAAAGCAAGGCGGTGGCAATTGGGGCCCGGTGTGGTCCCTGAAGCAGGTTTTTTGCTACCGCAACCAGCAGGATGACGGGGGGCATCTGCATGAACATCGGCATTTTGGTGTATTCTCAGACGGGCAACACTCTGGCCGTTGGACAGAAGCTGCAGGAAGCGCTGCAAGAGGACGGCCATTGCGCAAGTCTGCAGCGGCTGCAACCCACCGACCAGGAGGATCAAAGCTCCGGATTCCGGGACGATGATATCTCTGCAGTTGAGGGGTACGATGTGCTCGTTTTCGGCTCGCCGGTGCACGCCTTTTCCCTGCCTTCAGCGGTGACAGACTACTTTCATAAGCTGCCCTCGCTGTCGGGCAAGCAGGCGGCCTGCTTTGTGACCAAGCAGCTTCCTTTCCGCTGGACGGGGGGAACACAGGCGGTAAGCAGGCTGAGGAGCCTGTGCGAATCAAAGGATGCAGACGTTGTCGGCACAGAGATACTGATATACAGAGAATCAGGCCGAGACCGGGACATCGACAGATGCGTCAAGAATTTCCGCAGGCAATTTTTGCGGTGATTGAGGAGACTGTGAAGATAGTACGCCGGCAGTGTTGATAAGGAGAAAAACGCTGACACATGAAAGGATCTCATTTGTGCTGGTCGGCCTTTTGGTGCTGCCTGCTGCAGGATACCTGATGATAAGCGGTGTGATGGACAATATGCATAAGACCATGCAGCAGATGGCCTCAGCATCGGCCGATGAAATCGAACTGACCCGGATTCCCGACGGCACCTACACCGGCGAGTTTGAGGTGTTTTCCATCTTTGCTGAGGTTGCGGTGACCGTCGACGGCGCCCTGACTGCCATAAATCTGCTTCAGCGCCCGGCCGGGGGGCCGAAGCAGAGGCAATACTCGCCCGCATGTTAGCTGAGCAGGGCCTGGACGTCGACGTGATCGCCGGCGTCACCCGCTCAAGCAGGGTGATAATCAGGGCAGTTGCAGAGCCGGCGAATAAGAGTGCTGCTGGCTCATTGCGGGCTGCCCGGCGGTCTGGTGACCGGGCGTGCAGCCTGGGAGGCCATGCCGGTACGAGGCGATTGAATCTATTGCGTCTGCCTCAGAAGGCAAACAGTCGAGCGTCAGGCTCCCGCACCGGCAGAAGCCAGCGAAGATGGTGTTTCAGCCGATCTGCTGGGGAACAATAAATTGCCGTCGGTGGCAGCTGGTCAGTCTGAATCTGCCTGCTGCATGAGGGCGGAGAGGACCTTCAGAGTCTGAAGAGTCTCCCCTACGTCCTCGCCCAGCAGGTTCAGAAGCATCTGCATCTGAGCTGATTCACCCTGCTCCTCGGAGTTCCCAGCCAGCATCCCCAAAAGGATTTTGAGCATCTGCTGTTGGTCGCCGCCTTCGTCACCGGTAAGGCCGGACAGAAAGCTGCCGCTTTCGTCTTGCTGCTCGGAGGTGTCTGCGGAGGACGGCTGGCCCTCTGGGTCAGACGCAGGTTCCTCCCGGGTGACGGCCTCCAGCAGCCCCTCCGGGGGGCGACGGCGCCCGGTGCGCAGCCTTTTGTTTATCTGCCGGGTTGCGTCAGCCAGCATCCTGCCCAGCTGGTAGTCCAGATGTGCTGCATGGCTGTAAAGAAGGAGAGTATCGATTTCTGTAAGCCTTCCCAGCGCAGCCGCCAGCTGCAGGTTGGTGTGCATGTCCGGCGGCGGGCCGGCCGAATTGCGCAGCTCATCGAGGGACTCGGGCCTCATCCCCAGTTCCCTTGCCACCTCGTGCAGCTGTTTGGGCGTGCGTGTCAGCCATTCATCGAGCAGCTCCGCGTAAGGAGTACGAGATCGCCTGTTGCGTGGCACGATAAATCCCTCCCTTCAGTTATTGGAGTCCTACGGTAATTATGTTATGAAGAGCCGGCTGCGGCGGGCATGAACCCGGGCAGATCCTTTGATTTTTGCCGGCGCCCTTTTGCCGCCGGGAGGGACTGTTCTCACCAAGATGCAGCCCGGAGCAAAGCAGCACCGGCCTGCTGCTGAGCCTCTGGGTGGGGGCAACAAGCAGCGCATGATACAATAAAACTGATCTAACTGGGATAAGGTGGTTTCTTTGCAGGCAGGAGATCGAGTTTACGTAAGGCAGCTGGATGAACTGGACCGAAGGCAGTCCGGCAGCATCGGAGGAAAGGCGGCTGGATTGATCGGGCTGCGGGAGATGAGCCTGCCCGTGCCGGATGGGTTTGTCATCCTGACTGACGCCTACCGCCGGTTTGTCCGATCCTCTGGCCTCCGGACCGAAATTGACCGCCTGCTGGATGCGCTGGACGGGGATCCTCCGCCCGAGACGCTGCAGGAAAAGACAGATAGGCTGCGGGGCAAAATTGAGTTGGCGCCGGTTCCCGCCGGAGTAGCCCGGGAGATAGAGCAGGCCTACGAACAGCTGGGATGTACCGCGGTCGCGGTGCGGTCCTCGGCGCAGGGCGAGGATTCGCCGGAGGTCTCGTTCGCCGGTCAACACGATTCCTTTCTGAACGTGCAGGGGGCCGGGGAGGTCCTGCGGGCGGTGCGCTGCTGCTGGGCCTCTCTTTGGAGCTTTCGCGCCCTGTCCTACCGCCGGCAGTCGGAATTAGTCAGCGATGATGCCGCCGGGGCGGTGGTAGTGCAGACCATGGTCGATGCGGACCGTGCGGGGGTGATGTTCACCGCCGACCCGGTAAGCGGCCGACGCGACCGGGTGGTGATCAACGCCTCCTGGGGTCTGGGTGAATCGGTGGTATCCGGCAGCGTGACCCCCGATCAGTGGACAGTAGATGCCGACACCGGCGAGGTGCTGCAAAGCACCATAGAGGAAAAACAGAGTATGGTCGTACCGGCAGAGGGGGGAACGCAGCAGCAGAAGCCTCCCGCCAAGCTGCGCAGCAGGCCGGCTTTATCCCCAAAAGAGGTCCAGAAGCTGGCCCGCCTCGGCGTGCAGATTCAGAAGCATCTGGGTCGGCCGCAGGATGTGGAATGGGCCCTGGCCGACGGCGAGTTTTGCTTTCTTCAGTCGCGCCCGGTAACCGGGCTGTATCCGCTGCCCGCCGCGGATGTGCAGCGCCCGCTGGGCGTACACTACTGCCTAAGCTACGGGGCGCAGGGGATCCGGGGACCGATGACCCCCATGGGCATCAACCTATTTGGTCTGATGTATGAGTCCGTGCGGCCCCTGTATGATGCGATGATGCGCATGGAGGTGCCAGACCTGCAGAACGTGGGCGGCCGGCTTTATTGGGATATGACCGGCATGCTGCAGGATGAGCAGATGCGGAACATGGTCGACTTCATCGCCGTGGTGGACCCGGAGGGCTCAGCAGTTCTGCGGCAGCTGCGGCAGCAGCGCAGCGACGCCCTGCCGACCGGAGACGAGCAGGCCGGGTTTGCCATTCCGCCCGGTCGCATCCTTTTGCGGCTGATCGGTACAGGAGTCCCGTTGGCCGTCCGCACATTGTATGCCCTGGCCTGTCCCCGCCGTGCCGTCTCGTCGGTGCTGTCGGCGGCCGACCGGGCAATCCAGGACATGCAGCGCAGGTCAGTTAAGCTACAAGGAGTCCAGCAGAGACTGCAGTTCGTCGAGCAACAGCCGGCTGAGGCAGTGGATGTCCTGCTGCGGCAGGCTTCTACGCTTTACGTGGGGCTGGGTGCGCTGTTTGCCTGCCGCCATAAGCTGAAGGACTGGTTCGATGATGAGACACTGATAGAGCCGGTGCTGCGCTGGCTTCCCAACAACCCCACCACCGAGATGGGGGTGAGCCTGCGGAAGGCCGCGGCGGAGTCAGTGGATGCCGACGGCAGGGTGGATCCGGAGGCGCCGGCTTTCCGGGAGTTTTTACGCACCTACGGCCACCGGGCGGTCACCGAGATAGACGTGGGTGTGCCCCGCTGGCGGGAAGACCCTTCACAACCGGTGGACATGGGCGAATCGCTGCTTTTGAGTGAGCAAGACTCCGAGATGAGGCGCCAGCGAGCTCACCTGGAGGCCCGGCGGCAGATGGATGAAATTGTGTCCCGCACCCGGCAGCAGCGGGGAGCGCTTTCTGCGGGATTTATGGCCTTTTTGCTCAGACGGGTGCGCCAGCTGGCCGGGATGCGGGAGCGCCCCAAGTTTGACATGGTCCGGATACTCGATATATGCCGTCGGGTGCTGAAGGAAGCGGGTGAAGACCTCTGCAGGCAGGGGTATCTCGATGACCCGGAGGACGTGTTTTTCCTGACTCTGCAGGACCTCAAGGAGCCCACCGGCGATGACCTGCGGCACATTGTCCAGCGCAACCGGCAAAGCTACCGGCGGGAGATGAGGAGGAAGCGGGTCCCGCTGGTGATCACCGACCGGGGTGAGGCCTTTTATTCTGCGGACCGGGGCGGAGGCGGCCTGGTCGGTACTCCGGTGGCTCCCGGGGTATACGAGGGACCGGTCCGCGTGGTTGACGACCCACGGGGAGTGAGGCTGCAGGAAGGTGAGGTTCTGGTGGCGCCCGCCACCGACCCGGCCTGGACACCCCTTTTCCTCAACGCCGGTGCCCTGGTCATGGAGGTAGGTGGGGTGATGTCTCACGGATCCGGGGTGGCCCGGGAATACGGCATTCCGGCAGTTGCCGGACTGCCGGGCATCACCCAGAAGCTTCGGGACGGCCAGAAGGTCAGGGTAAACGGAAATAAAGGAGAGATCGCCCTGCTGCAGGACTGATCGCCAGCTCAGCGAGCTTGTTCCCGCAGCAGCCACTTGGTGACAGGTGTTTGCCCGCAGGTTCTGCCGAGTTGGGGCAATATCCTGACCCGCGACGGCAGTACTTCCGCCCGCCCTGTACATAGCCACCGGACCGGGCATCGCCATAGGCCCAACCGTGCTGGTTTATGACCTGGCGGGAGCGGCCTGCCCGATGCCCAGGATTCCGAAATGGACATCTGAGGTGATGGGAACTGACAGCTGCATCTGGTTTTGCGGCACCGCCGGAGCCGCCTTTGTGTGCGCATTCCGTACAGGGAGTCAGAGATGCTGCACGGTGTCTTGCTAGCCTGCAAGGGATGGAAGTCTTTGCTGTCCTGTCGCCCATTGGGCTTTGTCCGCATCAGCAGGTGCGTTGTCCCTTTGGCTGAATTTCTGGAGTCTGGGTCTTTTCTGCCCGAGTGCCTGCCCCGTAAGTTCTGATAGCAATTTTCACAGGCGGTTTCTGATGGTCGGTCAGCTGCTCAATAACGCTGCCATCTGGCCTTAACCTGGCTGAGATTTGCCCGGTCATGCCGCACTGCAAAACGGCTGCAGGGTGGTACAGCGAGGATACTGCGCGTGTGAATCAGAATTTGGCCGATTATGTACGTGTTAAGGCGACAAGAAGAACAACCGCGGTCAAGTAATGTCTCTGCATGCTCAGGTGCATTTGATTTGGTTTGCCCGAGGGTGGGTGGCCCGTGTAAAGCTTATGGGAAGAAGTGCGGTTAGATAATATGAGGCGAGCACTACCTGCACGATCATAGGTGTTGGGAGTGCGTTCGCCGCTAGGCCGCAGAGGCAGTCGGTACTGCTTTTTCGCGACTGGCCAACTGCAGCCAGAGACGGGCAGACAGATCAACACGGGAGGGATTTATGGTAATGTCAAATCTGCGAGCGAAGCGAATCGCCCTATTGGTAGCTTTAGTTTTTGCACTCGGTGCGGTGGCAATGGCCTGTGCACCGGAAGAAGTCGAAGAGGACCCGGTGGATGAACCCGACGATGAGCCCCGCTACGGCGGAACTTTCGTCGTGTCGATGTATTCTGACATCACACACATGAACCCATTTATGCACACCGACGGAGCCTCCAACATTGTCAGCTCAGTCATTCATCAGGGCCTGATAGGATACCGCCACAACAACGAGATCACTGCACTTTTGGCCGAGGACTGGGACGTCTCGGAGGACGGCCTTACCTGGACTTTCTATCTGCGGGAAGGGGTCAAGTGGCACGACGGCGAGGAGTTCACCGCCGAGGATGTCGCCTACACCTATGAGCTTATACTTGACCCGGAAACCGCTTCTCCCCGCAGGGCTGATTTCACCCCTATAGACCGGGTGGAAGTGCTGGATGACTACACCCTTGAGGTGGTGACCGAAGAGCCGTACGCATCACTTTTGGATAAGGTGGGTACCCGCGGTATCGTAGCCAAGCACCATGTGGAGGAACACGGCCTGGAGGATTACAATCAGCACCCGCTGGGGACCGGTCCGTTTGAGTTTGAAGAGTGGCAGCCGGACGACAAGATAGTGCTCAGCCGTTTTGATGACTACTGGGAAGGCAAACCCTATCTGGAGGAGCTGGAGTTTGTGGTCATTCCGGAGCCCTCTGTCCGGCAGATGGCCATGGAGACCGGCGAGGTCCACTTCAACTGGTGGGGCGTTCCCGACGAGGACATCCCGGCGATGCAGGAAAGCGATGATATAGAGGTGCTGCAGTACCTGCAGACGGACTTTCACATGCTGATCCTCAACAACAATCATCCGTTTTTTGAGGACTACCGTGCGCGGCAGGCCATAGCCCACGCCATCGACCAGGATGCCATAGTGGATAACTTCGCCGAGCACAGCGGGGTGGTGGGTTACGGGCCTTATTCTGAGGCCTACGGAGATTTTTACAACCCCGATGTGCTGACCAAGTTCCCCTATGATCCGGACAAGGCGCTGGACATCCTGGGCGATCTGGGCTGGGAAGAAAACGACGATGGGGTGCTGGAGGACGAGGACGGCGAGGAGTTTGAGTTTGATGCGATGGTTCGCGCCGGTGATGAGCAGCGGATAAACGAGCTGGTCATGATGCAAAGCTGGCTGCGGGACATAGGAATCAAGATGAACATCCAGGAACTGGAGTGGTCGCTGGTGCTGGAGCGGCTCACTGAGACGCGGGAGTATGACGCGTGCATAGTGCAGTTTGGTGCCTCGCCGGACCCGGACCACTACACCATCTTCCATCCCGAGGGCGGTTTCTGGATAGGTCAGTACGACAACGAGCGGGTCAATGAGCTGCTGGAAAAAGGCCGTTCGGTCATCGATCCCGAGGAACGCGAGGTGTACTACGACGAATATCAGGAGATCACCTCCTACGAGCAGGCAGTCATATTCCTGTATCACTCGCAGAACACCTCTACGGTCAACCAGCGGTTCGAAGGTATGAAGGACGGCAAGCCGGCCGGACAGATGCAGCTCATCCACGAGGTGTGGGATACCGAGGCAGAAGGCGAATAAGTCAGATCACATCATTTGGAGGGTGAGGCCGCCTGGCCTCACCCTCCGGTCGAAGGGGTTCTGCCATGACGCAATTTGTCATAAGACGCTTGATTTTATCAGTTTTCATAATCCTGGGTGTATCCGTCATTGTGTTTATGCTCATGCATATGGCCCCGGGTGATCCCGTCCGGGTGGTGGCCGGGCTGGATGCCCCCCCGGAAGTGGTGGAGGCCATCCGGCAGGAGTGGGGCTTCGATCAGCCCCTTTACACGCAGTATTTGAGGTGGCTGCGGAGGGCGGCGAGGCTTGACTTCGGTCGTTCGGCGATAACCGGTGAGACGGTGGCCTACTCCATCATGAGCAGGCTGCCCAACACCATAAAGCTGAACCTGTCGGCCTACGCCTTTGCCCTGCTGGTGGGCATCCCGCTGGGTATTGTTTCTGCGTTGAAGCATTACTCGACCGTCGATTACGTGGCCACAGTAGGTGCACTGGTGGGAATATCGATGCCCTCCTTCTGGCTGGGGCTTATCCTCATCATTATTTTTTCTGTCAATTTGGGCTGGCTACCGTCTTTTGGTGCGGGAACGCTTGCCCATTACGTGCTGCCCACCCTGGCGCTGGGCACGGCGCAGGTGGCCCTGCTGATGCGGGTCAGCCGCTCCAGCATGCTTGAGGTCATGCAGAAGGACTATATCCGCACGGCCCGCTCAAAGGGTCTGGGGGAGCGGCTGGTTATATACAAGCACATGCTGAAGAACGCCGCCATCCCCGTAGTGACGGTGATAGGGTTCCGTCTGGCCTACGTGGTGGGCGGTTCGGTAATCATTGAGACGGTGTTTTCCTGGCCGGGCATAGGCAGGCTGGCGGTAAACTCCCTGCACAGCCGCGACTATTTTGTCACGCAGGGAGTGGTCTTTCTCAGCTCCCTTTGTATCGTGCTGGTGAATCTCCTGGTCGATGTCTCATACGCATTCTTAGACCCGCGCGTGCGCTACAGTTGAGGGGTGACATAAGTGACAAAGCAGGATCCGTTGAAAAAGCAAGGTAAAGGGCAGTTCTCCGGCAGCACGGAAAGCTGGATTCACCGCGCCTGGCGGCGTTTTCTGCGCCACCGCCTGGCGGTGGGGGCTGCGGTAGTCATAGGTCTTTTGTATCTGGTGGCCGTCTTTGCTCCCTGGTTGGCCCCCTACGACCCAATAGATGATATATTTGTCACCAGAAGGCTGGATGGTCCCTCGCTGCAGCACCCTTTTGGTGTGGATGAGGTGGGCCGGGACCTGCTGTCGCGGGTTATATGGGGAAGCCGCATATCTTTGACGGTGGGTTTTGTCGCCGCCAGCATATCGCTGGTTCTGGGGGTGACTTTCGGGGCGCTGGCGGGCTATTTTGGCGGCGTGATCGATACGGTGATCATGCGCATTGTCGATCTGCTCATGGCCATACCGCCGATCTTGCTGATAATTGCGGTGGTGGCGGCGCTGGGCCCCAGCTTCACCAACGTGATAATCGTGATCGGGGCTACCGGCTGGACTCAATACGCCCGCGTGACGCGGGGTGAGTTTGTCTCGCTGCGCGAGGAGGAGTTTGTTGAATCGGCCAGAGCGCTGGGAAGCAAGACCACCCGTATAGTCTTTTATCACATCCTGCCAAACTGCCTGGCGCCGATCATAGTGCTGGCCACCCTGAATGTTGCTACCGCGGTGCTCATTGAGACTTCTTTGTCATTTTTGGGCTTCGGGGTTCAGCCGCCTGTGGCGAGCTGGGGTAACATCCTGACCCCGGGACGGCAGTACCTCCGTCACGCCCCGCACATAGCCACCATACCGGGCATCGCCATAAGCATAACCGTGCTGGCCTTCAACCTGGCAGGAGACGGCCTGCGCGACGCCCTGGACCCGAAGATGGATGTGTGATACCGGTGAGGTCCCTGTGGGGATCGGATAGGCGCAATATCCGACACCGGCTGCTTTTGCTGGTGGTCATTTTTACCGTCCTGATTTTTGCTGCCGGTTCCCCGGCGGAGGGCCGGGTCCCGCACACCTGGCCGGAGGGCTGGTCCCGACTTCACCAGCTGGGCCGGGCAACCCGCTTTGTTCCGCGGCTTGCGGCCGCGCCGGACTGGGACTCGCAGCTGGTGCACCTGCTCTGGGTGGCCGACGGAGAGGAAGGCGAGGCCAGCGCCCTTGCGTATCAGAAACTCGACCTATCCGTCGGCCGTGCTGGCGGTGAGCCCATCTACGGTTACTCTACCGGCCCGGATGCCCGCATCACCGGCTTTGATTTTGCCGCAGATGGAGACAAGATGCGGGTGTTGTGGGTCGAGCAGAGGGAGGGCGGTGCCCACCTGTTGACTGGAGTATTTTCGCCCAAAAAAGGGGAGATGCTCTACTCAGACGAGGTTTTTGCCACCGACCGCTCCATCCGCGATCCGCAGGTGCAGGTTGTCGACGGCGAACTGTATTTCAGCTGGTCTGATTCGGCCGAGGGAGTGCTCAATGTAAGGCTTTGCTCTCCCGGAGCACAAATCTGCTGTGAGACCCCGCAGCTTATAGCAACCGATAACCCATCAGTCAGTCCCGTGCTTGCGGAGCACCAGGGACAGATTTTTCTTTTGTGGGTTGAGAGGGTGGGAGAGGCCGCCCGGCAGCTGCGTGTCCTCCGCCTGCACGACGAGGACCCCGATGAAGCGATCAGTCTCTCTTATTCCATAGGAGAAAGGGAACCGCCGTTGGAGCTGGCAGCTGAGGGAGAGGCCAAAGACATGCTGATGGTGGCTCGAAGTGCGGGACGTGACCGACTGTTTCACCTGCGCCTGGATGAAGTGCTGGCCATGGACCACGCGGAGGGAGAGCTTGCTGATCACGGCCGCGAGCTTCTCAGCGCAGGCGAGCTGGCCGGACTGGCCGGCGGGCGCCAGGCAGGGGAGTCAGAACAGCTGGTCTGGACGGTGAGCAAGACCGATGAAGAGGGAGGACTCTCCGTCTTTTGGGGGGCGGTGGATGAAACCGGGCAGGTCAGGACGCAGGAGATGACCCCGACAGTGAGCGCTACGCTCAGTCCCGTTCTGTTCGAGGACTCCGAGGGGAATGAGCACCTTGCGTTCCTGGCCGTGCAGCCGGACATGTCGCTTTCGGTTAACTACATGAACACTATGTCGCCGGCCCAGGTGGTGTACTGGGATGCGGTTGGTCTGGAGGTGGACAGCCCGCTTCCGTCAGCCGTCAGCCGCCTTGTCGGGACAACGGCCATGGGCCTGGCTACCATGCTTCCAAATGTGCTGCCGGTGATGGCAGCGGCGGTGTTGATATTCGCCGGCGGCTGGTTTTTGCCGCAGGGCTACGGCTGGTATCCCGGTGCAGCATCAGCGGCGGTGGCGGTGCTTTGGCGCCTGTTGCTGCCGGGCTTTATGTATTTTGACGGCAGGGCGGTGCCCTGGGGAGATTTCTGGGCGGCGATCATTTTGGCCTCCGCGGCGGTGTGGTTTCTGCTGAGGTACAGAGACTACGACTGGCGGGGAGATGTTCTGGCGGTAATAACGGTTGATTTTCTGTGGTTTTGGTGGTTCTTCACCTTCACCATGCTGCGCATCTGAGGTGTTATCATGGAGTTTTTCGACAGCTGGCGGGATCTGGCAGTTATATTCGCCCTCACCATTGTGGGCTGCGTTCTCATGAGCGGTTACGTCATTTTCTCGGTCATGCCGTAGAGGCCATGCGGCCTGTGTGCTGCGACCAGCTGCACCCCGCAGGTGCGTTTTGCTTCCCTGATGCAATCAGGTACCCATCTATCTACACCGTCGGATGCAGGATGCAGCGGCGCATGCTATCGCGGGCTGCATATGCGCGCGATGGTGTGATTTGCCGGCGGCTGCTGCAGACGTTATCATCTACATAACCTGTTGCCCCGCGGAAGGTTGGTGTGCCGGGCGGGTTAAAGGGGACCCAACTCTGTGACACAGAGGAGAGATTCGCGTGAGATTTGGCGCAGAAGATCGGCAGAAGGAAAACCCAAACAAGTGGTATGGAGAGGTGAGCCTGAGCCCTGATCAGCCCATAACAGCGGGCCAGATGGGCACGTGGCAGCTGACCTACACGGTGGGCCGGTACGGGGTGGACAACGGAGGCCGGATGAAACTGGCCTTCCGCCTGGCCAGCGACTGGGCCACCCCTCAGTTTGACCGTCCCGGTGAGGCTGACTATTTCACCGTGAAGACCGACGGCCGGGGCGAGGTCAACGCCGAATATCAGGAGAAGGGACACCTCCGACCGTGGTTTGAGACGGTGACAATCACAGTCAGCGAGTATCCCCTGCAGGAGGGCGACCGGGTGATCATGACTCTGGGCGATACCTCCGGCGGCGGACCGGGCACGCGGGCGCAGACTTTCTGCGAGTCTGCCTTCGAGTTTCGCCTGCTGGTGGAGTCGTTTGAGACGGGGGTCTTTGTGAGGGTCCCGTCCTCACCATCGGTACCCATCATCGGAGGTGATGCCTCACGCCTGCGGGTGGCGGCCCCCTCTTTAGTTCAGCCCGGCGAACCCTTCTGTCTTACGGTCACAGCTGAGGACCGGTGGGGCAACCCCAGCCACAGCTACCGCGGGACGGTAGAATTCTCCCCAGCTGCTGGCAGTCTGCCTGATGCATACACTTTCCGTCGGGGGGATAAGGGTGTGCACCGCTTCGAGGGAGTGCAGCTGACCGGAGAGGGTTTTTGCCGCATAGAAGTGTTGGATAAAGAGGGCGGAGTCCGCGGGGTGAGCAATCCGGTCAGGGTCTCGCGTGCCGAAGCAGAGAAGGAGGGACGCTGGTGGGCGGATCTGCACGGGCAGACCGAAAGCACGGTGGGCACCGGCACGGTGCAGGAGTACTTCCGGTATGCCCGGGATGTGGCGGCGGTAGACATATGCACCCACCAGGGCAACGATTTTCAGATTACCGCCGGCGACTGGGCGGAGATTCAAAGGTACACCCGCAAGTTCAACCAGCCGGGCCGGTTTGTCACCTTCTTGGGATACGAGTGGTCGGGCAACACGCCGGCAGGCGGTGACCACAACGTGCTCTGGTACTGCGATGATAAGCCCATATACCGGTCAAGCCACTGGCAGATAACCGATAAGTCGGATGCACACACCGACCGCTACCCGATAAGTGAGCTTTACGAGCAGCTGCGGGATGAAAAAGCCATGCTAATTCCCCACATCGGGGGACGACGGGCGGTGCTGGACTATCACCGCACCGGGCAGGCCCCCCTGGTGGAGATATGTTCGGTGCACGGACGCTTTGAGTGGTTTCTGCACGAGGCCTTCGACAGGGGGCTGAAGGTGGGAGTGGTGGCCAACGGCGACGACCACACCGGTCGACCCGGCGCAGCCTACGCCACCGGTGACTCCTTTGGTACCCGGGGCGGGTTGACCTGCGTGCTGGCCAAGGAGCTTACCCGGAAGTCGGTGTGGGAGGCCCTGTCGGGCCGCCGCACCTACGCCACCACCGGGGAGAGGATATATCTGTCCGTGTGCGCCGGCGGCCGCAGCATGGGGGAGGAGTTCAGCACAGATGAACCCCCCGAGCTGCGGGTTCGGGCGGCGGGTACAGCCCCCCTTCATTCAGTGAAGCTGCTGAACGGAAAAGATGTGATTTACGAATACCCCATCTTCTCTGCAGGCGAGCTGGATCCGGACTGCATCCGGATAGCCTGGAGCGGAGCCCGCATCACCAGCCGGGGCAGACACACCGACTGGGACGGCAGGCTGACCATAACCGGGGGTAGGTTCGCATCGGCGCGGGAGTTTGCCTTCGATAACCCGCGTCAGGGGCTGATCCACCGCGGAGACACCGAACTGCAGTGGATTTCATCCACCTCGGGCGATCTCGATGGACTGCTGGTCCGTATAGAGGAAAAAGGGGATGCGGAGCTGGTATTTGAGTCCGGGCCCTGCACTTTCTCCTTCCGCCCAGACGAGCTGCGCGGTGGGCAGACGCTGGAAAAATCAGCCGGCGGGGTGAATCAGCAGGTGGAGGTATCCCTGGCCCCCGCCGAAGCCGGACCCAGGCAGGTGAGCTTTTGCTATGCTGACCCTGAGCCCTCCTGCGGCCTGAACCGCTACTGGGTGCGCCTTATGCAGGCCGACGGTGAGATGGCCTGGTCCAGTCCGATCTACGTAAACTATAAGCCACAGAGCGGTTGAAGTTGAGAGTCACATTAGCCGCAGGTTCCGGCTCATGCAGCCAGACGCCCGCTTTCTGGACAGAGAAAAGGCCCACCTGATCTATTCTGCGGAGGCGCTGGTGCACCCGGCTTGCGGAGGTGGGGCATCACTGCCGCCTGGCTGACGGCCTTCATCGCTGCGGGACCGCAGGTAAAGGGTCAGGTTGGCTGTGGGGATGTGACCTTTGCTCACAGGGACAGAGGAAAAGCAGACCCCTGAGGATTGCTGCCTGAAGAAACATCCGGCTTTGCTTCATCAATGCTATCCGCAGCCGGCGGAATCTTTTGCAAAAAAGGCCCGGGCTATGAAATCGCCTTCGGGAACCTTTCTGCTTTGCAGTGCCTGCAAAACCGCCTGTCTGTCATATGCCACCTTCGCTGCGTCGATGCTGTATGTGCCGTCGCTGCGAAATTCGGCTATGTTCATCCTGCCATAACAATTGCTGCTGCAGCCCAGTGCTCCGGGGTTTATGTAATGTGCCCTTCCGTGAACGTCCGAGGGGCAGTGATCGTGTCCGTAGAAGACGACGTCAGCATCAATATCACAGAACAACCTATCAAGGTCCCGGTCGTCCGGATCACCGACCAGGGGTGCGAATCGACTAAGATTATCGGCCCTGCTGGTCAATCCGTAGTGCTGAAAGGCCGCTTTGGTGCCATAGGAGTCCTCCTTGACCTTCAGCGGCGGCAGATTGCCGTGTACGTCACTGATGACGGCAATGCGCTTTGTCTCATGTGCATTCACAGCGGTACCTCCCCTCAGAACAGCACCCTTGACGGTGAAGGGCCGATATTTCGCTGAGCATCCGGTAAAATGAGGAGCCGGACCAGTTTCTGTGTCCTGCCCGGGGTTTTGTCATCAGGTTATTTGTCGAGGGTTTGCGCGATTTTATCACCTGCTTGTGACCCTGTCAGCCTGATACCATCACATAACGAGCATTAAGACCAGGCTGCTGAGATTAAAGAGTATGTGCACGCCTATCGGGTACCAGAGGCTCTGAGTCGATTCGTAAAGCAGCACCATCAACACTCCCAGCACAAATAGGGCAGGAAACAGCGCCAACGACCCATGCATGAGCGCGAAAACCCCCGAGCTGACTGCAGCTGCCCAAACGAGCCCCCAGCTTTTGCCCATGGAACGGTAGAGTATTCCGCGGAAAAATATTTCCTCCCAGATGGGACCCAGCACCGCTATGCTCAAGACGAAAAGCGTCTGCTCCCACACGGCGAGTCCGGTTTCCGTCACGAAAGGATTGTTGATGTGCAGCGCCTCGGTGGGTACATCAAACAGGGCCAGCTGAACAGAGATGATCCCGTAGGTGACGATCCGCAGACCCACCGCCCACACCAGGCTGCTGGCTGCCAGGTGCCACCAGAAACCGCGAGGGATGCTCCGGCCCATGCCGATCGCCCTGCTGCTGCGGTGGGGCGCAAACCACCATATGGCCAGAAGGTGAAGGGCGGGAAGCAGGATGGCGGTGGCGGCCAGGGGAAGAACCTGGCCTGGCAGAATGATGGTCTGGGCAATGATAAGAGCAAAAATAGGCACGAAAAAGATCTTCAGGATATCCGACAGGCTCCAATGATGCCCTTCGGTGAGCATCCGCCCGGAGATATCCAGGCCGCCTGCGCCAAAAAGCAGCCCTTTCACAGTGGCGAGCTTAAGGTCCGAGCTGCCGCTTTGGGGTTGCCTGCGGTTTGTCATCTTCTCCGCCTCCCTCCCAACCCCGGGACAAACGATTACGCAAAATGATTGCGAAGACCTAACTTCGACCAGCAGCTTTGGTAACGTACGCTCCCTGCACTGCTCTCCCCCTATCTTGCAGGTTCTCCACTTAAAGATAAGGCTCCTGCCTGAGGATGCCCCAGTCATATCGAAAACACAGATTATCAGCGACTCTGGCATGGGGCTTGCGGATATATTCTGGAGACGCCAGCTTAGTCCATCCGGAGACAAGGAGGCAGCTGCCCGGAACAGAGGTACCAGTTCGAAAGGGGGTAAACTATGTGCCACATTTACAGGACCGACTACGGTATCAAACTGACCTTCGGCGGCTTCATGGAAGCCGGGGAGATGGCCGAGTGAGTGCAGGAGAGCATAGATTCGGAGGCGGTCAGTCTGCTTTCCGGCCCGGTGGTGGAAATAGACCACGCCGAAGCCTTCGCCGGAGTCAACCAGCTGCGTAATATAATACTGATCGTCGTCGGGGTTGCCGCCCTGGTAGTAGGGCTTGCCGGGTGGTATCTGGGCAACGGCATCGCCTCGCCCATTGCACAGGTGGGCGACCAGCTGGCGGCGCTGGCAG
>PUMD01000093.1 GCA_003551215.1 Clostridia bacterium | reverse complement strand
GGCGACCGCAGCCACCGGCCTGCTTCTGATCGTGTTTGCCGTGTTGGCCAACGCCATTTTGGGCCCCCGTTTGGCAGTCCTGTCCCTATCGCCGGTGCACTCCATAGCCCGCACCATCTACTACCGGGGGATCCTGGAACGGCTGGATATACTGGCAATCAGCCTGTGGGTCCTGGGGGTAGCCTTCGATACAGCCCTCTTTTTTCTCTGTTCGCTGATCATCGTACGCGGTGTTTTCCCCGCACTCAGCAGGGGAGTCGCGGCCGCCCTTCTAACCGTCTCCGGCGGCATTTTAGTGTCGCAGCCCTTCGCGGACATCTTCGCCATCCGCCGGGTGCTGGGACCAACCTTCACCGGGATAGTGCTGATAGCTGTTCACCTGGTTCTGTTCGGGGGGATGCATCTGCTTTGCTGCCTGCTTGGGAAGGGCAAAAGCTCATGAGTAAAAAGGCTGTCTGTCTGGTAATTGTGCTGCTCAGCTGCCTTTTTTTCACCGGCTGCTGGGGTCTCATCGAGACACACGAGATAGCCATTGTCGGTGGGATGGCCATAGACCAGGACTCCGAGGGCCAAACTGTTCTGTCGGCAGAGGTCTTCAACCCCGATGCTCTGCTGCGGGGCGCGGGGGACACAGACGGCGGTGAGGCGGACATAGTATCGTGGGTTTTGCAGGAGGAGGCCACCACGCTGTACCATGCCCTGCGGATCATCAACCGTCGTATGCCGCGGGAGATGTTTTTGGGCCAGCTTTCCGCGGTAATCTTCGGCCAGGATCTGGCCCGGGGAGGCGTCGCCCCCTACCTGGATATGTTTATGCGCCGCGGAACCTTCCGCCGCAGCATCCTGATCAACGTCTGCGATACCGGAAGCGGGCTGCTTCAGCGCCCCTTCATGGAGGACGTGCCAACAGAGACTCTGGTGGGGCTCACCTACACCGCCGAAAAAACCGGCCGGGCCACCCGCATAAAGCTGGGCGAGTTTCTACGGAAGCTGGCCGAACCAGGAATCGAGCCCATAGCCATGCACACCGTCGGCCGCGATACGGAAGACGTACAGGTTATGCGCGCCGGCGAGCAAGCAGAACCACAGGAGCCTGCGGAAATGCTTCAGCATCCGCTAAGAAGCGAAGACAACATCCCCGGTATGCTGCCTTCTGAGCACCCGGTGCTGGACCCTATGCGGCAGGGAGAGCTTGCCGAACCTACCCCGGGTATGACCATGCTGCTGGGACTGGCGGTATTCGAAGAAGACCGGCTGGTCGGATTGCTGGACGGCAATGATGCGCGCGGATTCTTGTGGGCAGACGGCCGGGTCATAGAAACCACAATAGAGCTTCCCCATCCGCAGCACGAGGGAGGAACCATCGTCCTGGAAGGATTCCGCACTTCCTCCAGCATAAAATGCTCCGGAGAAAGCGAAGAAGACCTGAGGATGAAGATAGGGGTAGACGCTCACCTGCAGGTGGCGGAAGCATCTCATCCACTTCAGGTGGGAGCTGCCCCGGCGGTACGGGAGATAGAGCAGCTGGCCGCCGGATTCATCCAGGGCGAAATACGCAGCACCCTGCACACGGTGCAAAACCATTTTCAAAGCGACATCTACGGCTTCGGCCAGACCCTCTACCGGCATAACCCCGAGCTGTGGTGGCAGCTGGCAGACGGGTGGAATCAAAAAGTCTTCCCCGAGCTGGCGGTGGACATCGAAGTCAGCACCAAGGTCCGCGCCTCCGGTCTGCTGCTGCGTGAGCCCGGGGAATGACCGCCGGCTTACTCAGTCCACAAACTTCTGTATCTCGATCTTGTAGCCGGCCGGATCTTCTGTGAAGAAGCAGTACACCCCGATATCCTCGTGCATCTGGGGTTCTTCAGTGACCCGGACACCCTTATCCCGGAGGTATTGGTACCATGCATCCACATCATCCACCACCAGGGTGATCAGCACCGGCTTGTCCTCGCTGGCCGGCACCGACCCCTGCGCTTCATCGACCAGCCCCAGGCAAGAATGGTCGTTCAGGCGGAATATCTTGCACCAGCCCTGATCCCGGTCCAGCTCAAGCCCCAGAACGTCCCGGTAAAAGGGAACGACCGAATCCAGGTCATGGTAATAAAGAAAAGTGATAGGATACTCGATCCGCAATGACTCCACCTCCCTTGCACACAGTTGGTGTTCAAAAAAAGCTTCCCCACCGCGGCAGCAATCCCTGCCTCCAGAGGAGATCAACGCAGGGCAGGGATCTTGGGCGGCACTGGCGAATCGTTATCCCGACCGCAAGATGACTCAAAATTGCGACATCACGAAAGGAGACTGATGTGAGCCATGCCCCAGGAGACCTTTGACATAGAGCGGTACCTGCAGATCCGGGCGGCGAGCAACCCGACCTTCTCACCCGATGGAGAGCGGATCGCCTTTTTGGTCAACACAACGGGAGTCCCCCAGGTGTGGAGCGTATCTCGCACCGGGGGGTGGCCCAGGCAGCTTACCTTCCATCCCGAGCGGGTCTCGGAGGTGAAGTACTCTCCCACTCAGGACCGACTTATCTACAGCATGGACTCAGGTGGAAACGAGAGGATGCAGCTTTTCTCTGTGGACGGCCGGGGAACCCGCAGCCAGAAGATAACCAACGAACCGGAGGCCATCCACCGGCTTGGCGATTTTTCTCCCGACGGAGAGATGATATCCTTTGCCTCCAACCGCGAGCATCCGGCACACTTTCACATCTACACCGCCGAACTGGATACGGGTAATGCCCGCAGGGTGCTTCGGCGTGAGGGGAGCAACTTTCCCGCCGCCTGGACACCGGACAGAAGCAGCCTGATAATCCGGCTCTCTCATTCCAACTTCGATCATGACCTGCATCTGCTCGGGCTGGCCGACGAGAAGATGCTCCATCTTACCCCACACGAGGGGCAGGCAGTGTATCAGCACCTGCAGATGCGGCCTGACGGGAAGGGCTTTTATCTGATAAGCAACGAAGGGCGAAACTGGCGGGGCATATTTTACTACGATTTCGGTGAAGGTCGAATGACCCCGGTTGTGCAGATGAAAAAGGAAATAGAAGGACTGAAGCTGTCACCCGACGGAAGCAAGCTGGCTTACCTGGTCAACGACGAGGGTTACTCCCAGCTGTGGATATACCACGTCGACGACGGCTCCTGCAGCCGGCTTTGCGGTCTGCCCGCCGGGGTGTACGGCGTGCCTGTCTGGTCACCGGTGCGGGATGAGCTGGCCATCACGGTAAGTGCGCCGCAGCACAACCCAAACCTTTGGATGTACGATCTGGACGGCGACCGGGCCAGACAGCTTACTTTCGCTTCCCGGGCAGCAATACCCAAAGAAACCCTGGTGGAACCCGAGCTGGTGCACTTCAAAAGCTTCGACGGGCTTGAGATTCCCGCCTTTTACTACCGACCGCAGGGAGCATCCGATCCGGAGAAGCTGCCGGTGGTAATCGACATTCACGGGGGACCTGAAAGTCAGCGGCGGGTGGGCTTCAGCCCCACAACGCAGTACCTGGTAAACCGCGGTTACGCGGTCTTCGAACCCAACGTCAGAGGTAGTGCAGGATACGGCCGCCGCTACATACACTTAGATGACGTCGAAAAGCGTATGGACAGCGTCAGGGACATTCGGGCAGGATACGACTGGCTGGTATCACAGGGAGATGCCGACCCGGACCGCGTAGCGGTCATTGGAGGCAGCTACGGCGGATTTATGGTTCTGGCCTGCATCACCGAGTATCCCGACCTGTGGGCCGCCGCCGTCGACCGCGTGGGCATTGCCAATTTCATCACCTTCCTGAAAAACACCGGGCCCTGGCGGCGCCACCTCAGAGAAGCTGAATACGGAAGCCTGCAGGACGATTACGATTTCCTGGTCAGCATATCCCCCATCCACAAAGCAAACCGCATTGAAGCGCCCCTGTTTGTCATCCACGGCGCCAACGATCCGCGGGTTCCGGTGCAGGAGGCCGAACAGATCGTGCAAAGGGTCCGCGACCGCGGCGGGGTGGTTAAGTATTTGCGTTTTGAAGATGAGGGACACGGTCTGATCAAGCTGTCAAACAAGATTGAAGCATACCGGCAGGTGGCTGACTTTTTCGATGAACACGTAAAAGGCGTGTGACCCTTTGAGAGGGCCGGTGAGGGCCGCACAGGTCACCGCCCTCACCGGCCGCTTATTTCTGTATAGGTCGCTGGCTACACCTCGATCCAATCACCCGGCTCGGCAACAATGACTTCGGCACCCGATGGGCCGTCTTCAACCAGTTGGGCAAACTTCTCCGCATCAGGCTCCAGAACCTCAAAAGTTGCGTAGTGCATGGGAATGACTTTGTCGGGCCGCAGCAGTGCCGTGGCGTGTGCGGCCTGCCGGGAATCCATGACGAAGGTGCTGCCCGTTGGAAGCAAAGCCATATCCAGCTCATAAAGATCTCCGAGCGTCTGCATGGTGGCAAATATACCGGTGTCTCCCGCGTGGTAAATCCTCTTTTCCTCCTCTGTGGTCAGAATAAAACCACAGGGATAACCGGCAGAGGCCGAATGAAAGGCCTGCACCATGGTTACCGCAAGACCGTCGAACTCAACTGTACCCCCGATGTTCATTCCGGGCAGGAAAGCCTCATCTTCCAGGTCAAACTTCTCCTGCAGGTGCTCTTTCAGTTCGGGCTGCGCCGCCAGCTTTGCACCGCATTCATCAACCAGGTAGCCGACGTCTCCTGCTCCGTGGTCAGCATGATCGTGGGTTATTAAAACCAGGTCCACCTTCTGAAGCTCATCAACCTCGATCGGACAGGCAGGATTGCCGGAAATCCACGGATCGAAAAGCACCGTCTTGCCCCCGGAAGTCTCCAGCATAAAAGCCGCATGCCCGAGCCACTTGATGCGTCCTTTCAACAGCACCACCTCCAGATGATGTGCTCTGAGAAAGAAACCCCAACTACAATGTAGCTGTTTTTTCCTTTTAATGCAACATCCGACAGCACACCACCGGGGACAGGAAAACGGTCTTTCAGCACAGCAATAAGCAGTAGTATAATTAAGTTGGTTTTTATCTCTATTGGGGGATTGGCAGCTTCGGGGGGCGCTTTCATGCTGGGCAAATACCTCTGCAAACTTTCCAACTGGGCGCGAAAATATGCTGTATGGCTTCTTGTAGTCTGCCTTGTAAGCCTTGCGGTCAACCTGCAGCTCATCCGCCTGTGCAGCAGCAGCATTCGTCAATACGACAGCATGCAGCAGACCCTGCTTTACAACGCCGCCGAAGTTCTTTCCCGGAATAATCGCCGCATTGACCAAGTCGTCATACTCGAGGAACGTGATCTTGCCGACCTGGATCAGGTAATAGACAGCTTCATGTATACCTACCAGCTGAAAATACACCTCGCCAGCAGGGATATTCCTGCCGCCGAAAAGGAGTTCTTCTACAGGGTGGGCGGAGCAATTCGGGCGGCAGTGGAAGATGCAGTCAGGCAGCAGGATGAAGAATCGCTGCAAAAGCTCAGCGAAGCGTCACTCATTATCGCGCAGCACATACACCAGCTGGCCCACCAGCTGAGCGCAACCAGCGGGCCGCTGGGACTGAGACCTCCAGGAATCGCCGGTCTGTATCGAGAGACTGCCGAGAAGCTGCGCAGGGAGCTGAAGCTGGCTGGCAGCTGGGATCTGCTGTCGGCACACATGAACGGAGGGTGACGAAAAAGCAACCTGCAGAACGCAGACGCTATCATCCTGCAGGTGTTCGTGCCCGAATCCCGTACTCGGCAGTGCCTTGCCCTTCAGTGACCTATTCTTTCCCGAAGCCTTTCGGACTCAACATAGGTCGACATATGCCTCGCCAGCCAACCCATAAGCGGCAGACCCACCACCCATACTGCCACAAACTGCCCCAGTCCCACGGTGAGCACAGTCGGCCAGTACGGAAAGCCCAGCACATAGCTGAGGATCCCGGCGACTCCAAAAGCGTTCAGAACCACCGGCCAGACAGCAGCCGTCCAACGGGTGGACGAGCGCGCGGTAAGCAGCCCGGCTATCAGTGTCAGCAGGCTGCCTCCGATGATATCCACCATTCCCAGTCCTCCGAAGGCATTGGCTATCATGCAGCCTAGCCACAGGGCAACCGCCGCCCACGGACCAAAATAAAAGGGCAGCAGTGTCAGCACTTCGGAAAGCCGCACCTGCACCGGACCGTAGGAAATAGGCGAAAGCCCCACTGTGATTGCCACGTAAATGGCTGCGACAATCGCTATCCTGCTTATAGTCTTGCTGTTCATACATCTTCCCTTTCTGTCCATCTGCCCAATAACCGGGTTCCATAAGGTAAGTCTACCTTTATGGTATCATCTGCGGCCTGCTGCATCCCAGGCCACTGCCCTCTTCGAGGCACATCTGCAGGAAAACATATCACTTCTGAGAAATAGTACTGACAGGGACTGCATGCAGGCGGCATTGAAAAAGCAAAGTATATACTGACTATCAGGTGCGGAACCCAAAAGGTAATGAGCAATCCCGGCTTCGCCGGCGACCCAGAAGGTTCTGTGTGCCTTAAAGGTGATTCAGAAAGGGGAAGATATGTCGTCATGAGCAACCTGTCGCTTCTGTACAATCCTGCTTCGATAGCGGTTATTGGTGCCTCGCCCTCACGCAAAAAAGTAGGTAACGCAGTGATTCGTAATTTGAAAAATTACGCCTACCCAGGCAAGATCTATCCTATCAACCCCAATCACTCCGAGATTGAAGGTTACAAGTGCTACCCGAACATATCCGCCGTTGGCGACCCGGTCGATCAGGTGATAATCTGCATTCCCGCGCGCCTGGTCGCCGGAGTACTGCAGGAATGCGGCGAGGCCGGAGTGAAGATGGTGGTAGTCCTGAGCGCGGGCTTCAAGGAAGCCAGCGAAAAAGGCGCAGAGATGGAACAGAAGCTGGTTGAGATCGCCGAGGAATACGACATGTTGATAATGGGCCCCAACTGCACTGGAATATGGGATACGCATACCCCCATAAACAGTACGTTCTGTGAGACTTTCCCCGTGGAGGGCAATATAGGCTTCTACTCGCAGTCCGGCGCGCTGTGTCTGGCCATTTTGGATTGGAGCCTTGAGCAGGAACTGGGCTTCAGCCGCTTTGTGGGCATGGGCAACAAGGCCATGCTCAACGAATCGCACTTTCTTTCTGATGCAGCAGATGACCCCAATACCGATGTCATCGCCATGTATCTTGAAAGCATCGAGGATGGCGAGGCTTTTGTGAAAGCCGCCCGCAAGGCGGCCCTGCAGAAACCGGTGCTTATGCTGAAATCGGGCGTCAGCGAGGCGGGAGCCGCCGCAGCCTCATCCCATACGGGAGCGCTGGCCGGCAGCGAGGCCGGATATGAGGCCGCCTTCCGGCAAAGCGGCGTCCTGCGTCTGGAGACTATGGCCGAACAGTTCAGTCTGGCCAAAGCGCTGGTGGAGCAACCCGTACCAAGAGGCCGACGGGTCGGGATCGTCACCAACGCTGGTGGAACCGGTGTGGTCTGTACCGACGCGATAGAGCTGTCCGGCCTTGAGGTTGCCACTTTCACCGATGAGACCTACGACAGGCTGCGCGAGGGCCTGCCGGAGATGGCCAACATAAACAACCCGGTGGATGTGGTCGGCGATGCCGGTCCCGACCGCTACCGGTTCGGGCTGCAGACGGTTATGGCCGATCCTAACGTGGATATGGCAGTTGTTCTGCTCTGCGCCACCGCCTTCATCGATCCCCTCGAGACAGTAGAACCGATCATTTCGCTGCGAAAGCAGTTTCCCGACAAGCCCCTGGTTGCCGCCTTCACCGGAGGTGAAAGCGTCGAAGAAGCCAGCCGTCAGCTGTCCCGCGCAGGTATACCCTGCCCCGATTTCCCCGAGGAAGCAGTAACCTGCCTCCGCGGCCTGATTCAGCACAAGCGAATCAGAGAGCGTCTGAAAAAAGCCCAGCCGCTCACGGTGCAGGGTAATAAGCAGAAGGTGCGCGAGGTCTTCGACCGGGTGCGCGAAGACGGCCGCCGCATACTGCTGGGGCCGGAGGCCATGCAAGTGGCCGAAGCCTACGGCATAAGCGCCGTTGATTCCCGTCT
>PUMD01000206.1 GCA_003551215.1 Clostridia bacterium | reverse complement strand
GCACGCACGGTGGTTCGCAGAGCGCCGAGCTGGATGCCGTCTGCTGGTCGCAGCAGGCTGCGGCACTTGGAGCGGGTCAGCTGCTGGTGACCAGTGTGGACAGGGACGGAACCAAAGAGGGCTACGATCTGAGGCTGCTTCAGGTGCTCAGCGAATGCGTGGCTGTGCCCATCATCGCCTCAGGGGGAGCAGGAGGCCCCCGGCACATGCTCAGGGCCCTCGAGGCGGGAGCAGATGCAGTGCTGGCCGCGAGCATATTTCACTACGGACGGTACGGGATCCGTGAGGTCAAGCAGTACCTTATGGACAGAGGGGTGGAGGTGAGGATATGAACCTTTCTCTGGGCGATATCCGCTACTCATCTGACGGCCTGGTACCGGTGATAGTGCAGGAGCAGGCCACCGGGGAAGTCCTGATGCTTGCTTACGCCAACGTTGAGGCGGTCCGGCGGACAATCCAGACGGGGTTTGCCCATTTTTACAGCCGAAGCCGCGAGGTGCTGTGGCAGAAGGGTGAGACCTCCGGTAACCGGCTCCGGGTGCTGGATATTGCGGCTGACTGTGACTCAGATGCCCTGCTGTACCGGGTGAGTCCTGAGGGTCCTGCCTGTCATACTGGAGCGTACAGCTGCTTTTTCCGTACTGTGCACTGTCAACGGGAAGGCAGAGGGCAGTGGGATATTTCGCTGCTTGGTGAACTGCATGGGGTTTTAGAGTCGAGAAAAAGGGGAGATCAAGATTCGTCCTATGTAGCAAAACTTCTGCAGTCGGAGAAACAGACCCTGCTGCGCAAGATCGGGGAGGAAGCGACGGAGGTCATCCTGGCGTATGATGACCCCGATGAGCTGGTAGCAGAGGTAGCTGACCTGCTTTTTCACTGCATGGTCCTTTTGGCCAAAAGAGAGCGGGATCTGGGTGATGTTCTGTGCGAGCTGCGCAGCCGTCGGAAGCAAAAAGGACAGACCAGGCCCCGACCTCCCTCCTGAGCCCCCTTTTTTGGCCCCTTCAGCCCGACCCGCAAATCACAAGGTGGCATCCGCTGCAGCCAGGCATCTTTTTTGCAGTGCCATCCGCTGCGACCCGATGGCTCCCGGGGCCTCAAATACCTACGCGGAGCTGAAGTATAAGGCCATGCGAACTGCGTTGACCTGTCATTATTCGGGGGTAATCTGAAGGCAACCATTGGTAGGGGATGAAGACTCTGGCCTGCTGCTTTTTGAGGCTTGCACCGGCGGCATGGACGTCGCGGAGATTAACCTGTTTGCGCCGGGAAATGCGCAGGCGGGGAGGAGATTGCCCCTTCGTGCTGGAAATTTCAATTAATAGGGCTAGTGAGATACTGACGGCTGACAAGGTAGAGGTGTTCGGATGACCACGCTGATGGAAGTGAAGTACACGGTCCCGCCGCTGCGTTCAGATCTTCTGCAGCGGCCAGGGCTAAGCGAGAAGATGAACCGCGAACTGCAGTCTGACGGAAGGTTCACCCGCAAGCTGACGCTTATTTCTGCCCCGGCGGGATATGGAAAGACAACTGCGGCGCTGCAGTGGCTGCAGGCCCTCGACAGCTGTACAGCCTGGGTATCGCTGGATGAGGGAGACAACGACGGAAGAGTATTCTGGTCGTACGTCGTCAGAGCGCTGTCTGAGGTGCATGGCGGCGTGGGAAAAAAGTCGGCTGATTATCTGCAGGCTGAAACCACCCAGCTGGCAGGTATGGCCGGCGGCCCGACTGATTACCGCAATTTCCTCAAGAGGCTTGTCAACGAGATGGCGTCCCTGCCCAAACCGGCTATACTTGTGCTGGACGATTATCACGTCATCGAGGAACGAGATATTCACGACGGCATCTCATACCTTCTGCAGCATCTTCCCCCGACTGTCCATGTAGTCCTGGTCACCAGGGTGGATCCCCCGGTGGGGCTCAGCCGTCTGAGGGGAAGGGGAGAAATTTTGGAGGTGCGGGCTGCCGATCTCCGGTTGGATGCCAGAGCAGTAAGACAGCTGGTTTGCCGTATGACTGGATACGACGTCCGCGATGATGAACTTGCTGAGCTGCTCAAAAGTACCCGGGGCTGGATAACGGGTCTTCAGCTCTTTGCTCTGTCCGCCTCGCAGAGTGATGACATCTCGCAGCTGATCCATAATCTTGCCGGTCAGAACCGCTACATACTCGAGTACTTGTTGGACGAGGTTCTGGCTCACCAGCCGCCCGAGGTCAGGGATTTTCTCCTGCAGACCTCCCCACTGAACCGGTTTACCCCCTCGCTTTGCGACCACGTCACCAAAAGCAGCCGCGGGCTGGATATGCTCATGCGCCTGCAGCGGCAGAACCTCTTTGTGGTTAAGCTCGATGAGGCGGGCCGATGGTACCGCTATCACCCTCTTTTTGGCCAGCTTCTGAGGCATCAGCTTGCAAAGGAGCGTCCCCGGGAGGTCGGCAGGATTCTCTGCCGGGCGGCAGACTGGTACAGACAGAAGGGAATGGTACCTGCAGCGGTAGATGCCTTCATTGACGCAGAGGCCTTCGGCCAGGCTGCAGACGTGCTGCAGGAGGAAGTAGAGAAGCTGTGGTACCAGGGCCGAGAAAAGCAGCTTCTGCGCTGGTTTGATGCTCTTTCGGAGGAATCCATCATGGCACACCGCCGGTTGTGCATATTCTACTGCACTGTGCTTTTGGTAAACGCCGCTCGCTCGTCAGAAGCGGAGCATTACCTCACGGCGGCGGAACGGTTTACTTCGGATAATTATGAAAAAGAGGCCGAGCCGGGATCCTTTCTACGTCTGACCGGCGCTGAGATGGAGGGGCTGACCCGTGCACTGCGGGCTCAGCTGGCCGCATTCTCAGGTGATGCTGAAGGCTTTCTCGCCGCAGCTGACGGGATCATGAACTACTTTCGGGCGAGACGCTCAAACTGGCGTCCCCTGGCCGCAACCCTGGCAGCCGAGGCCAGTGAGTGGCAGGGGGATGTGCGGAAATGCGACAGGCTTTTCCGGCTGGCGCTGGAGGACGGAAGGGAACTGAAGGACCCGATTTTCTGCCTGCTTGTGGCCAACAGAATGGCATTTATGAAATTGAGAGATGCGAAGCTAACCGAGGTCCTGCAGCTGTGTTCGGACCAGCTGGAATTCGCGGAGGAAACGGGCTTCGCGGGTACTTCCCGGGCGGGTACGCTCTGGTCGCTTCAGGGAGAGATCCACAGAGAACGCAATGAACTCGAATGCGCTGCCGAATGCATCCAAAAGGGAATAGATATGGCCGAAGAAGGACCTCCAACGGCAGCTGCCTGGAACCTCATCTGGAGGCTGAGGCTGCTTCTTTCCTGCAGACGCCTGCAGGAGATGGAAGACCTGCTGGGGTATGTGCGGGAGCATATGATGGGCCTGGCGGCCTGGATTGACAGAAAGGTTATCGACCTGCGAGTCAGGCTGGCCATATGCCGTGGAGATCATGCAGCTGCTGAGAGATTGCTGACTCCCTTTATGAAGATGGATGAACCCATCGGGCCGTGGTATGATGAGACTCATTTGAACATTGTGCGGCTGCTGCTGGCGCAGGACAGGGTGCTTGGGGCAGTACAGCGGCTCGAGTCTCTGGAGGATTACTTCTCTGAGCGGGGCTCCACCAGGGGCAGGTTGCAGGCGACAATACTGAGAAGCGTCGCCTTGCACAGGCTGGACAGAGCGGATGCTGCCTCAGTACAGCTGCGGGCTGCTTTGCAGCTGGGCGAAGCGGAGGGATTCGTGCGCAGCTTCCTGCAGGAAGGGGAGGAAGTGCATGCTTTGCTGCTGAAGTGCAAAGACCGTGGGATCTGCTCTTGCTATGTGCAGAAGCTGCTGGATGAATTTGCCGGTGAGACGGATACTGCCGCACCGGGCGATGAAGGGCAGCTGGCCCCCGCAGACGAAATAACGGCCAGAGAAAGAGAGATACTCCGTCTGCTGTCGGAGGGTCTTTCCAACAAGGAAATTGCCGACAGGCTGTTTATTTCACTGAACACGGTCAAGTGGCACGCGAGCAATATTTACAGCAAACTGGGTGCTGCCAATCGTACGGAGGCAGCATCCATCGCCAAAAGACTCGGCATACTGCAGGATTGAGCCTCCTTGGTCCGCATTGTCCCGCCCGTCTGGCTGAAACCATACCCGCCTCACAAAACATCCCCTACTTTCGAGTGGTCACAGACACCCCGGTTGTGGCTTTTAATGGATGTGTAAGGCAAGGTTAGTCAGTCTGCCGGTTGCGGAAAGGTGCGGATGGTCGATGATCAAACTTACGGTCCGGGTTATAGGGGTTTTGGGACCGGACTGGAGTGACTGGTTCGGCGGGTTGCAGGTAAGGGCTGCTGACTGCGGTAAGACGGAGATCAGCGGCCAGCTGGAAGACTATGCAGCCGTCTACGGGGTGATCGAGCGTCTGAGGGACCTGGGGATGCGCATGGTTGAAGTCAGGGTGGAGCCTTTGGGGTGCGATGCACAAAAACGCAGGTAATTTTCGAATCTCAGGCCCCCTGCAGGTGCTTGCAACGCCGGATATGGCTAAAGGGAGGTTAACACTGATGTCGGATGACATACTCGGGACCGAGCAGGTCAGCAAGGTCTACCAGCAGGGAGAAGTGAAGGTCAGGGCCCTGCAGGACGTTTCGGTACAGATGAAGTCAGGAGAGTTCATAGTGATCGTGGGCCCTAGCGGCTCGGGCAAAAGCACCCTTCTGAACATCCTTGGGGGGATGGATGTTCCTACGTCTGGGCGAGTGATATACGCAGGCAGAAGTTTAGCCGAACTCGATGAGTCCGAGCTCACTGATTACCGGCGCAATGAGATAGGGTTTGTATTTCAGCTATATAACCTGCTTTCTGCCCTGACCGCCCGCGAGAACGTGCAGCTGGCCACCGAACTGGTCAACAGTCCGCTCGAGCTCGATGAGGTGATGCACAAGGTGGGGCTGGATGACCGGATGGACCATTTTCCGTCGCAGATGTCAGGGGGAGAACAGCAGCGGGTGGCGATAGCCCGCGCGCTGGCCAAGAATCCGGGGGTGCTTTTGTGTGACGAACCCACCGGGGCCCTCGACTACGAGACGGGCATAAAGATCCTGGGGCTTTTGCGCGAGTTGAACCGCGATTACGGGACGACGGTTGCCATAATAACGCATAACACCGCTGTGGCGGACATGGGCGACCGGGTTCTGCGGATGCGCAGTGGAGAAATAGTAGAGCAGCGGGAAAACGACGATCCGGTTCCCGCAGAGAGGATTGTCTGGTAATGCGCTCATTGGACCGGAGGTTGCTGAGGACAGCAGCCGAAAGCAAGCTGCAGATAATGGCCGTGGTGGTCATCATCACCCTGGCTCTGATTTCTCTGGTTGTTTTGACCAACGTATATGAGAACCTCAACCAGTCGCTCCTTGACTACTACGAGAGGCAGTCCTTTGCTCATCTGTTCGCCGAGCTGACGCCGCAGCCTCCCGAGTACGTCGAGGGTCTGTCTTCCCTGCGGGAGATAGAGCAGGCCGAGGGACGCGTCGTCGCCGACGTACGCATGGACGTCGGAAGAGACATATATCCCGAGCTGCACCTGGTTGGCCTGCCGCAGGACGGCCTTTTGAACCGACCTCAGATTGTCGAGGGCAGCCCCCCCACAAGAGGTGAAGTGGCCCTGCTGACTGGCTTTGCTGAGGCCAATGGGCTGCAGGTCGGCGATGAAGTAGATCTGATCGTCAGGGGCGAGGCCATTTCGGTTGAAGTCAGTGCAACGGCGAGCAGCCCGGAATTTCTGTATCCGGTCACCGATATTCAGCAGATCTTCGCGCCGGATCAGAAAAACAGGGGTATCGCGCTGGCTGATATGGGCTTTGCAGCCGATATTCTGGGTAAGTCCGGTCAGATAAACGAGGCGTCCTTTACCGTGGCGGAGGGGTACAGCCAGCAAGACGCTGAGGATGCAGTGGAAGATGCGATGGAGGGCCACGGGCTTCTGCGGGTCCTGACCCGCGATGACCAGGTGAGCAACTACAGCGTGATGCTCAGGATGGAGCAGATGGAAGACCTGTCCCATTCCGTTCCGGTGGTTTTTCTAGCCATAGCCGCCGTAATAATATACATGCTCCTTCTGCGCATGGTGGAAAGCGACCGCCCGACTATCGGGGTGCTGAAAGCCACCGGCTACACGGACCGCGAAGTGCTGCTTCATTACCTGAAGTACGCTCTGGCGATGGGAGGCGCGGGTGCCGTTTTGGGTATGGGTATCGGGCACCTGCTCGTTCGGCCGGTCGCAGAGTTCGTTTTTCTGCAGTTTTTCGACATGCCTTTTCTGCATGTGCAGCTTAACTGGGCGCTTATCGCAGTGGGGGGCGCCCTGACTCTGGTTTTCTGCGGGGGCACGGGCCTGCTGGCCGCTCGCGGGGTGCTGCGGATTGTTCCTGCCGACGCCATGCGCCCGCCCGCTCCTCCCGCAGGTAAAAGGAACCTGCTGGAGGTATACCTGCCCCGGCTGTGGGACGGCCTGACGTTTTTCACCAGGCTTTCTCTCCGACAGCTATTCCGCAACAAAAAGCGTTTCGTCCTGGCCGTGCTGGGAGTTGCCTTCGCTTACACCCTGGTGGTGCTGCCCTTTTACCTGCTGGGTATAGTGGACGCCATCGCCTTCGAGCAGTACGAGGAGTTCGAGGTGTACGATTACGCCCTGATTTTTGACCAGCCGGCATCAGAGTCGGCCATCTCCGAGCTGCGCCGCGAGGCGGACATTGGCATCATGGAGCCGATGATCCAGTATCCCTTCACGGTGAGCAAGGGATGGCGGGAAGAGTCCGTGCCGGTACGGGCACTACCGGAGGGGGCCTCACTGCAGCGGTTTGAGAACGAACGCGGGCAGAGAGTCTCGATCCCATCCTCGGGGATCCTGGTGTGTGAGTATATGGCCGGGGCTCTGGGAGTCGAGCCCGGAGACAGGATACGTATGTCCTCGCAGGCAACAGATGAGCGCGAGTACACCGTTGAGGTCAGGGAAGTAATACGGCAGACAATCGGTTCAGTCATGTACACCTCTCACGAGACAATGCAGAAAATGACCGGCCAGGGTGATGCCTACACGGGTGCTTTGGTGCAGTCGCCCGATGACCTGCGGTACCGGTTGAGGGAAGTCGGAAATATCGGTCTGATCATGTCTGTCCAACAGATACTCGAAGGTTTCGGGGAGATGATGGGCGTGGTGATCGCCCTGTGCTCAATCCTGGTCATCCTGGGTGGTGTGTTCGCCTTCGCCATCCTGTTTAACGTTGCTACCGTGGGGATAACGGAGCGGGTCCGCGAGTTTTCCTCCATGCGCGTGCTGGGTTACGATAGTAAGGCGGTGTATCGAATAGTGCTGCATGAAAACGTACTCGCCACGGCACTGGGTCTGCTGCTTGGCGCACCCCTGGGCCACATGACAATAGTTGCCGTAATAGAAGCCTTTCAGCGAACGGAGATGCTCTATATGCCCGTTCCCTTCCATCCGGTCTCTCACCTGTTCGCCACGGCGCTGGTCTGCGCCTTTGTGGCTGTGGTGATGGGAGCGGTATGGTTCCGGATAAAGAACATCGATCTGCTTGAAGCGCTGTCGGCTCGAATGACCTGAGAGGGGGAACCGGAATGAAGAGAAAGATTATCATGGTAGCAGTAGCGCTGCTGCTCGTAGGTGGTGCTGTTTTTGCCGCATTCAACTATCTTGGCGGCATGGAGGTTACGGTCGATGCCGCCGCAGAGCATCAGGTGGTGCGCACGGTATCGGGGACGGGGTATTTTGCCGCGTCCGAGGAGCGGAAGGTGATCGCCCGTCATTCTATGGTGGTGCAGGAAGTTTTAGTTGAGGAGGGTCAGCGGGTATCCGAGGGCGAGGTGCTGCTGCGCGGGGACACCGACGACCTGAAGGTGGAAAAGGGTAGTCTGCTGGCGGAGGTGGAGATGCTGCAGACGGAGATCTCCGCCGGGCAGGCCAGCGCATCTGCCCAGAAAAAGAGTGCGGAAAGCGCGCTTTCCTCAGCCGAGGAGAACCTGCAGCAGGCGCTGGCCGACGTCGAGTCCCTGCGCAGGCTGCACGAGCAGGGAGCGGCGGCCCGTAAGGATTACGAGCAGGCCCGTCTGGCCGCTGAAGCCG
>PUMD01000110.1 GCA_003551215.1 Clostridia bacterium | reverse complement strand
GGGCATGGCTTTTACCTCCATCCCCATCATAAAACAGGACGGAGAAAAAAGCTAGTCAATTATTACCAATCGATAATTGATCTGGGCTATTTGGGCGAATCGCTAAAAATCGGCTGGCATCAGCAAAGCTCTGGGGAAAGATCCAGTTTCGAGTGCTTCCACCGCAGCATACGCCAATCAGGCCGGCTGTACAGCTGCCTTCAGGGGGCAGCACAGATTGCACCTCATTGCTGCTTTATCCACTCCAGGTAGGCTCCGAGACCTTTCTTTATAGATGTATCGGCAGAAAACCCGGTAGATTGCAGCAGGTTGGGGTCCATTGGTTGTTTGCCGCTTGTGCCGGTCATCCGGAGATCAAAGGGGGGAGACTGCACCAGGCGAACATCATGTCCGGGCATCACTTCATCCAGCGCCTGGATTATCATTTTGAGCGAGACGAATTTTCCCGTCGACAGATTGAGAACCTCAGGGCCGCCTCGCACGTGCACCAGGTGTATCAGACCGCGGGCGGCGTCCCCTACGTAGGTCCAGTCGCGTGACACATCAGCACCGGTGACTCTGAACTGTTTGCCCAAGACAGCAGCGCGCACCAGATTGAATATCGGCGAAGGCTGTTTTCTGCTGCCGGTGGGGCGCTCCCAGGGACCGTATATCGATGGGAGGCGAACGGCACAGCAGTCCAGGCCCATTTTTTCTCTGCACACTGCCAAAAAGCCTTCTGCTGCCAGCTTGGTCCATCCGTAGCTGAAACGGGGATTCAGCGTCAGGTCCTCTTTCAGGGGACCGCAAGCCTCTGTATAACGGTACACGGCAGAGGAGCTTGTAAACACCATGCGGGGGACGTTCCGCTTCATCGCCCAGGTGGCGGCATTGACTGTTCCGAAGGCATTAACCTCCGCCGTATGCCCGGGATCGGGGTCATCCTCGGGGGGCGTGACCGCTGCTGCATGGATCAAGCCCCGGTAGTCCTGCTGAGGTAGGGCCTGCCATGCGCCCTTGCTGGTCGTATCCATTCTGATCCAGGTGACCTTACCCAGCCCTTCGGCCACTCTCAGCAGTCGTGGAGGAGGCTTTGATATGTCGCAGGCCATTACTGCGTGTCCTGCACGCAGAAGCTGCAGCAGCACGTTGCTTCCCAAAAAGCCAGAAGCTCCGGTAACCACGTAAGTCTCCAAGCAGCATCACTCCCAAGTGTTTGACCTTTGCCTGCGGGGAAATATTCCGCAGGGTGAATTGAGTATGCAGCACGCACGTCATCGATGACAAGCCCTACCCCGGGCTCTCGAAGCACTATTGCACAAAAAGTATGCATGCTTATGGCTGCGTGTTATGCTCCTGCAGGGCTTGATAAATATGCCGTCCATTGGTCGGGGGCAACCCCTGCGGAAGCTCGATGGAAGGATTATTACCTGTCCTCATCAAATATATAGGGATACGAGGGAGGGTTGAGTATGAGACGACTGGTGCGCTTCATTCACGCCGCAGACCTGCACCTGGGCAGCCCTTTGAGGGTGGTTGCATCGGAATCCCCCCGGCTGAAAACCAGGCTTGATGAAGCAGGCTACCGTGCTGTCGAGCGTCTTGTTGAGGCTGCGCTGCGGTACGAGGTTGATTTTGTGGTGTTGAGTGGTGATATTTACGACCAGGAATCAAGGTCGGTGCGGGCAAACCAGTTTCTTTCTGAACAGCTCAGCAGACTCTCGTCCAACGACATACCCACCTTCATGGTTTACGGCAACCACGACCCCCTTGTCAGCGAAAGGGTGGGTCTGCCCGAGCAGGTCGTTGTTTTCGGCTCCGATGAGGTGGAATCCGCTTTGGTCTGTGCCAACGGAGAGCCGGTGGCTCGAGTAATGGGGCAGTCCTACCGCTTGGCCAATGAATCCCGCAGAATGCATCTGGGCTTTGACCCTCCTGATGAGGATGTGCTCAACGTTGGAATGCTGCACACGGGACTTGACCCTGATTCGCGCCGCTACGTGCCCTGTTCGCTGGGGGAGCTGGCAGAAAACGGCAGGATTCACTACTGGGCTTTGGGTCATGTACACCGACTCAGCGTCCTGCGCCAGAAGACACCTTGCGTGGCCTACCCCGGTGTCCTGCAGGGAAGACACGTTCGTGAGCCGGGTCCGGGCGGATGCCTGCTGGTCGAAGCTGCCCCTGCAGTTGCTCCCAGGGTCCGATTCGTTCCCACTTCGGAGCTTATCTGGCGTACCGAGCATGTGCATCTCGACCGCCTCAACCCATCACCGGCAAACCTGGCCCAGCTGCGAGAGGTGCTCAGACAGCGGGCTTCAGAAATACTGGATGCAGATTCAGAGCACATGCTCAAAGACCAGCCAGTCGACATAGCAACTGCAAAATACAGCCCCGGTTATGTGGTTCGGTGGGTGATCCGGGGGCGCGGAAGGTTGCACTCTGTCATCAGTGATGGGGGACTGCAGGAGAGCGAGGAAGCTGTGGCCCGCTGGCTGCGTGAGGATTTCAGCCGCGGTGAGCCCTTTTTGTGGACAGAGTCCGTACAGTTCCGTACGGCTGCTCCCTTACCTGAGTTCGATGATCTGGCCCAGAAGGACCCGCTGGTGGCAGAGCTTCTGGATATAACCCAGCAGGTTTCTGAAGACGAGAAGATGAGGCGGCGGATAAGGAGTGCCTGTGGTGAGGTGTGGGAGGACCCACATGAACTGGAGGAGGAGGCCGCCGAGTACCTGGCGCTCACCGAGGAAACGCTTGATCAGCTTATCGATGCGGCCAGAGACCTCGTTTTGGACCGTATCCTGCGGGAGCGAACTGATTATGTGGATTGAGAACATGTACCTGGAGGATTTTGGGTGTTACCGTCATCAGCAGGTGAGAGGGTTTGACCCTCAGCTGGTAGTCATCGCGGGGCCTCAGCGGGCCGGTAAGACTACGTTCATGCGGGTACTGCGGCATATCGGATTTGGTCTGCCGCGAGGCGGCGGACTCCCGCCGGCTGCCGACCGGCATTCCGTACAGGCGGAGGCGGTACATGACGAAAACCGCTACCTCCTGCAGCTATCTGGTTTTGGGGAGCCTCGCGTCATCCCGCAGGAAGGAGCTCCGGCCCTGACTGCAGAAGACCTCTACGGCAAGCTGTCCCCCTTTGCCTATCACCAGATTTTCACCATTACGCTCGATGAATTGAAGCGGCGCCCCCCCTCGGTGGCCAAAAATGAGGAACAGAGGCTGCAGGCGGTCCTATTGGGAGCCGGTTGGGCGGATGTGGTCAGGATCCCGACAATGAGGCAGGAGTTCGCTGACGAGGCCAACGGGATAGGCGGAAAGTACGGCAGGGCCGCATACCAGCTGAAGGCTCCTGTTGAGCAGATTCGTGAAGGCATCCAGCTGCGGCGCGAAGCCCTGACGCAGGTTGACGAATACAACTCGCTGCGAAGCAGGCAGCAGCAACTGTCTGATTCCATCCGCCAGGGCGAGGATGACAGGGCGAAATTGCAGCTGCGGCTCACCCGACTTCATCTGCTTGATGAACATTGGGAAAAGCTCAGTCAGTACCGTCAGATCAAACAGAAGCTGAACCTGGGAGAAAACCGGCAGCTTCTGCAATCCTATCCGCAAGGAGGAAGACAGCGAGCAGAAGAGTTGATCGAGGAGCTTGAGGCGACAACGGAAGAGCTGGCCGGGGTCAGGCACCGGCTGCAGATGGCGGCGGGGGAGGGCGACCCCCGGCGCCGGGCGAGGTGTCTGGTACAACACCGTGAGGCGCTTGCCAGGTACGACAGAGCCATCAGCGGGTGGCGTGAGCGGCTGCATTCATTTAAAAGGGAACGGGACAGCATTCGCAGTGCCTGGCGTTCTCTGGGTGAGGCTGCCGGACGCATCTGGACGGAGTGGAAGGACAGTCCGGAGAAGCTCGCGGATGTAAGGGTGGATCTGGTCAGCCGCAGCGAACTGAAGCACAAGACAAAGGAACTCGCTGACCTGGAGGATAGGCTGAACAGCCAGCGAGATCAGCGGCATCAGCTGCAGGACCAGCTGAGCGAGCTGACTGTTGAGCAGGACAGCGTCGGTGAAGCAAGCCCCCGACTGGCATCAGTACGTTTCACCGCGGCGGTTGTTGCCAGCTGCCTTGCGGGATGGTTCTCCTACGGGTTGTGGGGACCCTGGCCGGCTGTGATTCTCACTGCCGGCCTTTTTGGCCTGAGCGGTGCTCTCCTGCTGCCTTCGGTATTTGGCGATTTCAGGTCCCACCAGCGGCGGCGCGAAATCGAACGTCTGATGGCTTCCCGTGAGCGGGAGATCAGTGAGCTGGACGATGCAGTACAGGGCACGGAAGCGGAGATACAAGCGGTGCACAGCGAACTGAAGCAGCTGCTTGCCAGGGTGGGTCTTCCGCAGCAGCTGGAGGTCGGTGAGATCATGGAGTTTTATGATCGCGCCGTCCAGCTGCAAAAGCAGCTGGTTGACCTTCGCTTCAGGGAGCAGGAAAAGGAGCGGGAGCGAGAGCGGATCGAGCAGGTGCTGTCCGAACCACTCCGGGTTATGAAGGAGGTTCGGGGTTTCGAACCGCAGGAGGGCGATTTTTTGACCTGGAGTGAGGATTTGTTCTCCGCAGTCGGGGCCTCAGTTGAAGAACTGAAGTCGGCTGTACGGCACGACCGGCTGTCCAGGCGGAAAGAGAAACTCCAAGGCACCGCAGAAAAGCTGTTGGGGCAGGATTTCACTGATGCAGACCGCGAATGCGGTGATGACCTGGTCTGGCTTTCAGATAGCCTGAGGCAGTTTTGTGAACAGGGACGGCGCTATGAAGAGCTGGAGCAACTGCAGGAGACGGTTGCCCGGATTGAAAGCAATCTGTTGGCTGCTGTCAGCAGCGGGCAGCATCCCGAAGCGCTCATGGATACCGCAGCTTATGACGATGATGACCAGAAGCAGGAGGACCTCTGTCTGTTTCAGCTGCTTTTGGAGTGTTATGCTGCATTCGCTTCCAGAAAGCAGGTCTCCGAAGAACGTCAGCGGGTAAGCGGTGAGCTGGACGAGATGAACGACAGGTTAAGTGAACTCAGGGATGAACAGGCGCAGGTTCGCCAGGCAATGAAGAGCCTCAGCACCGACGACAGCCTGCGCAGGGCGCAGGCGGCGATCGAACGGGGCAGGGAGAGCCTGCGACCGCTTGCCTGGAAGTATGCCCGGCTGAGGATCTCAGAGTTTCTGCTGCAGAGGCTGCAGAACAGATTCATGCAAAGAGCCCACGACGACCTGCTGCAGGAGGCTGCAGAAGTGTTCTCGCGGATAACAGGCAGAGAGTATGAGGCAATAGAAACCCTCCAGGACCCTTCCGAGCCAGATTTCCGCGCTGTCAACAGAGGTCATCCGCCGCGGGCGCAGTCGAGCTCTGCGTTGAGCGGCGCCACCAGAGAGCAGCTGTTTTTGGCAGTCCGCATGGCTCGCATACGGCAGATAGAACCCGCCCTCCCGGTGATTCTGGACGACTCGACTGCCAATTTTGATCCCCGGCACAGGTTAAGGACTGCGAACGTTATCAACGAGCTTTCGCAGACGAATCAGGTATTTTTCCTGACCTGCCATCCGGAAATGGTGAAGGTCGTGGCACGCGCTTCAGACAGCGCCCAGTACTGGTATGTACAGCGGGGGGAATTTGCCGGCCCCTACCCCGACCCCGAAGAATTGACCGCGCGGCTGGGCTTCTGAGGCAGCACAGATGTGCAGCTGCCGCAGGTTCTTGTCGCCAGTATGACAGACAGCTGTCACACCGGATCGCTATCATATCTTCAGGACAAAAAAGCCCTATCTTCAATCCGGGGTAGAGGAGGTTCAGATATGACTGCACAGGTACCCGACAGCGTACTGTATCGCGACGAGCAGTACGATCTCATAGGCAGAAGGGGCGGGGGGCTTGTCACTGCTGAGCAGTTTGGCATTGAACCCGAACCGGTGGATACTTCCTGCTGGCGAGGCTTTGTCTGCATATACCGCATCCGTGAAAACAAGCTGTTTCTGCAGCAGATGGAGGTGCGCAGCGGGAAGCAGGACTACCCGACAATCGCCGGGGTACCCGCGTCGCCTGATGATCTGGGGGCGGTCTACGAGTCCCTTCAGCTTCCCGTTGATTTCACCGGAAAGATCCGCCTGGCAAGGGATTTCATAAGGCAGTACTACGTTCATATGGGGTTTCAGAAGGCCTCGGCCTACCGGGAGGTTTTGGATTTGACCTTCAGCGGCGGCGTACTGCAGTGCGCCTGCGACCGGTCAGAAGAGGCCGAGTCCATCCGGGGACAGTTCCGGGCAGCCTATGGTGACAAAGAGCTGATGGAGCGGATAGCTGACGCCTTTTCTCTGGATATGGACCTGAAATAGCGGATCATAACCTATGCCCCGCTGGGTTGGATATAAGCGTCAGGCGCCTGATTATAACGACTACAGCTGCCAAAAGCAGCAATACTGACGCAGCCGACGGGTACATTATCAGCGTATTTTCTGCGTTCTGCAGCCCGACGGCGATCAGCACCCAGATAAACGCCAGCGGAAACACCGGGTCCTCTCGGACAGTGGCCACCGCGAGTGCAAACACCCCGGCTGAGATCACGGATGCGAAAAGCCACAAGACCCATTCGACACCGAACCAGTGCCAGCTGGCGTAATCCAACACTACAACTGCGTTTGCCACCGTAGTGATGCTCAACCAGGCCGTATACAGGCTGAAGAAGGAGTTGACGCAGATGAGCTGCGCCCAGCTGCCTACCTTGCGATAGGGTGAAATTCGCAGGTATCCAGCCAGCAGGCATGTACCCAGTCCCAAAGTGGCGATCAGGCTGAGCGGAATCAACTCGAAGTGCCACGCAAAGATCCATGAGATGTTGAAAACACAGCTGCCGATAAACGGCCCGCCCATACTGCCTGCTGCCTGTGGATGTTCAAACTGATAGACGCAGAAGGCTATCAGGAGGCCGTATATCGCCCACCAGATAAGCAGTGCGTAGTCGGGCAGGTAGTCAACTACTGCGAACTGCCGCGCTATCTGACCTGTGTAGCGGTTGTTGATCGGCAGGTGATTTGCCAGGTAGTTGATGATGATCACGCTCGCGCCTGCGATGCAGTTAGCCCAGCGCATAATTCCTCCCATCAAGCGCAATTGTCGGCCTGACCTTTTTGCGATTAGGTTACCCGATATCCGTGACCTTGATGACCACTGTCGTATGATTCATCTGTGCTGTGGTTTATGCATGCAGCAGTAGGACTTTTGCTGCTGCATGCAGAAGTACAAAAGTGCCCTTTGCGCCAGGCAGCGGGAAATAGGCAGATAGTGGGCGGGATGCACAGACTTGCGATAGTTTCGTTTGATGTCAGAGGAGAGGGGATCAAATCTTGCGTGCGGACCTGATTTTCACCGGTGGTGATGTGGTTACTGTCAACGGCGCTGATGAGGTGGCCTCGGCTGTTGCAGTTGCAGGTGAACGCATAGTCTACGTTGGCGACGAAAATGGAGCCCTCGGCATGAAGGACCAACGGACTCGGATTGTCAGGCTGGACGGCAGAACTCTGATGCCTGGTTTCATTGATGCGCACATTCATATAATGGGTTGGGGCAGTGCCATCTCCGGCCTGAAGCTGGGTTCTGCCGGTTCTATCGGTGAGATCAAGCAGCTGATCAGGCAGTGCGTTGAGGATGCTGCACCGGACAGCTGGATTCGGGGCAGGGGTTACAATCAACTTCAGCTTGCGGAAGGCAGACACCCCAACCGTTGGGATATTGATGAAGTATCAGCAGGGCACCCGGTTATCCTCACCCGCTGCTGCGGGCACATTACCGTGGCAAATTCTGAGGCGCTTAGCCGGGCGGGATTATCTGAAGACAGCTGTTCTCCTACAGGCGGAGTCATTGACCGGGACGAAAGGGGCAGGCTCACCGGGGTTCTCCGGGAGACTGCTCAGGGGCCGGTCAGGGAGGCTGCCTCCCCACCGGATGACGTTCTCAGACAGTGGTATGCAGCTGGCTGCACCGATCTGTTGAAATGGGGAATCACCAGCGCTCATGATATGGGGAGGGGAGCCCCTACCCATCGGTTGATGCGGTGGCATGACGAAGAAGACCTTCCTCTGCGGGTGTTCGCCACTGTTCCCGGCGAAGAGATACGTCGGCTGTGGGAGCAAGCT
>PUMD01000123.1 GCA_003551215.1 Clostridia bacterium | reverse complement strand
TCGAAAGTGGCCCGCTGCAGGTTGACCCCTTTTCTGAACACCGCCTCACGCAGAAGGCCTCCCGACAGGGTGCCCACACCGGGTACTGTAATTCCGCCCGGCTCGGGCGGGAACACGTATCCCTGCCAGTCGGCCAGATCCCCGAAAACCAGCCTGGGCCCTTCGCTGGTCACAGATATGTCAACGTCCTGCCCGGCGAGCAGCTGCAGGTAGAACTCACGTGCCTGCTGCTGGTTTTTGTCTGGTCGGTGAAACAGGCAGAATTCCCAGTCGCCAGCTGTGCTGCAGTTTTTCAGGTGGACCAGTCTGCACTCGTTGCTCAAAGCAGTGAGAAACCACCCCTCCATCTTGCCCCGGCAGTATCCGTCTGAATTTATGAGTACCCAAACATAGTGTGCTGGGATAGGCAGGTCGATATCACTTTTTTGCCCTCTTTGCCGCTGGTCGTCTGCAGTTTGCAAGCCTGATGGAGAGGAGGCCGGCCGCCAAAACATGCAGGAAAGCGGCAGAGGCAGTAGAAGTCAGCTGCGGGCACCTGATTTGCAGCTGGGTGTGACAAACAGCTGTCATACCCCGGCCTTAAACTAAAGTTTTAACTGGTGGTTTGAACTTGCAGGAGGGACCATCAAAAAACGGTCCTTCAGCTGGTTCGACGGGCTGCTGCACGTAACCGGAACAGGCGAGCCCCGCCTTGCAGAAATTACCGAGGCAGGAAAGGCTTACGTTGAGAGAGAAACTCCTGGGCAATCAGAGAAGTGGTGGACAGATTCGAGGATGAATTGGCCCTACTGCTGGTGGGCAAAGAGGAGGTGCGGGTGGAGTGGCCCCGGCAGCAGCTCCCGCCTGAGGTTGAATAAACTGCACAGATAACTAACTGTTTTGTCAACGACGCCAACCATAAGATGCGAGGAGGGAGTATATTTGAGAGCTCCTGTGCGGTGCTGCGTGAGGAGACCAGCAGAGGGCGCCGAGGAGATGCTCAGGAGGCTGAATCGGTTCAAGATAAAAAAGCAGCAGGTGCAGGCGGACTGAAAAGGTGAAGAGCAGACAAAAGGGATATGGGAGGTCGAACATGTATCGGGCGGTCGGTTCCACGACAAAGATATGTGAGATTCAGTATAGGATGTACGAGCAGTTTATCGAAAGGCAGCATACCAACAGTGTTAGGTGCGATGTCAACGTTCCCCCCTCCGGGTATCAGGATGCAGAGGTTTTCTGGGCGGAGGATGTCGGCATCTGGCTGTTTCCCCGGGTCAGCAGGAGCATTGACGCGACCCGCTTCCGCCGCTACTGCGAGCAGAAGACCGGTGAAGACAGATTCTGGAATGCCTTCGGCACGCAAGATCCCCGCGACAACCGGGTAGTGGCCATTACGGTGGAAATAAATCCCGGCATATCCGGCTCCCGCAGGCCGGCGGGGATCTTTTATGAGGATGATGAAAGCCGAGGTGTGTGGGTTGGCCACCGGGGAAGGCTCGGCCGCAAGAAGCTGGAGGATTTTTGGAACGAGTACACCGGGGAGTCAGTAATGGTGCACGACTCCGACGGCAGCAATCCGCTGGAGTACGCCGCGGTGGCAAAGCTCGGGGAAGCATCCTTTGTCGCGGACCTGGCGGACTTCGTCAGGGAGGTGCGGAGAATCAAGGCAGTGCTGAGTCAGACATGAAGGCAGTGAGGAGGCGCTGACAGAAATTCCGACAGGGAAGCATCCCTGCTACGTGAGGCCACCCTGGGTGTTGATGTGAGGTAAGCCGAATGCACATGTGATGGCGGCTGAGAAATCCCGCTCTCAACCGCCGATGCAGCCTATCTCTGCTCTCCGGAGACACGCACGAAAGTGGGACGCTGGTAATTTGGTTTTACCTGCGGGTATGAATCGTACTCCATTGCGTTTATCGCTCTCCGCAGCGCGGGTTGACCGTAACGGGACTCCAGCACATACAGGGCCATGTCGATACCGGCGGAGATGCCTGCCGAGGTTATTATCCTGCCAGCATCGACTATGCGGCTGTCCCAGTCAGCCGTTACGCCCTCGAACTCCTCCAGCTGCCGTATAGCGCCCCAGTGAGTGGTGGCCTCCAGACCCTTGAGCAGACCGGCGGCTCCCACCAGCACCGAACCAGTACAGACGGTGCAGAGGAGGTCGATCTGTTCGAATCGCTCCCGCAGCCAGCCTTTGACCCGGTCGCTTTCCTGCATCCGCCGGGTACCTCTTCCTCCGGGAACGACCAGAACGTCAAGCCGGGGACAGCTGGACATGTCGTAATCGGGGGACACCTGCAGTCCGGTCACTGCGCGGATTGAACCTTCATCTGGACCGACTGTTACAACATCGACGGCACCACTGGTGTAAAAAACCTCCAGCGGACCGCAGAAATCCAGCACTTCGACATCATCGAAAACCAGTATTCCGACTGTTTCCTGCTGATTTTTGGCCACTGACTATCAACTCCCTGTCTTTGGTGAGCAGCCGGCATCGCTTCCTTTGACTTGTGTTAGGCGAGCGGCGGCCCGCAGCAAACCGCACCCAGACGCGGAGAAAGCCGTCAAGCCAGGCATCCTGCGTCTGGCGCGCAGTGTCTGAGGTGAACAAGCGCATCTGTGAAAGATCCTTCGCCGCCGGTGGGATCATTCCCTCCCGCATCACCCCTCGATGACAGCTGGTGGGGCCGCAGTTTGCTCGGGTACAGCGTACGGCTGGCTCAGTGTGAAAGAGTGGACAGCAGCAAAAGACTCGCGCCATGCCGCAGGATAAGGCGCCTGATTCGCTGCGTCTTGAGTGCCCACCCGAACCCCGCTGGAGCATGCGGCAATTCTTCCACTACTTGACATATTAACCCGGGGACACTATTATTGCGATACTGAACTGATAATATTCAATGTTGGGTTTAACTTTATGAGAGAACAGTGGAAAGGAGATGCGTATGTACAGCACCTCGGTTGATGCGCATTATTATCCATCGCTTTGCTTCAGGGCTCTCAAACGCCTGGGATTCGCCGGCAAGGAATCAACCGGTGAGGATGAGGATATGGCCCATAAGCTTGCCCGGGTGGGTGAGTCGTTCAATTTCGCCCCGCCAGTGGCTGGAGGACCAATATTCACCTTGGTCTATCAGATACCGGGTTACCTCGACCCCACACAGCCTGCGCAGATGCTGGAGATATTCGACCTGGTCGGGGACTTCGTGCAAACCGGTGAGATAGAGAACATTTACGACAAGTTTCCCGAGAAAACCCAGCAGTGGGACCTGTGGTACCAAAAACCCCTGCTGAACGCTTTTATGCATCCCCTGGAGGGACGCAAGCCGGATGTACTCCGACTGCTCGATCTCTTCTTTGGGTATCTCGAGCAGCTGTGGCCGGGGTATCATGACGAGTTTCGTGAGTGGCTGAAAGAATTCGACGCCGACGCCTGGGAAGAGAAGCTGCAGATGAAAAGAGTCATCGACACCTGGGAGGCGGTTGTGGAGCCCTCCTACCCCTACCGCGGTTTCACCATGGTGGTCTGCCCTGAAACGCCATCCGCGGCCAGCAGCCTGGGACCCGACAAGATAGTCCTGGGGGCACGCCACGGAGTTGAAGGGGCCAGACACAGCCTGGTACACGAGGTGGGAGTAAGAATGCCGGGACTGCACCGGCTGGCCGAGCAACCGGCGACAGCCGGACTCATGGTCGACGATTACGTGGGCATGCTGCGTCTGCTGGAGGCCGAATCCTGCTTCCGCAAGCCCGAAGTAATGCAGAAGCTGGGCTGGGAGTACACCGCAGAGCAGGACGGGTTTCTGCACGGAATGAAGCTGCAGGGCCTGATGCAGCTCAGGGAAGACTTCTCCCCATCAGACGGTCTGTATGAGATGTTTGCTGCGTGGTACCAGATGGCGCGCAGCCAGGAGCTTGTGTAACTCGCCGCCGGCTTATCAGGGGTGTGAGTGAGTATGCGGAGGAGCTGTGCCACAGGAGAAGACATCCCTGTCTCAGAGGGGAAACGCACCTGCTGAGCCGGTTGGTATGCCAGACAATAAGCAGGTGCGGTCAATGCGTGTCGCTCCCTGAGCAGCTCAGGAGGTTACTGCATTGCATCAAGTCGGGGTGCACACACTGCTTTGTAGTTTTCGGGTACCCGAGACCAATGAGGTCTGGATATGTATAGTTGGAGTGCTGCTGGTGATTCTCAGCTATTGCTACTTCATGGCTTCTTATAATGAGATGGTAGGTTCCTTCAGATGGACAGTTCATGCTCGGCTCTTTTTGGTCCTCGTCTTCCTTGTCCTCGTGATGACCGGCCTTGGATCCCCCAGTTCTAGCGCTGTTTGGTATTATCGACGGGGTAGCACCCCCTGGACTGCTAGTTGCCTGGGGAAACACTCCGGTTTAGGTCTTCAGCTTTCACCTGCGCATGGTGTTGCTGTGCAGGCCGCCCGGACAACGAGGGTGCGGCCTCCCCTTTTTCTATATCCCACCCTGCAACCGAGGAGGTCTTTCAACCTGTGCAGCAATGAACAGGCGTGGTGATGTCCTTTAAGGCAGGGAAACAGCTGTGGCTGTCACAAGAACTAATCAGAGCCGGCAACCTGACGATTCGGCGGTGTCAGTGCAGCAGGTGAAGATAGGGGGAGATGGCGCCGACTGGATAAAGAAGGGCACAGAGGCCTTTCCCGGCTCTGATTATCACCTGGACGAGTATCATTTGCGCCGGGCCCTGACCAGGGCTTTGTCCTTTGATAGTGCTCATTACCACCGGGTCTCGGCAGCGATAGCAGAGCTGGACTTAGAGGAAGTCCCGCGGGGAACTATCGCTTGACGCAGACCTTTGGGCAGCTGCGGTAGCACTCTTCTGCGCGGTTGGTTTATCATAAGTTGACAAGTGGGGGTGTCTAACATTGGCTTTCGACGCTTTGACGTTAAGAGCTTCTCTGGAAGAAATGCAAAAACTTACCGGAGGACGCATTCAGAAGATCTACCAGACTACCCGGTCCAGACAGTTTACCCTGTCTGTGTATCGACGGCCCACCACTTATCAGGTGCTGGTGTCGACAGACCGACAGAACGCCCGTATACACCTGACCCGCCGAAGGTATGAGCATCCGAAGAGTCCCAGCGACTTCTGTATGACCCTGCGAAAACACCTGCAGTCGGGACACATCCGCTCCGTCAAGCAGCAGGGTTGGGACAGGATTGCGCGCATTTACGTGGAATCTCACGATGATTTGGGCCGCCAGCGAAATTTCTGCCTGATTGCTGAAACAATGGGAAGATTCAGCAACCTCATCCTGGTGGATGCAGATGAGCAGCCTCCCAAAATCATTGCTGCACAGCGGCTGTCATCTGCGGACAAAAACCCCCATCGCACGGTCCTTCCCGGACACCCCTATAAACTGCCCCCCCAGAAGGATGCTCTCAATCTGACCCAGGCCACAGCCGAGGATCTTCGCAGCAGGTTAGAAAAAAGCAGCGGTGATGCACTCCAACCGGCCTGGCTCTGGCTGGTTCGTAACGTGGAGGGTCCGGGCCCACAACTGGCACGAACACTGCTGGAGGGATGCGGCATCGACCCATCCGGTCCCATGCCGGACGGTGGGTCATCAGTATCGGATCTGGCAGAGCAGATTAGCTGGTGTGCTGAAGTTGCGCAACAGCAAAGCTGGGAGCCGTGGATGAAGGTGGAGTATCCCCAGCAAGGGGCTCTCCAGCTGCCCCGCAGCGGTGAATACGGAATCGTGCCTCACAACGGGTCCGCAGCCGAACTGCGACGCTTCCCGGATGTCAGCTACCTTCTGGATGCCTTTCACGCCCTCCGCAGTCAGTGGGCGGAGTTCGAGAACCTGCAACAACAGCTAAAAAAGGAGCTTGTCTCGGCCTGTGAGAAGGTCAGAAAGAAAATTGAGCACCAAAAGTCAGACCTCGCCCGGGCAGAAGATGCTGAGAAGTACAAAAAGTGGGGCGAACTGCTCACCGCCAGTATGCACCAGGTCTCGCGGGGGCAACAAAGCACTACCGTGCCCGATTACTACAACGAGGGTCAGCCGGTCAAAATCCCCCTTGACCCGAAGAAATCCCCCGCTGACAACGCCTCATCCTATTTCGCGCAGTACCGCAAGATGCAGCGCACGCAGCAGAAGGCCAAGAAACAGATCCTGAGAAGCCAGCACGAGCTGCGGTATCTGGATAGCCTTTTGGATCAGGTGCAGCGCGCAGAGAGCCTCGCTGAGCTGCAGGCCACCGAAGAAGAAGCAAAGAAAGCCGGCTATCTGAAGCAGCAGCGCAAATCACAGAAGAAACAACGCAGAACCTCACCTCGCCCATTTTACGTATACACCACTCCATCAGGCGCACGGATAATGGTGGGACGCAACAACCGGGGCAACGACCACCTGACAACCCGCAAGGCCGACCCGGAAGACTACTGGTTTCACGTGCAGGATATAGCCGGAGCCCACGTAATAGTTCCCGGACCATGGGAGTCCGGCGAAATACCGGAGAAGCTGCAAAGAGAAGCCGCCACGCTGGCCGCCTTTCACAGCGCTGGCCGGCACTCCAGCAATGTAGCAGTGGATTACACCCTGATCAAATACGTCAATAAACCGCGAGGAGCCAAACCGGGAATGGTAACTTACCGCAACCACAAAACCGTCTTTGTGACTCCCCCGCGCAAACTGCAAGGCTTCTCCCGGGAGAGAGGTTAGTTACCACCCCGGAGACTCCGTGGGCATTACATGCCCAGATCCTTGGGATGGACTATGGGCACCCCATCCCTGCACAGCGGACATTGAGAAGGAGCGTAGGCGGGAATGTCCATCGTGGAGACAGCGTGGAACGGCACTCCAAACTCCACTTCGCCGCCGGTGCGGTCAACCAGTACGCTGACGCCAACAATGTCTGCCCGTGCACGGGCGAAAATCTCCATGGTAGCATTCACCGAAGCCCCGGTCGAGACGGCATCCTCTAAAATCAGCACCCGCTCCCCGGCCTCAACCTGAAAGCCCCTGCGCAGACGCATATCGCCGTCGCCCTTTTCTGTGAATATCGCCTCAGCATCCAGCCACCTTGCCCCTTCATACGAGAGAATAATACCTCCCAGCGCCGGACCGACAACCTTCCGGATACCCTCATCTTTGAATGGCCTGGTCATCAGGCCGGTCATGAGCCTGGCCCACCGCGGAAAGCGCAACACCTGAGCGCACTGCAAAAACTGGGGGCTGTGCTTTCCGGAGGTCAGGCGGAAATGCCCCTCCAGCAGTACACCGGTCTCACGAAAGATTTTCAGAATATCATCCTGGTCGCATTCAGGAAGCTGACTCCACTCGTTCAGAGGACCCAGCAGCTCACCTATCATCAATACCTCTCCCTTCAAGCGATGTGCCGACAGAAGCGATGATCTTCTCTGCTGCTGCCTGGGGATTATCTGCCTGAGTTATCGGGCGGCCGATCACCAGATAGTCAGAACCTCGCTCGATTGCCTGCTGCGGGGTGGTAATGCGGCGCTGATCGCCTGCAGCCGCCCACTTTGGTCGTATTCCGGGGGTTACCACCAGAAAATCATCCCCCACCGTCTGGCGTATGATTTCAACCTCTTGCGGAGAGCAAACCACGCCATCCAGACCACATTCGGCCGCGGTTTCAGCCCAGCGACCCACGGTATCCACAATTGACTCCTGTATCTGCCAATGCTCGCTGAAGGTCTGCTGGTCAATGCTTGTCAGAACCGTGACCGCCAGCAGTATGGTCTCCCCGAGAGCCTCTCTTGCAGCTGTCATCATGTCCCTTCCACCCGAGGCATGTACGTTGGTCATCCACACTCCAGCATTGTTCAAAACGCGGGCTGCTCCCGCCACCGTGTTCGGTATGTCATGCAGCTTCAGGTCAACAAACAGCTCCCCGCCGCTTTTCTGAATGGCGGAGACCGCCTGCAGTCCCCCCGCGCAGAAAAGCTCCAGCCCCACCTTGAACCGGCTGACAGTTGGAGTCAGGCGGTCCACAATCTTCAAGGCAGACTCAACTTTCGGAGTATCTAGGGCAACTATTACCCGATCAGCGGCAACATCAGCTAGGACATCACTCATGCTCAATCTCCTTTCTCGTGGGCCCGGCCCACCGGCCAGTCGAATTCCCCGCATGATTGACGGAATTTTCGCAGCTGCTGCAGGGTTTCTTGCACCCCGTCCGGTTGGGCAAAAAGTGCGGTGCCCATGCCCACTGCCGACGCACCGGCCATCATGAAAGCAAGCACATCTCGAGCAGTGCTTGCTCCCCCCATGCCCAGCAGGGGCACTGATACTGCCCGGTATACTTCCCACACACATCGGAGGGCAACCGGCCTTATAGCCGGCCCGGACAAGCCACCGAACACCGCTCCCAGTCTGGGACTTGCCTGTTCAACATCGATCTCCATACCCAAAAGCGTGTTAATCAGACTTATGATGTCGGCACCGCTGCTCTGAACAGCTGCTGCAATCTCGGCTATGTCCGTAACGTTCGGGGTCAGCTTTACTATCAGGGGCAGATCGCTGACCTCTCGAACTGAGGCAGTAAGGTCGGCTGCCTGCTGGGGGTCTGTGCCGAAACTCATTCCCCCGGCTTTCACGTTGGGGCAGCTGATATTAAGTTCGATGGCATCGGCTCCCCCACACTCACTGACCCGCCGGGCAACATGGCAGTAATCCTTCACGGTCCGCCCCACCACGTTGACGATCACCACTACATCCTCGCCGGCCAACCGGGGTAAGTACTCATCGCACAGCTCGTCCACTCCGGGATTCTGCAGGCCGATAGAGTTGAGCATACCAGAAGGGGTCTCCACCACGCGCGGCGGAGGATTTCCAGGCCAGGGCTCGGGGGCTGTGCCCTTGAGCACAATGGCACCAAAGGTATCCGGAGGAAGCAGCTCGCCGTAGTCGTATCCATACCCGAAGGTACCCGAAACGGCGACCAGCGGATTTTTGAGCTGCAGCGGTCCCAGTGACACATCAAGGTCAGTCATGCAGCAGCACCTCCCGCAGGTTGAATACCGGGCCGTCGCTGCAGACCTGCAGGTACCCACCGCCGCTGGCGGCCGGAACCGCACAACCCAGGCAGGCCCCCACCCCGCAGGCCATATATTCCTCCAAAGAACCATAGGCCGTCCATTTTTGCCCCTGGCTGATCTCCGCCAGCTGCAACAGCATGCCGTCGGGTCCACAACAGTACATGACGCCCGGCCGCCCTGCGAGTTCAAGATGCTGCCGGACCAGCTGGGTGACTACGCCCTTAAAGCCTGCAGAGCCATCATCAGTTGCCAGGTGCAGACTGGTGCTGTATGAGGAAAACTCCTCTAGGGCGAAAAACTGCCTTTCGCCAGCAGCACCCAGAAAGGTTACCGGGGGCATGTCCTTCTCAGCAAGAACTCTTGCCAGGTACAGAAGTGGGGCCATTCCTATCCCCCCACCCACGATCCATGCAGCCTTACCTTTCTGCAGCTTGTGCAGGGGAAATCCGTTGCCGAGCGGGCCAAGACAATCGATAGTAGCGCCCGGCTGCAGCCGACAAAGGTAGCGCGTACCCCTGCCCACCGGCTTGACTATAAGCTGCAGTAACCTGTCCTCACCGAGCCAGTCGGCCACGCTGAGCGGTCTCATCAGCAGCGGGTCGCTGCTCTCTGCATTAGAAACCCTCACCCCGAGGAACTGTCCCGGGACAACAGCAACCTCCTGCTGTACTGCCAGCGTAAGACGACGACAGTCACCTTCAGCAGATGATTCGCGCACAGTTGCGCCGAACACAGACAGCTCTGACGCCGCCTCCGCACCGTCTAACACGTCAGCTCACCGTCTTTCAGGATGACCTTGCCGCCGACCAGAACTGTCATTACCCTGCCGGTGAGGCTCCAACCCACAAGAGGGGTGTTATGACCTCTGGAGGCAAACCTGTCGGGATTGACCGCCCATTCTTCATCGGTCTTGAAAATGCAGATATCTGCCGGTTGTCCCTCACTGAGAGTACCTCCCGGGAGATTGAAGGTATCCGCTGGACCGATGGTCAGAGACTCGACCAGCCTCTCCAGCGTTACTTCTCCGGTCAGCACCAGCCGATCATGCAGCAGTGCAAAAGCGGTCTCCAACCCACTTATCCCGAAGTCGGCAAACATGTACTCTTTGTCCTTGTCATCCACGCTGTGGGGAGCATGGTCAGTTGCCACTGCATCAATTGTGCCTTCTCTCAGCGCCTTCACCAGCGCCATTCTGTCATCCTCGGTACGCAGTGGCGGATTGACCTTGGTGCAGGTGTCAAATTGAGTCTCACGTACCAGATCTTCGGTCAGAGTGAGGTGATGCGGAGTCACCTCACACGAAATGTTCAAACCTTCCGATTTGGCCTGCTCTATCAGCACGACCGAACGGGATGTGCTGACGTGTGCTATGTGCAGATGCCCCCCAAAAAGCCTCAGGAGTTCGATGTCGCGGGCGATCATCGCCGACTCTGCGGCAGATGATATCCCCGGCAATCCTGTGGCGGTAGATACCCTCCCGCGGTTGACAACGCCTTCCCCCTTCAGACTCGGTATCTCCTCGTGAACGGACAGCGGAATCCCCAGCATACTGCTGTACTGCAGCGCGTTCTGCATGACGCTCGCCCGGGCAACTGGTAGACCATCGTCGCTGAAGACGCAGGCTCCGGCTTCAGCCATGATAGCCATTTCGGCAAGCTCCTCACCTTTTTGTCCCTTGGTGATGGCACCAGCTGGATACACCACAACCACACCGTCTCTCTGGGCTGTATCGTTGACAAACCTGACCCCTGTCTCATCATCGATCACCGGATCAGTGTTGGGCATCGCAACCACCGAGGTGAAGCCCCCTCGGGCTGCTGCCCGAGTACCGCTGGCGATGTCCTCTTTGTATTCCTGGCCCGGTTCACGCAGGTGAACGTGCAGGTCGATAAATCCGGGAGCCACTGCACAACCATCAGCATCGATTATTTTCGCTCCCTCGACTGAAAGGCTCTCTCCAATGGCTGCTACAGTATCCCCTTCCAAAAGAACATCCATTATGCCACTGCGGTCGCTCGCCGGGTCAATGACTTGTCCATCTTTTATAAGTATCCTATCCACTGTCCTCATCCTCCCCCGAGCAGCAGGTACAAAAGGGCCATTCGAACGGCTACCCCGTTGGGTACCTGCTGCAGAATCACCGACTGAGGTCCATCTGCCACATCGGTGGTAATTTCTATGCCTCTGTTCATGGGACCCGGATGCATCAGCAAAGCATCAGAATCTGCCAGCGCCAGGCGGCGGACATCTATGCCGTACAGCCTGTGGTATTCGCGCAGGCTGGGGAAAAAGCTCTGTTGCTGTCGTTCGCTTTGCACCCGCAGCACGTAGATCACGTCAACTCCTCGTACGGCCTCCTCAACATCGGTGGTTACCCGGCAATCAAACTGGTCCATTACGGGAGGCAGCAGAGAGGCCGGTCCGCATACCGTTACCCGGGCACCGAGCTTGTTCAGGCCCCATATGTCGGAGCGAGCAACTCGACTGTGCAGGATATCGCCGATGATAGCCACCTCAAGCCCTTCAAATCCTCCCTTGTGCTGCTGTATGGTCAGCAGATCCAAAAGCCCCTGGGTCGGGTGTTCGTGAGCGCCATCGCCTGCGTTAATCACCGAAGAAGAAACCATGCGGGCAAGATAGTGAGGGGCACCCGGGGAAGGATGACGCATGATAATTGCTTCCGGGCCCATCACTTCGATGTTTCGTACCGTGTCGCGCAGCGATTCTCCTTTGACCAGACTACTGGACGCCTTACTTACGCTGATTGTGCCGCAGCTCATGTATTTGCACGCCAGGTCGAATGAGCCTTTGGTGCGGGTGCTGGGTTCATAAAAAAGATTCAACACAGTGCGCCCGCGCAGTGTCGGAACCTGTTTGATGGTCCTTTGCAAAACTTCAGTCATCGACTGCGCTGTCTGCAGAATCAGTTCAATTTCCTGTCTGCTTAGCTCCTCTAACCCGAGGATATCTTTTCTTTGCAGCTGTCCTGCTTCAGTCAACTCACTCAACCCCCTCTGCTTTTTCCATGATTACCACCTGGTAGTCATGGGTGCTGTCGACCGGAGGCACTTTTACCTCAACCAGTTCGCTGCGGGAAGTGGGTACGTTCTTACCGACAAAATCCGGCCTTATGGGTAGTTCTCGGTGCCCGCGGTCAATCAGTACCGTCAGCTGAATGGCGGAGGGACGACCGAAATCCACTAACGCATCCATGGCCGCCCTTATCGTCCTGCCTGTGAACAAGACATCATCCACCAGAACCACAACTCTTCCTGTGACATCGAAGGGCACATTGGTCTCGTGGACCACCGGACGGTCGTGACGCAGAGTGAGGTCATCACGGTAAAGAGTTATGTCCAGCTCCCCTGTGGGGACCGAGACCCCTTCGAACTCAGAAATGTAGGCGGCCAAACGCTCGGCGAGGGGCACTCCTCGGCGGCGGATGCCGATGAGCACCACGTCTTCAACTCCCTTATTTCTCTCAACTATTTCATGGGCAATCCTCACAAGCGCCCGCTCAATAGCAGCATCGTCCATGATCGTTGCCTTCACGACAAATTCATCTGTCATGGGTAACATCTCCTCGAAAGTTAATTTGACTGAATGGAGAGGAAGGAAGGGGGTAACAGTCCGACGTGGACACTGCGGAGTAAAAGCAGGCAGCAGGAAACATCTTAACAACAGGAAGGAGAATCTGTTGAACCTGGGATACAGAAAAGCGCGGAAAGGGAAGGTTGGAGGGCGCATCACACTTCCCGATTGCAGGTTGCAAGTTGGGCCACAGTGCCCCGTGATTCATCCACTTACCTCCTTATCGACCTCTCCGGGTCGATTTAAAGGATAACTCGCTCCAAAAAAACTCTAGCAGAACCTCCTTAAGGTGTCAACTGGTCGATAACCCTTTTACTGGACACCACGCAATTAGAGGGTGGTGCATCAAGACCGCTAATTGCATACAGTGAGCCGGCCGATTACATCCTGGACATCGTCGGGCAGTTCTGACTCAAACTCTAACCACTCGGCGGATGTGGGATGCTCGAAGGCAACCCTGGTTGCATGAAGGGCCTGGCCTTCAAGACCATAGTCATCGTATTCAGGGGCATACAGGGGATCCCCGACAACAGGATAACCAATGTAGGAAAGGTGTACGCGGATCTGGTGGGTTCGCCCCGTTTCCAGCTCACATCTAAGCAGGGCGTGCTCGGAATCGATAACCCCCTCCACGCGGAACCAGGTGACTGCTCGTTTTCCGCCGGACCTCACGACAGACATTTTGAACCGCGTATCGGGATCTCTTCCAATTCTCATTTCGATTTTTCCTTTTTTCACATCTGGCACTCCGTGCACCAGGGCAAGATACTCGCGCTCCATCCACCGTTTCTGAAGCTGATACGAAAGGTGCAGGTGTGCTGTGTCATTCTTCGCCACAACCATCAATCCCGTGGTATCCTTGTCCAGACGGTGGACTATGCCCGGACGCATTATATTGTTGATACTGGAGAGATTCTCACAGTGATGAAGCAGACCGTGAACCAGAGTACCCGAATAATGACCCGGGGCTGGATGGACAACCAGATCCCGCTGCTTATTGAGCACCAGCAGGTCATCGTCCTCGTAGACAACATCAAGCGGTATTGGTTCTGGTTCCAAAGTGGATGGAACGGCGGGAGGGATGATTATCTGTACCGACTCGCCTCCATGAAGTCGATGGCTGGCTTTATTGACAGACGACCCGTCGACTTGCACCCTCTGTTGGGAGATCAGGCTCTGTAGATAAGTGCGAGAATAAGCCTCCGACGTATGGCGAGCAAGAAACACGTCCAGCCGCGTTCCCCCCTCGTCTTCAGACACGTGGTGCCGGAGTATCTTCGTCCCAGGAGGATGCTCAGCCTCTGAGTCGGCAATTCCCGACGAGGTTTCGCCACATTCATTATCCCTGTTGTGGTCTGACATCAACCTCACACCCCGTCTGTATCTACTGCCTGTTCACCCGATTCGGGCTCCTCAGCGGTCAGAATATCTTCCCTGAGTACAAGAACCAACATCATTACTGCTCCTACAGTAACGGCAGCATCAGCAACATTGAACACCGGCCAGACCCGGAGATCCACAAAATCAACAACGTAGCCCCATAAGGCTCGGTCGACCAGGTTTCCGCACGACCCTCCTACTATCAGCCCCACGGCTAGGCCGGCGGAGAGACCCGGATAGGAGTCAGCAATGTACCGGTAGTAAAACCACACAATAGCGATGGTAAACAAAACCGCCATCGCTGTTATCAGCACACTCCAGTCAGAGAACAGACCAAATGCTGCGCCACGATTTCGAACATAGGTAAGATGAACAAGACCATCGACAATGGGGCGGGACTCACCCAGCGAAAGATAACGTAGCGCCAGCGCCTTGCTGACGCGATCGAGGACCAGAACCAGTAATGCCCAGACAAACACCGCCAACACCTCCGAAACCCCAGCACACAAGACTCCGCTGCACGCCAGCTAATTCTAGCACACAAAAAGCGCTGAGACTACCTACAGCCCCTACAACGAAAACCGGTGACTCACTGCACAATAATAAGCTCGCCCGAGGAATTCGAGCGAGCCTGACCACTTGTCAATTCACATATTACGTTTGTGTCCGTATCGGGCGGCACAACCCCTGCACATTACAGCGGTAGGAACCAAAAGCAAACGGGAAAAATCAATCTCCTTTCCGCATACGACGCAGCTTCCATAATCCTTGTGCGCCAGTTCAGTAAGGGCCCGTTCGATATCCCGGAGCTGACGTTTCCCTTCCAGTGCTGCGGCCTGGTCACGTTCACGTTCGTAGTATTCTGAGGCTGTATCTGCTGGATGCTGGTCATAGGCAGATAACTCTCCGAGTGTATCAGTGCGCGTCTGGCCGAAGCTACCGCTTTGCAGTCTGTCTATACGGTGGCTCTCATGCTGATAGTCGCGCAGAAGAATTTGCCTCAGGCGCTCCTTTTGGTTATCACTCAGCGGCATGCTAACACCCTTCAGTTAGAGTTCCTCAACTGAAAGCGAATAAACAAGGCATATATTCTCGCATCTTTCAACCACTGCCTTCTCTCAAATCGCCAAGCATGCTCTGCAAAGACCGGTAGATAGGTTCGGCTGACCTGTACAGCCGGTACAGGACCGGGCGCAGGACCAGATCAAACTCGCCCACCAATTCCACCAGCTCGGCGCCAAAACCCTTTTTGAAGCGATACAGCCCATAAAGTGGATTATCAGGGTCCAGGTCACCCGAGACACCGCGCAAATCATAAACCTCGCAGCCTTCCTCCTTAGCCCAGAGGATCATACTCCACTGCAGGGCATAATTGGGCATGACATTCCTGTGGCGATTGGCAGAAGCCCCATACAGGTACCATACGCAACGGGAGGTCCGCAACCCGATGGTTCCGGCGATCATTTCATCCTCATAGCGGGCCAGAAACAATTTTCCCCAGCCGGATGAAATTACCTCCTGGTAAAGATTCTCAAAATAGGGTTGGCCGCGAACTCCGAAATCGTTTCTCTCTGAGGTGATCTCCAGCAGGCGGTAGAAGGTGTCGACGTCCTCTAATGTCGTACCCTCGATCACTTCCACGCCACGTCTTTTAGCAAGGCGTATGTTATAGCGCGTCTTGCTGTGCATGTCCATAAGAATGTCATCACGAGACCGCCCCGCGACGGGCATCCGCATAACAAATCTGGGCTGCACCCCCCCAAAGTCATCACCTGTCGGCTGGCGGCGAAAACCCAGCGCAGACAGAGCACCGTGTCCGCCGGTTTCCCCTGCTTCTGATACCTCCCAGGCCGGGTCTACTTTCCACAGGACCGCGCCCCGCTCTTCACCAAACTCACGGACACCGTCTGTCAGTGATTTAAGGGGGGAGGCTGCTTCTGGGTCCGCTACTGGTCCCCGCGGCGAATACATGATCGGTGCTGCAATACCAGGCATCTCGCGGAGCAGGACCATTGCACCCGCCAGAATCTGATCGTCATCTGTTACGACAAAAATCTGCGGCTCCCAGCCGGTATGATGCTTTAGCTTGCCCCAGGCGGACGTCTGCAGTACAGCTCCCCACTGCGATGAATCAACCATATGATCAAATTCGTCCCACTCGTCAGCTTCCAAACGTCTGCACTTCATTTTCTTCCCCCATAGATGGACGATTCAGTTGCGAACTATCGAGCAGTATATACGGGCACGCCACCAACCCACGTTTCGACCACCTCGACCTCCCTGATCTCTTCGGGCGGGATGGAGGTCAGATCCCGATCAACGCAGGCAAAGTCGGCAAATGCCCCTGTCCTTATCTGTCCCTTCTCCTCTTCTGAAAACTCCGCGTAGGCCCCTCCTGCAGTGAACAGGTCAATGGCCTGCAGCACTGACAGTTTCTCTTGTGGCAGCCATCCACCCTCAGGACTACCCTGCATATCTGTCCGACATACAGCAGCCCAGATCCCCAGCAATGCAGGAACCGGCTCTACCGGAGCATCCGAACCCCCAGCACACGGAATACCCTCATTCAGCATTGTCCGCCAGGCATAGCTTGTCTCAGCCAGTTCATCTCCCACCCGCTGATTTACCCACCGCTGATCGGTAGTCACGAATTTGGGTTGAATGGCTGCAACGCACCCGCTGGCCGCCAGCCTTTCAAACTGCTCGGGGCGGGTTATCTGGCAGTGCACCAGTCTGTGACGCAGTGGGGGTCGGGGCGTGGTGCGCGATGCTGCCCCGATGGCGTCAAGGGCAGAGTCGAGAGCCCTATCTCCAATAACGTGAATGGCCACCTGCAGGCCGCTGCGATGCGCCCGTTGAACCTCTGCTGCCAGCTTCTCTGGTTGCGTAACCATAATTCCGCGGCTGTCAGGGTCGTCGGCATATGACCGCGAAAGAGCGGCCGAACGAGCACCCAGCGAGCCGTCGGCAAAAAGTTTGATCGCTCCCAGCCTCACCCACTTGTCACCAGAACCGGTGGCCCAGCCGTGCTGCCGCACATCGTCCATCAGCCCGACCGGTATATCCAGATAAGCGCGGAAACGGCGACTATCGGATCCGCACACCGACCGGTAAAGCTCCAGCAGCGAGGCAAAAGTGTCTGCGTGGTCATTGCTGTGGGCTGAAGTAATTCCGTGTTTGAAGCATTCATCTACAGCAGCACGGAGAAAATCCCGGCGCCTGCGGTCAGACGGTTGAGGAATGATCTCCTGTATGAGACCCATCGCTTTTTCGTGCAGCACCCCGGAAGGTCTGCCCTCTTCGTCTCGCTCTATCAAACCACCGTTTGGGTCAGGAGTGTCGGCCGTCACTGCGGCTTTCCGCAGGGCAGCAGAATTGGCAACAGCTGCGTGACCACAGGCCCTGCGCAGAAAAACCGGACGACCATCTGACACCTCATCGAGATCATAACGGGTCGGATAGCGCCGCTCAGCAAAGTAATCCTGATCCCAACCCCTGCCCAGTATCCAGGCATCTTCCGGCAGACTGACCGCTGCCTCACGCACCTGCTTTTTCAGCTGGGTTATGCTGCCGCAATCATGCAAACTCAGCGACTGCAAATGCTGGCCAAGACTGAGCATGTGACAGTGCCCCTCGACGAAGCCTGGAAGTATACAGGCTCCCTCCATATCTATTTCCTCGACAGTCCCGGACAATGCGCTGCGAAGTGCGCTACGCTCTCCAACACCCACTATCCGGTCACCCCGTACACAGATCGCCTCAGGCGACACCTCTTCATTGCGGTAAACCAACCCACCATACAGTATTTTTGTACCCTTACCCACTTTTGTTGCCTCCCTCAGCTAATTTCCCGGGCATAATCGACCGCAGCACGCGCCAGGATTCTCGTTGGATCAACCAACAAAGCTCCACAAAGATCCGATTGCTTCAGCGCCAGTGGAATTTCGGTGCAGCCGGCAATGATGACCTCGGCACCGCGTTCGATAAGCTCCAGGGCCACCTCTCTAAAGCGTTCACCCGCCTGCTCCGAGCAACCGGCCTTCACGCCAGCCTCGCCGTAAATGCCATCCATGACTGTCTTCTGATCAGATTCTTTGGGAACCAGGACCGTCAGATCGCGGGTTGCGAAAGCATCCTGATACAGACCAGAACTCACCGTCCCATCGGTGGCCATGAGGCCGACTGTCTGAACTGCCGGATGCTCCCGGAGAAGATATTTCGCCACCTCATCCATCATGTGCAGAACTGGCACTTCAACCCTGTCGCAAAGATCGCGGTAAAAATAGTGAGCAGTGTTGCACGGCATGATCAAAAAATCGGCCCCCGCCATAATGCACCTGCGGGCGGTGCGAACTATCACTGGAAGGGGATCTTCGCCGACACCTGCCAAGGCAGCACTGCGGTCTGGTACACTCGGATCGCTGACTATCACCACATCCAGGTGCTGCTGGTCTGAATCTGCGTCTGTTTCCTGCACCACCTTCAGGAACAAATCAGCAGTAGCTTCGGGTCCCATGCCGCCGATGACGCCGACCACCTTTTCGCCAGCACTGCCGGGCGTTTCATTATTCACCGGTCTCACTGCTGTCATCAGTAGAAAAATCGGAGGGCAGGTCCATCTTCATCTGGGCCATTTCCGACTGGGCTTCCTCGAGTATTTCCTCCTGGGTCACCAGGTTGGCCTTTGCTCGAGCCAGATACTCCAGAACCTGACGCCTGATGTGTTCTGCCTCCCCCTTCATCTTCTTTACATATTCCTCTGCCTCAGCCCGGGTGCGTCGGGCTTCTGCGTTGGCTTCGGTCACTATCATCTGAGCTTCCTTACGGGCGTTCTTGCGCACTTCTTCGGCCGTTTCCTGTGCAACGACAAGCGTGCTCTGCAGCGTATCCTCGGTCTTACGGTATTGCTCAAGCCGGGATCGCAGCTGTTCTGCCTGCTCCTGCAGTGCTTCGTTTTCTCCCAACAGATCATCAAATTCACGTATTATTTCGTCCAGGAACTCATCCACTTCGACCGGATCATAACCGCGAAATGACTTTCCAAATTCCTTGTTGTGAATATCAAGCGGAGTAAGTGACACAGGCTGCAAACCCCTTTCTATCTGACCAGGCCCCAGAGTAGCTGACGTAAAAATTGCAGCAGAAACAAAAGTAATAGCGGGGAGAGATCCAATCCCGCTCCCGTACCGGGCATAACACTGCGAATGGGAGCCAAAAGCGGCTCGGTGACCTGATGAAGGACTCTTGCCAGCTGCATAACAGTCTGCCCTCCCGGCCCATCCGGGCTCGGTCTTATCCAGGACAGAATGGCTCTGATTATGACCAGCCAGACGACAATATGTAAAACCCGGTCTAGACTGGTGACCACAACATGTGTAAGAGTCATGAGCGAAGACCTTCCTCGTTGGAAGGGCTCTTACTCCCGGCCCGCTCAACGTTCTCCACCATACGGTCAATTCTCATGTCACGCGGCACAAACATGACCACACCGGCGCTGACTTTCTGCATCTCGCCGTCAAGCGCGTACACGGTACCGCTGAGGAAGTCTATGCCCCTCCTGGCCACTTCCCTATCGAGGGCCTCAACATTGACCACTACTCCTATCCTCTTTTTGAGCTGTTCGGCCACTTCCTGTACATCACCAAACCCCTGAGGCTCAGCTATAGCCACACGCATTGTCCGTTCCCCTGCCCCTCCGCCGGCAAGTTTGACTACCCGGGGCTCAGAATGCGGTGCAGTCCCGCGTGCAGCTGAGGATGGCTCAGACCTTTTGCTCCACGACCGCTCCACGTCCTCCCCTGCAGAATTTCCATAGGTTTCCGCCGGCTCTTCGTATTCGTCATAATCCTCGTAATTGTCCTCGACTGGAATCCAGCCGAGCATCCCGGAAAGCTTATCCCATAGACTGGACATTCTATCCCTCCCCGTACTACCCTGCTTCACTGATCTCTTGGGCCGAAGATCGCCTGTCCAACCCTGACCAGTGTGGCACCCTCCTCAACAGCTACTTCAAAATCGTTAGTCATGCCCATGGACAGCTCCTCGAGCGAACAGCCCGATACTTCTTTGTCTATATCCTCGGCTAATTGGGACAGCTGTCTGAAGATCGGTCGAACTGATTCGGGATTAGGCACATGAGGAGCCATGGTCATCAACCCACCGACGCTTATGCCTGCCAGGTCACTGGCATTACTCACCAGATCACCTGCTCGGCGAGGCTCGACACCGTGCTTGTCCTTTTCACCGCTTATGTTCACCTGAATAAGCACTGGAGTCCGTATGTTCATCTGGCAGCTGCGCTCCGAAATCGCCTCTGCCAGCGACAGGCTGGCAACAGAATGTATCAAGGAGCAATGACCTACCACCAGACGAACCTTGTTCTCCTGCAGATGTCCTACGAAATGCCAGGTAATATCATGGTAATCAGCAAGCAGGCTGGCTTTCTCGCGGAACTCCTGCGGCTTGCTCTCCCCGAGGACAGCAATGCCCTCCGAGACTGCCTGACTGATCTTCACCGGTGATTGGCCCTTACTGATGGCCACTATCTTGACCCCGGAAGGATCTCTGCCGCTGCGTTTGCATGCCCGCCGGATGCGATCCTCCACATCTTCAAAACGTCCGACTATGTCGGAGTTGTTACGCAGATATTCGCCTTTGGTACTCAAACGGATCTTCCTTCCCTAGGTCAACATCCGCCCGGAACCGCCATACAGCTTCTGTCTTCATTACACAGAATCTCCGAGACTTCAAAATACTCCGATACCTTCAGCAATAACCTATCACTAACCAAGGAAAAATGAAATGATCACCCCGGGGTTAACCACCACTGCCACCCCCCTGGGTATGCCACTGACGACTGCGAGGTCCCCGTCGGAGACCCAGACTTCAACCGGGGCCCACTTGGGCCTATCATCAACCCACAGATAGACACCGAAAGAACCATCTCGCTCAACCAGCTGCGATTTGGATATGACATGACCCCGCCCCACCGTTCTACGCACCACTGCCCGCCAGCTGCGCCGGGTGTAAAATTCAGGCAACGCCTGCCCGACAGATACTCTAACCGCCAACGAATCGTCATGACAGGAACCAATAGTGAGGATCTCAGCCTCCACTTCCTCATCGATCTCCTCGATATAAATGTTCACCTTGTCTCCGCGATTGAGAGGCGAACCTTCCCTGCACGGCATCAAAAGCACCGCGTGCAGTTGATCCGGCTGTGCGATCCTGGCTACGGGTTCACCGGCGGTTACATTCCACTCTCCGTCCGCAAATGCTGCAGCATTGTCCCTGGCGGACATGCTGTCGAGCCGGGCAACCCCGCGTCGGTCCAGGTCCATCTCCCAATCGAGGACAGACTCGAGTCCATCAGAACCCAGCAGGACAATTCCCGGCTCCACGGCGACCATTTCACCTTCTGCCCCGGTGAGGAGTTCGCAAAGATTGAGAAGATTCTGACAGTGATACTGCCATCCCCGCAAGAGTTCCTGCGCCTGTCGCCTTGAAGCAGTGAAATGTGAAGCGCTTTCGACAAACTCCCCCCAGGCGTCAGACCTGTCTCCCGCTGAGGCTGAGCTGTACTTAAGCTGCAGTAGCGCATCGAGGGTCGCATCTGCGCTGCTGCTTGCAACTGTGGTCCTTTGCTGCAGTTTCTCCAGGTAATCTTCCCGCCAGGCCAAAAGCTGGTTCGCTACCTTCTCAAACCTCTCCTCATACGCCTCTGAGGCTTCAGCATCGACCAGGTGGGCAATCTTTGTTCCGCGCGGGACCAACTCACCATGCTGTACCTGGGGCTCGATCCTTCCGCTCAAGGGCGCGACCAGAACAGTTTCTCGGTACAGACTGAAGCCATCAGCAGTAACTTCGAAATGATAGTCTTTTTCCTGAGGTACCTCTGCATCTACCAGCAATCTACACAGGGGCAAACGCAGCAAGAAAAGGACAAGACCCAGCCCCACAAGCAACACAAATATCCGGCTGGCCCGATACAGCAAGCTTGTCCGAGGAGTTCTCCTGCGTGCCATACCGCCACGCACCTCCCCACAGGTGATAGCCACGGTGTTTTGTTCTTGGCCGGTTCAACCTACTTCGAGAAAATCCCGGGCTGTTCCTTTATGTTCCGCCACCACGGTATTTTCCGCCGAATGAAAGTCGCCACGGCAGGGCAGCAGTCGGCTGCTGACCATCGAAGGTCCAGTCAGACCAAAACCACGCTACAGCAAGACCGCTGCAGCACCCTAATGGCAGCGGGAAATAATGGCCATAGCCCTGCCGGTCTGCGAACCGTCACGCCGATGCGAGTAGAAATCATCACAGTAGTAAGTGCCATGCGGGTGCATATAGATCGAGTTCCCATCCACTCCAAGACACCTCAGCTGAGCAGCGGCAGCCTCATCGAGATCTAGCAAAGCGCGCCCGCGAGCAGAAGGGTAGGTGACCTCTCTCCACCAGGGAATCCATTCCTTTACTGCAGCAAGCACCGGCCTGTCCACCTGATAGGCACTGCGTTCAATGGACGGACCCAGGGCAACCACACAGTCCCGCAGCCTGGTTCTCCAGTGCCGTTTCATGCAGCCTAGCAAACTGCTGATTATCCCGCCGGTCAGTCCTCTCCAGCCGCCGTGAGCGAGCCCGATTGCTCCGGATCGTGTATCAATAATATAGATGGGCAAGCAGTCCGCAAAAAGCAGTCCCATGCAGATGTCATCCCTGACAGTTGTGTGACCATCGGCCTCCGGACCACACCACCAGCCTGCCTGGACCTGGGTTCCGGTGACTCCGTCTAGCACCACAACATCGCTGGAATGAACCTGTTGTAGGATCTGAATCCGCTCAGGCACACCGGAAGGTAAGGTCTGCAGCAATCTTTTGCGGTTTTGCCGGACTCGTTTGGAAGGTTCTCCTGTGCCAAGACCAAGATTCAGCTCACTGTAAGGCCCCGTGCTCACCCCACCAAATCTGGTAGTAAAGGCAGCAAAGAAACCCTGCTCCTGCAGCCCGGAAAGAACCCAATAGTCCAAGACATCACTGCAAAACGGAACACGCCCGGTGGCTCGCACCCATTTTATCAAAGTGACACATTCCCCTCTCGCGGTATTAGCAATTGATGCCCCTTTTCGTCATTCTCGTTTCACACCCGCTTTACCTCCCTCCTTACAATCTACCAGTATCACATCGTCCCCTATTTTCACGATATTTTTCCACGGCACAACATGCTCCGAGCCACCTGATATAAAGCTCCAAAACCCATGGTCATACGGTATTATGACACCCGTGACTTTGCCGCTTTTCAGATCGATTTCCAGATCGTCAATCAGGCCCATTATGCTTCCATCGGCGAGATTAATGACATCCAGGTTGGCCATTTCTGAGATACGGATCACCCTACCACCCCTCGCACCAGCTCTGCCTCACAGCTGTACATTCTTTCCTTTTATGTGTGGTCTGATGCTACTTTTTGCGCGGTTGAGTTTGCCCTGTCTCCGACGTAGTACCCTCAGCCATACACCTTGAGCTCAGCGACATTGGCCCGTCGTCAGCGCACCACATATGGGGTCCCCCGTTTGCAAAGCACCTGTCCGGCTGTCCCGGGACAAAAAGAGCACGTCGACTCGACCAGACCAGCCGCTGAAGTATCTCAGTCCGGGCAGACAATAAAATACATCCCGGTGCATAATACAAGCTATGCAAAAAAGAAAGGTACATGAAAATCAGGTTAAAATGAGGCGTAAAATTTTGAGATGGCCAAGGCCAGGGGGGCAGATGATAACTGAAGATTCTACTCGTAAAGGCGGCTGGGTTTAACCTGAAAGCTTTCGCCGACGCGAACCTGCGGGGTCTGTCCGCGGTCGAACAGTTTATGCGGTTTTCCAGTAAGATGCAGCTGTTTTGGCTCAAGCAACCTCTGAACAAACTCTACCGCCGCCCAACGGATCTTCCACTGTCCTTTTCCTCTTTTTCCTGTGCCAAGCGTTATCACTACGCCGTCTTCATCTCTGTCGACTGGGTGAAGACATAGCGAAGGATACAGCACACACCACCAGTTCTCTCCCTCTGCCTCCCCCACGGTTATCTCAACGGTAGGATATATACCTGCCGGAAGGCGAAGGTCACCGTAATATGTCTTTGGCACATATTGCTCAGAGAAAGTCACCTGCAGCCTGCGGGTGCAGTCGCGGTCCGAATGGTAGCAATTCAGCCGTGCACGAAGTTCATCGAGCCAGCCGGACACTTCCTCTTTGGCCTCTTCCGCACAGTCTATCTCCTGCAGTCTGGACCCAAGCAGAGAAAGCGTCTTCGCAGCCAGATCCATCTTCAGCTGCTGCTGGGCGGGGTCATCCGTGTGAGGAACCACCCGCAGGCGGATTATTTCTTCCGGCTGCACCTCATCCTCACAGTCGCCTGCTTTCGCCTCAGTGGGTAATGCAGCAAAGATCGCCAGTACAACAACGGCCACCCACAGGCTGAGAAGGAGTTTTTTCCGCGGCAAGTTCGTGACAATCATATGTATTTCCGCATTTTCTTCAGGGCCGCCTGCTCCAACCGGGACACCTGAGCCTGAGATATACCGATTTCGTCGGCTACCTCCATCTGAGTTTTGCCGCCAAAGAAGCGCAAATTCAATATTTTTCTCTTCCGTGGTTCGATCTTCTGCAGCGCCTGCCGGACGGCTATGCCGTTCATCCATTTGCCAGTCTCCTGCTTGTCATCGCTTACCTGATCCATGACATAGATTGGATCGCCCCCGTCCTGATAGACTGGCTCAAACAGGGATATGGGATCCTGGATGGCATCCAGCGCCCTGACGATCTCCTCAACATCCATGTCAAGACGGTCGGCGATTTCCTCGAGTGTTGGTTCTTCGGATTTTTTGTGAGTTAGTGTGTCTTTCATCTGAAGAGCCTTGTAGGCCGTGTCACGCAGCGAACGACTGACGCGAATCGGATTGTTATCCCGAAGGTACCGTCTGATCTCTCCGACGATCATCGGGACAGCGTAGGTTGAAAACCGAACTCCCTTGCTCAGATCAAAATTATCAATGGCCTTCATCAGCCCAACGCAGCCTACCTGAAAGAGATCATCTACCGGCTCTCCCCGATTATTAAAGCGCTGGATGACGCTCAGGACCAGGCGGAGATTACCCTGTATCAACTCCTGCCTCGCCTCTTGATCTCCCTCATCGCGAATCCTTCGAAAGAGCTTACGCATCGTGTCATTTTCCAGCACCGGAAGCTCTGATGTATTTACTCCTGCAATCTCTACCTTTCGCCCCACAGCTCATTCCCCCTCATGGTCCGGTTTTGTAAGACGCTCTGGGGGCATCTTTCCGTTACTTCTCCCCCGCTCGCTAGGAGTATGGTCGAGTGGGACGAATTTTATACACATAAACTGCCATATGATACCTTACGTCATTGCCAGGGTTTTGGGGGTTGAGGTTACAAATGAAGGATGCAATGTAAGAGAACGCCACGCCGTTTACATCTTTACCATACCCATCAATCGCAAAGCTATTCATGCAGTGAAGATACAAGACAGCGCAGCAGGGTCGTGCGGCCTTTTACATGTATAGCCTGCAAAGGGCAGCTGTGGGGAGGTTGCAAGCTGATGGGTCAGCACGTAACAACCCTCAGTTCTTGGCTTCCCGGTATCTTCCAGATGAGGACTGCCAGCAGTGAAGGTAAGTGGATGGGCAGGGGAAAGCGAGCAAAAAAGGAAATCCGCTGAACCGGTTTGGCCTGCTATCACCGGCTCAGCGGTCTGAGGGTGTTATCACTGAACACTCACTATGTCGTCACGCAGGCGTCTGATAATACGTTTTTCCAAACGTGAGATATATGATTGCGATATTCCCAAGGAATCGGCGACCTGTTTCTGCGTTCGCTCGATACCATCATCCAGGCCAAAGCGGAGTTTGACTATGCGTCGTTCTCTTTTTTCCAGATTCTTGAGCGCCTCCCGCAGCAATCTCCGGTCCACCTTTCCCTCAATCTTCCGGTAGATCAGGTCAGCATCGGTACCCAGTATGTCCGACAGCAGGAGTTCATTTCCGTCCCAATCCACATTGAGCGGTTCATCAAGAGATATTTCAGATTTCCGCTTGCTTGCTCTCCTGAGGAACATCAGGATTTCGTTCTGAATGCATTTAGATGCGTAGGTGGCCAGCTTGATTCCCCGGTTGGGGTCAAAAGTATTCACTGCTTTTATTAGTCCGATGCTGCCTATGCTGACCAAATCCTCAATATTGACCCCCGAGTTATCAAATTTTCGCGCAATGTAAACTACCAGCCGGAGATTTCGCTCTATTAGTGTCTGCCTGACGCTTTCATCTCCCTCTCGCAGCTTCTGCATCAGTGCCTTTTCTTCCTCATCTTCCAGCGGAGGGGGAAGAGTAGTTCCGCTGGAGATGTAGTGAATCTTGCTGGCTGCAGCATGCCGCAGCTTGTTGAAAACCCGATGTAGCCTTCTCATGACCAGTTCAAGAAATTCGTCCATCTAGATCAGCTCCTCTCCCCTTGTGTCCAACCCGCGGAGGGACCAGTGCCTGATATTGACCGCCGCTGCTAAGACGTTGGCTTGTTACGCATACCACCGCCCTTCCTACCCCATGTCCGCCGAGTGATATCCGGTCGGGGCGAAAGCCAGGCATAACCCCTCTTCCGCGGTCGACGGATTCGAAAGGCACCAGCCTGAAGCCCGCTTCACCCAGCTGGGCATCATCCTCCGGTCTCCGACCACCATGAAGAAACTGCATACATCCGTCGGGGAGAATATCGCGGATCGCTTCATGCTCGATGACGATTACCGGATCACCGGTTATTGGGTCAACAAGCCGGTTGCCAGTGTCCACAAGCGCACGGCAGCTAGCACTGCTGCCGTTCATCCACAGCTGCAGATGTACAAGCAGGCGTGAGGAATACACCCGACGATTCCAGTAGTGGTTGACTGCCCACCCCATCAGTACGATGGCCGCTCCAACCACCAGTGGATAGCCAATTCGTGCCCGCACATACGGCACATAAAGCTGACCCGGGGCTGAGATATACTGCAACATAACTAGACCCGTCCCACCTCCAGCCAGCACCAGTCCCGAAAAAGGAAACAACACTACTAAGTCTTCGGGTACATCCAACGGTCTGAATGCAATGCTCACCATCGCGACCGCCACCAGTGCTACAGCAGGAAGGCTGAACAATACAGTCCCCGAAAACAACAGATAGCCCAAAGAGTAGATTGCTCCCAGCCCGGCTGCCTGAATCAGTTTGAGTACGGTTGTCTCTTTTGCCGCAGCAACCGCAGTGGCGTACAGCAGGGCATAATTGAGCATGAGATTGGTGATGAGGTAGACATCCGCGAATATCTCAGGCACGATTCCCCCCAAGGACCGCTATGACCCCTTGATGGGAGGCATGGCCACCCACCCGGGGATACCTGTAATATCCTTAGTAGCAACGACTTCATTATATGACCAGGAGCAAAAAAACATTGTCACCCCGTGTCGATGCTGGCCAGAGAAAGACGTCGAGTTCCGGGGTATACAGTTGCAGCAGGACACTGTGGACCGGCATTACGAAAGGTTAACGTCTCGGGCTGCAGGTGACCATCGGAGGCCACTGCAAGGGTCGGCGGTGGGACAAATACCCAGGGAATGGGGCAGGATTCCCCGGCCATACCCTCGCAACGCCGGATAGGTGGTTTCACCGGAGGCGGTCGGCAACCCCAACGGTATGCTCGATACGCCGCTGCCAAGTCGATCAGGCCCTGGTCCTTTCAGTGATGAGCTTTCAGGGCCGGATGCGTTAGTGGGTCTTCTGCAGCACCCACGAACCACCTTTGCCCCTTGGAGGTAGTGGACTTACCTGCTTCAGCGGCGGGTCGCCGCGGCGGCTGGTTGCCCGCCTCAGGCTCTCCGGATTCCACCTCGCGGTGGACCACACCCTGCCATTGTTGGCATCACACACCGAACGACACAAACAGCGCGAGTGGGAGACTAACGCTGGTTATGCGCTTGCGAGGCACACACCAAAGCCGGAAATCTCCCGATTGCGGGAGTCTCCGGCCATGGTAACACATAATCGGTTCTTTTGACCCTGGACTATCCGTCCCGGATGCTGCGGCGACGCAAAAAGGCGGGGATATCAAGATCATCATCGTCTGTAGTGAAAGGCTTTATAGTCAGCTCGTCGAGGTCTTCCTCCGCTTTTTTCGGTTTCTTGCCGAAACCAGTTGCAATCACAGTCACTCGAAGATTATCCTCCATATCTTCATCAATCGCAGCTCCAAAAATTATGTGCGCATCACGTTCGGCCACTTCACGGATAAGTTCAGCTGCCTCGTTCACCTCAAGCAGTCCCATGCTCGGATCTCCAGTGATGTTCAACAGAACCCCCTTGGCCCCTTCAATGGAAGTCTCCAGCAGAGGACTTGATATGGCGTTGCGTGCCGCCTCAGCAGACCGATTATCTCCCGATGCAGTACCTATACCCATCAGGGCTGTACCGGTTTCCATCATAATAGTTCTGACATCAGCGAAATCAAGATTTATGAGCCCGGGAACAGCTATAAGATCCGATATGCCCTGTACTCCCTGCCGGAGAACATCGTCAGCTATGCTGAAAGCATCAACTATTGAAGTCTTCTTTTCAACAACCTTCAGAAGTCGGTCATTGGGAATAGTTATAAGGGTATCTATGCTATCACGCAGATTCTCTATGCCGTCTTCTGCCTGCCGCATACGACGCTGCCCTTCGAAAGAAAAGGGCTTTGTTACTACTCCAACCGTAAG
>PUMD01000069.1 GCA_003551215.1 Clostridia bacterium | reverse complement strand
GCCGATCCCTTTATTGCTGAAGCTGCCGGGTCGCTGGCCCATATCAGCTACCTGCCGGATGCTCACTATCGTATCGAAGGCAGCCATGACGATTTAGGGGACCTGGAGCTAAAAGCTTTTTCGATAACGGTAGCGGAAGGCGCTTCGCTAAGCGGTGGCAACATTTCCATGCTTGCCAGGGGCGCGGTTGATCCAGAAGGCAAAGTGGAATCAATAATAACCATTGGAACAGGAGCTTCCATAACCGGGATTAACGAAGATGTCACTATCATCGCTGAAGCGGGCAAAAATGCCTTTGCCAACGAAGCAGTTGCCCTGGTCGACATTAAGGAAGATGTTAAAATTACGGGAGATAATGTTACCATCAGCGCCATTGCCCATGCCCTGGTCCTGATTGAAGAAGATAAGCTTGGTTTTAGAGACGCTGCCATTAAAGAGTTTAAAGATAGGATAGGATTTGATTGGCTTGCTGTTGTTGATATCCAAAAAGAGGCCCTTGCAGGTATAGCTATTGCCCAAAATACCCAGATAATAACAGAGAATGATATTTTTCTAAGCGCAGAGGCAGAGGCCGACGCCACCCTCGAAAGCGACAGCACCGCTTTGAGCGCCGGTTACAGCAGGGCCGATGCCTCAGCCGGGATAGAGGTTAGGGGAGCAAAACTGGAAGCAGGTAAAAATGTTTTAATTAAGACGGATGCTAAATCTACTGCCTCTGTTGAAGCAATGACCAGGGACAACGAATCAATTATTCCCGACCCCGAATTTGCCTCGGTTGCTTTTGCCCTGGCCGAAACAGTTCTTAAATCTACAATAGATATCGGCTCCGGCACAAATATTGACGCGGGCGGAAACATCAATATCCAGGCTTTTGGTGAAAGTAAAAATTCTGCCACCGCCGAAGCCGGCATTTATGGCGACGACGGGGTTTTCGGTGTGGCCGTTGCCTTAAGTTTTAAAGACAGCGAGGTGCGGGCGGTAGTAGACGCAGCGCTAACTGCAGCCGGTGCAGAAGTGCCTCCCGGCGATAGCGATGAGCTTGTTTCCGGAATCGGCATCTTGGCCCGCCTTTTAAGCGAGGATACGGCCGAAGCTTCTTCCGATAGGGATGATGAGGATGACAGTATTATAACAGATGAACTGTTATCAGACTTCGGTTCGGAGCAGCTGGATTTGCTCATGAATTTTATCATAAAGATGCCCAAGGAAAAGACCGATGAAGATTCAGCCAATAGAGATGATGACGCAGAAAAGAGCGGCTTTGGCCTAAACGACTATTTTTCAGCGGCCGGGGCGGCCGCTTACATGGAGGCTGCCAACACAGTTGAGGCGCTGGTTCTTGAAAACAGCACTCTCCAGTCAGAGGCTGATTTATTAATTAAGGCCGTCCTGGTCGAACAGTTCAAAATAAACGTGGAAAGTTCGACAGAAGCAGAGGAAGACGAGGATGCCTCGGAAGCAGAGGAAGGCGAGGATGCCTCTTACGTTTCCACCACCCTGGCTGTCGGTGTGGTGGTGCTGGAAAACAGCGCCCTGGCTGAAGTAAAAGACGGAGCCCGGGCCGATGCGGCCGGTAAAACCCTGGTCAGGGCGGAAGTGCGCTATCCTTACCTTAAAGAGCCCCGTGATGTTGAGGGCGAGCTTATCGATGTAACGGCTTACCTTAATGATTTTTTCGACAATCTCGTCGATATAGATTATGAAGACTTGATTTCTTTTGACTCTCTCGATCACATCAAGGGTGCCATCGAAGACGTGATAGCGGACAGGCTGAACCTGGTCGGAGAAATGGTCAACAGCTGGGTGCGCAGCACCGGGGCAGCGAAAAAAGTAGGTCTGGCCGGGGCGGTAAGCTATATCGACCTGACCAACACTGCCCGGGCCGTTATTGGAACCGGGGCTGAGATTAACCAGGGCGAAGAAGAGAAGTATCAATCAGACAATCAATCTGTCACCGTAGAGTCAGAAATCCTCGTGCAGATGGTCAACATTGCCGGGCTGTTTGATTTTGATCTTTTTGTTGATGAAGATGATGATCTGAGTATGCCCAGCCCGATTGGCACAGAAAGCGACAAGGCCGGTTTTGGCGGGGCGGTAATGCTCATATTTATCGATAACTGCTCTGAAGCCCTGGTGAAAGACAATGCAGAGATCCAAAGCGGTCCAGGGGGAAGGGTAAGCGTCAGCGCCCTATCCAAAACAGAAAACTTCACGTTTGCCCAGGCCGGCGGCGAGGCGGAAAAAGTAGCGCTCGGAGCCAGCTTTACCCTGAACAGACAGGACAGCGTCACCGGGGCCCTGGTTGGCAATGGGGTGAATATCGGTGGTGGCGGTCTCGAGATTTCAGCAGACGATAAAGCTTTTCATATTAATATAGTAGGCAATCTGATCAAGGGTGAAAGCGCCGGCATCGGTGCCTCGATATCGCTGAACACCATTAACCGCCAAGTATATGCCGGGATTGGACCGGTCGGGGAACTCGCTAACGGTGCCAACCCTTCCGATATTGATGTCAGCGGCAATATTAACGTCAATGCAAAGGCTGACGGCGCCATTTATACTTTTTCCCTGGCTGGTGTGAGTGTATCGGAGAGCGCAGGGGATGACAACAGTCCTCCCGATAAGTCAAAAGATACTAAATCGCTGACTGCATCGGCTCCCGAATCGGGCGATACCGGTGGCGATGACGATGGAGGTTCTTTCGGGCTGGGTGTATCGGGTGACGTTTCGATCAATAACGTTAATGATGTTGTAATCGCCTTTATTAATGATTACGGGGATATTAAAGCAGTATTGGGAATTAAGGTCGATGCTGTCAATGTCACCGGGATAATTTCGGTATCGGGCGTTGTTACTGCTGTTAAAACCGGTGGAACTGAAGTAGGTATTGCCGGTTCTTACAGCCAGAATAACTTGCATGGTGAAACCACAGCCCGGATTAAAAACGCGACCATTGAAACAGGGGATCTGAGGGTCAAGGCTGACAGGAAAGGAAATATTTGGGCTTTCAGCGCCGGTGGGGCAGGGGCACCGGCTAAAAGTGGCATTGCTGTGGCCGGCTCGGTTTCGGTAAATATAATCGATAGTAACACACAAGCCCTGCTTTATGATATTAAAGTAGATGTGGAAGACAATACAGAGCTTCATGCAGGAGAAGACAACTTTATCCTGGTTGTAGCCGGTGCAGTTGGTTTTGGCGGTAAAGCTGGAGTTGGCGCTTCTGTCGCCTATAATGAAATTGATTCCTCAGTAGTGGCAAAAATCAAGAACACTCCGGTTTTTAATCCGGGAGCCCTGACCACCAAGTCCGAGAACAGCAGTGTTATATTTGCTGTGGCCGCTTCAGGGGGGGGCGGAAAAGAAAAACTTGGTGCATCGGGAACAGTGGCTGTCAATATCATTGAGGCCGCGGTGGAAAGCTGTCTTCATGAAACGCGATATACTGAAAAAAGCAGCGGAGATGTCCTGCTCTCTGCCACCAACAGCGCCGATATATTTGCTGTGGCCGGGGCTATCGGGGCGGCTAAAAATGTCGGCATAGGAGCAGCCGTAGCCTACAACGAGATCAACGGTTTAATCAAAGCTTACATTAGCGCTTCTACAATTGACACCGCCGGCAAAGTGGAGCTGGAAGCCAAAAATGAAGCGCAAATCTTTTCTGTTTCAGCGGGTGTAGGCGGGGCTAAGAAAGCAGGGCTGGCTGGCTCAGTTAGCGTGAACACGATCAGCCTTGATACCGAGGCTTATATTAAGAATTCTACTGTTAAAGCCGACAGTGGCGTGTTTGTAAAAACTTTGAACAGCGCAGAGATATCTTCGCTGGCCGGTGCGCTGGCGGGGGCGAAAGATAACGCTTTCGGCGCTGCCGTAGCAGTAAATATCATCGGAGATCCAGTTTTCGGCAATCCCAACCTGGTAGGCAGCTTTATTAAAAGTTCCCGGGTAATGGCTGCCGAAGGGCCGCTTGTGCTTGAGGCAGAAAACAACGCAGTGATCAAGAGCATCTCCGCAGCAGGTGCCGCTTCCGGCAAAGTTTCTGCCAACGGGGCGCTTTCGACCAACCTGATTTACAGCCAGGTGGAGGCGGCAATTATTAACTGCAGGAAAGGTGAAAATGATCCCGAACGTTACCTGGTGCAGTCGCGAGACGACCTGAAGGTGCTTGCTACCGACAATTCAGCCATTAGCGTTATTGCCGGCAACATGGCGTTTGCCGGTAAAGCGGGTTTGGGAGCGGCAGTTGCAGTTAACATTATCGGGAAAGCGTCAGAGGACGAACTGAATGCTGCCTTTGACCTGGGAGAAACTGATGATTTTGAGCAGGCAGCTTTTAATGAGATGCAGGATCCCAATTCCAACCTTGATGAAGAAGACCCCGACCAGGGAAGCTATGATTATAACGATGATCCGGATATTGATTACAGCTATGTCCTGGCTTATATCAAAAACTCCGAAGTGGAATCAACCGAAGGCTCAATTGAGGTTGTCGCTACTGCCAACAGCGCTATTTTTAACATTAGCGCGGGCGTAGCTATCGGGGGCAAATTCGGGCTTCAGGGCTCGGTATCCGTAAACTACATCTTCAACAATGTTTTAGCACTGATAAGAGATGATTCTACCGTTAAAGCCGGGGAAGATATCAGCCTAAAAGCCCTTTCCCTTGAGCGCAATACGATCCCGCAGTCGGCCCTACAGGTTAAATCCAGCAGTGATGAGGCAACTGGGTTTGACGGCCAGGACCCTGACGACCAGGATTATGATAACGAAGGCCCTCGCGATTTAACGGGTATTCAGTCCCTGGCCGGGGCGGTTGCAGGCGGGGGCAAAGCCGGTGCTGGTGTGGCATTGGCAGTTAATCACATTGAAAGCAGATTTAATGCCGGGATTGATAATTCAAAGGTCGAAGCCAACCACGGCAATGTAATCCTCAATGCTGAATCGAATACGGGAATTCAAAGCGCTTCAGCGGCCTTTGTTGGATCCGGCAAGCTCAGCATGGCCGGATCGGTTAGCCTTAACTTCATCAGGAACAATGTATCTAGTTTTATCAGCGAAAGCAATGTCATCTCCAATAACAAGTCCACAGCAATAATCAACGGTCTTTATCCAGGGGTATCTCTTACTGCCAGGGATACTGCCGGCATTCAATCCGTGGGGGGGCAAATTAATATCTCCGGCAAAGCCGGTATCGGAGCGGCATTCGCCTATAATGATCTTGATTATAATGATCTTTATGCCAGGGTTCTGGAAGTTGATTCCAGGGAAGTAAAGGCAGGAAGCGCTTGCATTATTATTAATTCTTCAGTAACTACTCCTGCCTTTACCACCCTGGAATCAATTTCCAGTGCTTGTGTCGCCTCAATATCGGGAGGCGGCGGGGTAGGCGGCCTGGCCTCTCTCAACGGTTCGGTATCGATCAACTCCATCGGGGGCGGAGCAGAAGCCTGTATTGACGGTTCAACAGTCATTGCTGATGCCGGGGTGAAGCTTTACAGCGGCGAGGCTTCCGAGATCGCTTCTCTATCCGGGGCTGTTGGCGGAGCGGTTAAGGCTTCGGTTGGGGCATCCGTGGCTGTTAATAACATCGGTTCTTCAGGTGAAGCGCGAGTATCACATAGCTATATCAATGACGCAAAAGTTGTTTCAGTTAACGGTGGAATTGAAATAGTGGCCAGATCAGACAGTATTATCAAGAGCATCAGCGCCGCCGGAGCTGTAGCCGTTGGTAAGGGAGCAGCGGTCTCCGGGGCGGTTTCGGTAAACTGGATCTATACAGACCTGGCTTCCTACATTGCCGACTGCGAATCTGTTAATGGCAGCAGGCTGGTTCAAGCAAAAAATGATATAGAACTGAGGGCTTACAACTACTCTGCCGTCAGTGTTATTGCCGGTAATGTATCCGGGGCCCCCATCGGTGGGGTTGGCGGAGCGGTTGGAGTTGTCTTTGTTGGCAGCGGTTCTATTGACGGTGATGCGCTGGCATATAACACCGATCAAATTGGTCCCCTGCCCACAGAAAATATCAGTGAAGGCGATTTTTATGATCATGATAACCCGCAATCGCCGGAAGATACTGACCCGGAACAAGAACAAGACCTTGATGACTTTTCATATGACCAGCCGCTCTTTTCCGGCAGCAGCGGGATCCGGGTGAAAATAATCGACAGCGAAGTCACCTCCAGCGACGGTTCAGTGATCCTGGAGGCGATCGACGATTCCATAATTGTCAATATTACTGCCGGCATGGCTGTTGGCGTGGCGGCAGTGCAGGGTTCGGCTTCAGTCAACTACCTTTACACGGCGGTTACAGCCGGGATTGAAAATTCTGCGGTGGAGGCCGGGCATGATGTAAGAATCTCTGCTCTTTCTTTGCCGAGGGAGAGCATCCCGAGGGGTGCGCTGCAGGCAGACCCGTGTCCTGAACCGGTTACCGCTTTCAGCACGGATGTAGACAGCGGTGATGGTGGAGATGATGTTATTGAAACAGATCAGCCGGTAGGACCGGACCGGCTCACCTCGATCCAGTCTATTGCCGGCGCAATTGCCGGAGGCGGGGTCGGTGTTGGCGTGACAGTAGCGGTTAATCATGTTGAAAACTTCTACCAGGCGGCGCTCATTAATTCCCTGGTCACGGCGGGCAATGATGTTACGGTCCAAGCAGAATGCGGTTCGAGCATTGAAACTGTTTCAGCGGCGGTTGCCGGTGGAGGCGGTTTTGGCGCTGCCGGTTCTGTTTCCCTGAACTGGATTAATAACAGCATTGCCGCTTTCATCAGGAACTGCGAAGTAGCTGCGGGTAATGACAGCAACCCTGGTGCGGCCGTTTCAGCTGCAGATGCTCCAGGTATCAGGATAGCAGCCCGGGACACCTCTGAAATCCAGGCTGTTTCCGGACAGGTAAATTACGTCGGTGGACTAGGAATTGGGGGCGCGGCGGCCTATAATGAGATCAACAATACCATTAAAGCCTACATAGAGGACTGTAAGAGGGATGCTGCTTTAGATACCGGGGGTGTGGTCAGTAACAGCAACATCGTAATCCGGGCCGATTCCGCCTCTATGATCTCTGTTATCTCTGCCGGTGGTTCCTTCGGCGGAATGCTGGGCGGCTCGGGAACAGTAGCGATCAATATAGTTGAAAACGAGGTCGGGGCTTTTACAAAGAATTCTGAGCTGCAGGCGGCGCACAACGTCTATGTCTTGGCCGAATCCTTGAACAGGGTTAACAGCTACGGCGGTTCCATCGGCAGCGGGGCGATTGGCATTGGCGCAGCGGTAGTAGTAAACATGATTTCTAATACAACTGAGGCTTACATAGAGCTGGCCAGCGTTTCGGCCATAGGTGACGGGCCGGCCATGAAGATAAAACAGTGGGACGATGACGGGAACCCGGCTGCCTCGAAAGAGGAAAAACGAGGCCTCTTTGTCATCGCTCACAACAGTGAAAAAATTGTTGTTTATTCCGGGGCGGCCGGCCTGGCTGGTACGTTTGCTGCCGCCGGTCAGGTGTCAGTCAACCTACTTGACAATGTAACAGAAGCTTACATTGCAGGCTCTGAAATCAACAGCGCAGATCACAGGGGCCAGTCGGTAATTGTCCGGGCCGGCCAGGATACCAGTATCAATGTTTTCGCCGGCAGCCTGGCCGGTGGCGGGGTGGCCGCTGCCGGGGCAACGGCGGACACAACCATTATTTCGAATCAAACCCGGGCCTATATAGCAGAAGCTGCAAAGGAAAACAATGTTACTCCGGCAAAAGTTTTTGCAGGGGACGATCTAGAAGTTGCCGCCTATAATCGCTTTGTTCCTTATGATGATCCGGGACCCGGTGATTTGCCCGATTTGCCCGCCGGAGAAGAGATCACCGATCGCACTGTCATTCTTGCCGGGGTATCCGTCTCCGGTTTTGTTTCCCTCGCCGGGGTGGTTTCTGTAATCGATATGAATAACAGTACTGAAGCTTATATTTCAAACTCTGAAGTATATTCCGACAGCGGCATCAAGGTTTTCTCCAGCCACTATCTCGATACCAGGGTGGCGGCAGGTGCCTTGGCCTTATCGCTTGCAGGCAGCTGCGGAGGTTCGGTTGTTGTCAGCAGCTTTGAGAACAGCGCACTGGCCTGGATCAATTCTTCCGAAGTTAATACCACCGAAGCGCTGGTGGTTCTAGCCCGTTCCAGGGATCAAATCGAAATTCTCGTAGGTACTGGCAGCGCTGGATTGAACCTCGGTGTAGCCGGGGCCGTTTCCGTGACCCAGGTTGAAACCACTACCGAGGCTTATCTTGATGCGGTTAAGATCAATGATACTGCCTACATTGATGGAGATAGCAGCCAAACAGTTTTGGTTAAGGCGGATAACCGGACTACGGTGGAGACAATGCTGGGCTCATTGGGTGTCGGCCTGGTTGGTGTGGGAGCCTCTCTTGATTATATCAGCATTTTAAACCGCACCGTGGCCCTGGTTGGAGGCGGGAGCCAGGTTTATGCAGGCGGCGATATCACTATAGAAGCATTATCTGTAAAAGAAGTTGATACAGAGATCGAGTCTATTGGCGGCGGTTTGGTCGGCCTTTCCGGGGCCATTTCAATTATTAATATCGGCTCGCCAATCAGTGCAGACGATTTACACCATTTCACAGCTATTCCGGAGGATGAAGGCCCTGATGGTGAAGAATATGACCACAGTCTCCTGGATCAGCTTACCGGCAACCCCGAAAAAGGTCTAGATGGAGACCTTTCTACCAATAACCTCCTTTATTATCAGGAAAACGGCGGAAACCAGAACCGCCTGCCTGGTGATGCCATCGGCAGCAAAGTTCATGGCGTCATTGAGGCCGGCAGTTCGCCGACGTTCAATGATGCCCTTGACCCCAACCGCGATGTAAGCCTCAGGATCACATCTGCCTTTGTGGAAGATGCGCTCAGCAGCGATACCGGGACTGTCATAAACACAGGCGGAGATTTAACCATTCGGGCCGTTAATGATAACAGCATTAATGTGGAAATCGGCAACGTAGCTGCTGGGGCCGGGGCGCTGGGCGCCTCGGTAGGCCTGGTAAACTGCAGCGAAACGACCAGGGCATACAGTGGTGCTTACAGCGATATCAGGGCGGAAAACTTAACTGTTTATGCCGGGTCAAACGAAAGGGCAGCAGTTGAATCTCATGCGGTCAGCGGCGGACTGCTTTTTGCCGGCACTGTCAATGTGGCCCGGGTTGAAGCGGCCCCTGTAGTTGAAGCTTACCTTGGTGACAATAGCCGGATCATTGTTTTACATGAACTCGCGGTCCAGGCCGAGATCAGGCCCGAGTTAAATGCGGAAGTAATCGGAGTGAATGCCGCTGGTGCAGTTGGAGCCGGCTGCTCGATAGCGAAGGCTATTTCAGACCCCACCGTTCATGCCTATATCGGCAGCGGAAGTGAGGTTACGGTTGGATTCCAACACCTGGATGGCCTGCCGGAGGTTACCTTTTTTAACGAAGCCATCTTTAGCGGTGACAAAATTCACTTTGTCTATAACGAAGCTTTATTGTTAGACTTTGAGGTTACCTTTAGCCCCGGCGTAATCGAGGGCGAAGATGGAAGCCTGGTCGTAATCGAGCGCGGCCGGATTACCCGGACTGACGGCTGCTGGCTTGATGACGGTTTTGTGCCCGGTTACGCTGTGACCGTAATTGAAGGTAAGGGTGAAGCTGAAAAGGTCTATGTCAACCAGGTTTACTCTGTTACGCCGGATGGCAAAACCCTGATTCTTGCTACAGAGGGGCGCTGGGGCGATGAACTGCCGGAAGGGGATATAACAATCACCGCCGATCAGGTAATTGGAGGCAAACCGCCTTCTGAGATCAGGCGTGAAACCGGCAACTGGTTTGATGACGGTTTCTTCGAAGGGCAGTTGTTTGAAATTAGTGGAACAGCTCTTAACGATGGCAATTATGAAATTGAAAATATTTCTGGGGACGGTAAAATTCTTTACCTGGATATCGGGGATCAGGTCTCAAAAGAGGCGATCGAGGCCGGCGCAGCGGTTCAGATCTGGGGCCACGGCCCCGACCGGATCAGGCGCTCAGATGGCAGCTGGCACAATGATGGTTATGCGGCCGGCGATACGATCAGGGTGGCCGGGACCGATCATAATGACGGCGCTTACCAGATCCGGTCGATATCTGAAGATGGACGAGTATTGACTCTGACCGGGTCCGATCAACTAAGCCGGGATCTTACCGACAGGGCTCTCTTTGCCGGAGGCAGTCCGGTTGAGTTTGAAGAGTTAACGGGCAAACCGGAGCTGACCTTTATTAACAAGGCGAAGCTTAAAGCCGGCGGCACGATTGAATTCATTGAAGCAAGCGGTTCGAATAGCGATTCCCGCCCGCAGATTTCTAGAACGAGCGGCAGCTGGATCAATGATGGCTTCCTGAATAATCAACTGATCGAAATTAAAGGGTCAGAAGATAATGACGGCATTTTCGGCGTTGAAAATATTTCGGGCGACGGCACTATTCTTTACCTGTTTGCAGGTGAAAAACTGACTGCAGAAACTATTGCAAGCGATAACCTGGTCCTGTGGGGCGTGGTGCCGGATCAGGTCAGGCGCTCAGAAGGCAGCTGGGCAGATGACGGTTATAGTGCCGGAGATGTGGTCATGATTGCCGGCACTGAGCGCAATAACGGCACCTACACTGTTAGTGAGATCCGGGAGAATGGAGCTCTTCTAGTCTTCAACACTTTCAATACCCTTAAAGAAGAGCAGACAGTTTCTGCCCGTTTGGCCCGGTATCTGCCCGGTGAGAAGCAAGAACAGGAGTGGCCGGGGCGCTTGATTGTAGAAGCAAGGCAGCTGCTGCCGGGGGGCGGGAAAACAGCCCGGGCCCTGGCCAAAGGATCGGGGGGCGCCTTCTTGGGCTCAGTTCTGATCAGTGACGCCGAAGCGGTCAGCGGCGGCAGGATCAACTCCGGGATCGAAGCGGGAAGTACTATCCAGGTGGCCGGAATATTGTCCCTGTCATCAAGGGGCAACAGTATTTCCGAGGCCTTTGCCGAAGGTTTTAACCTCGCTTGCGGCGCCTACAGCAATAGATATGCTACCGCCACTTCCGCCCGACAGACTGAAACCTTCCTGCAGCAGGGGGTAGCAATCCTTGCTCACCAGCTCGATTTGCGGGCTACCGGCACTGACAACATTTATGCCGAAACTAACTCCGGTGCAGGCGGTGCGGCGGTGATTAACCTGCTCGAGCCGAAAACCGAGGATCGCAGCCAGACTATAATTAGAATTGGCAGCGAAACAGGAACCGGTTACAACGCCGAAGGGGTAGCGATCGAGGTTGATAACCTGCGCGTTGTGGCGAACCACCTCACTAACTTTAACAGCAAAGCTGACAGCCTTAGCGTAGGTATAGTTGGATACGGTGAGGCCGTTGCGGTTAATGATATCGAGCCTGAGGTAAACATCTACTTCGGCGATAAGGTGGTTATCGAAGCCCTGGACCTGGTTGCCGAAGCGGCAAATCGCTCGGTGAAACACTGGCTCCCGGGCGGGGCTTATAATGCGGCTTCCAAGTCCGGCGGGGTGGCAGACCTGCCGGCGCCGAAAAGCGTGACTACGGTGAACAGCAGCACTAACATCGATGTCGGCGCCGGTGCGGATATCAGGGTAACCGGCAGCATCGCCGACCCCGGCCGGTTTAATATGAACGCTTACAATGACGTCTATGCCAGGGACCGGGTCAAGCTGGATAATGCGGGTTTCTTGAGTGTAACCATTGCGGAATCGCTGATCACTACTACCGGTTATGCGGATGTACTTGTTGGAGAAAATGCCCTGCTGCAGAGTGTGGGAAATATTAACCTTACCGCCCGCGACCGGGCCGACCTGCAGACAAAAGTATACTCCACCACTTTTTATGGCGTAGTGGGGCTCGCTTCCGGGAACTCCCGGGCCGTGGCCAACGCCAATAACAGGGTGGAGTTAAAACCAGGCGCCCATATTTTTGCTTACGGTAATGTTAACCTGATGGCCGGCCGTGACAGCGCCAGCCGTACCAATGCCCATTATGTCGATGCTTATGTCAAGGTGTTGAACTACAGCTCTACACCTCTTGAAACCAAAGCAAACCCCCGGGGTTTGTCCAACCAGGTCAACACGGTTTGCATTAACAAGGGAGCCCTGGTCGAAGCGGTTAAGGATGTCAGCCTGCGGGCGATTGAAGGGACGGTCTGGGCTACCGCCGACGGGGTGGGCAAGAATATGTACGACAAACTGTTGGGTATTGATATCCGGGAAGGCAACACTGCCAACCCCGTTTCGGTTGACAATCATGTCAGGGTGGACGGCGATGTTTATGCCGGAATTAACAACCGGATCTGGTTGATTATCGATTCCGAGGGTAATGTATTAAGCGATGCCACCCATATCCGGGATTGGATGACCATTGATACCCGCCTTCCCTTTAAGACCTCCCTGGAGTCAAGGGTGTCTAACCTGCTAGATGAACTTGAAGCCCTGAACGAACTGCTCGATCTCTATGCCGGCACCGATGCCGAAGGCCGCTACCAGTACCAGGTCAGCCGGGTAATCGCTGACCTCGAGGAGCTCGGGTTTGGCGAATACCGGGGGGAAGAAGATGAGCGGGAGTTCGTGGTTGAATACCCCTTTATCTACTACATTATTGTTGACGACATCGTGGCCCAGGCTTCTTATATTAACGTCAGCGCGGACCGGTTGACCGGCAGCGGTTACTTAAGCGCTCCCGACGAGGTCGAGATCTACATCAGCAACCGCAGCCAAAACTACCTGCGCATTAGCGGACTGGAGATTCCGACCACCGGTGGAGACATCTTCTACAACGGCCAGCTGATCACCGATTTAAGCGCCGGCAGCAGTGATTCTGCCTACAACCAGGCTATTAATGACATCAATATCGAAAGTGAAATCGACAGTGAAGCCGATTTCAGATTTGCTATCGGGGGCAGCGGCGGCAAGAGCATTACCATTGAGAATACCAATACGGGAGATCCGAACAATAATATTGATCCCCCCGATATTGAAATCAGCGGGACAATCAGTAACCTTGAAGGTTCAGTGAGAATCAGCAGTGAGGGCGGGATTATCAGCCAGGGTGAAATCAGGGCCAAAGTGCTGGATATTACCGCTTCAAAGCTGGTCCAGAACTATATCGATACCATTTTCCATACCGGTGGTGAGCCGGCGGGGTTGTGGGAAGACCTGGCCAACCTGGTGGAAAGCTGGCAGGGTACGAAGCGTAGCTATACCGGGACCGAGGGTGGTTTGTGGAGTGTCGTCCGTACCGTCATGGTCGAAGAGGCCCTCAAAAAAGCGCCCACCAGCGTGATCCGGGGCGATACCATTTACCTGGCTGCCCGCTACCTCAATATTAACGGGACCATTATCGCCGGTCGGCAGTATGACGACATCATACTGGGAAGCGGCGTGGAAAAACAAATCCTGGCTTACCGCACCTCACCAAACCCACCGCTCAACTACCTTGATGCGCCTCTGATGGTTGAGGGTAACCCTGCAGCCGCCTATTACGATTACCAGACCGACTCGATTATTATCTACCCGATCCGGAGCCAGGCAGGGTATATTGAACTGTACGGGCAGATCATGAATACCAGCTCAAACGGCGGAGAAGTCGAGGTGCTTGACGGATACGGAAATATTTCTATTACTAACAACACTTTTTACGATTTGATAATCCGGGGGCTGGATACCGGTTACGGTGAAGGTGATGCCAGGAAAGGGATGCTGGTAATCTATGATACTGCCTGGATGAATAATGAACCTGGTAAATACACCAGCCCCACGAAAGTAATCTATACGAGGGACGGGGTGGTGCAAGAGAGTACGGAAGGCGCTTACATTATAAAAGACCTTGATGCTGGAAAGTACCAGCCCATGGAAAACCAGCGCTATGTCTGGACCACGGCCCAGGAATATATTACCCGCTATAACTCTTTATATCGCCGCTCAAGCTGGCTGGGATTGATCAACTGGAGCCCGGGTGACATTCATAGTCAGTCCCGGGAAAATGTCGATGCGGTTACGACCAGGGTAGGCGATTACGTGGTCATCGATCCGGATAATCTTGATCATCCTTATTTATATGACTACGAAAAACACGCGGTTATGGTTGAGGATGACGACGGTAACCCGGTCTGGGAAGTGGTGGTGCGCCGTTCAACCTGGCTTACGAAAACCTGGTGGGGCAAGCGCACTTACTATCAAAGGGTGATCACGGAAAGAGGATTCAAGGATGTCCACCACCACAGTATCAGGGCGGATTACCCGATAGCGATTTCTTTTGTTGGCGATCCGGATGGCGCTGATATTGAGGTGAAATCGGATGGAACGATCATTGTTGACGGGACGTTGGTCAACAGGGTCGGTGACATAAACCTGACCAGCAGGGGGACAGGTAGAGGCGGCGCCATCGAACGGGGCGATAGTGAAGAGGCCCTGATCAGGGGAGACAAGGTCAACCTGTCTGCCCAAAATGGGATAGGAAACCAGGGACACCTTCCCGTCGATACCTTAACCGGCGGCCGTCTGGACGCTCATACCGTTAAAGGAAACGTAAAGATAATTTCGCCTTCTCATCTCTATCCCGGCCTGGTCAAAAGCGATCACGGTTCAGTTAGCCTGCAGGCTTACAGCAGCATTATTCCTGCCGGAAGCGACACCCTGATCACCGGCGGACGGGTTGAGCTGATTGCTTCCGGTGGATCACTCGGCAGCGACTCCGGCTACCTGGCCGTGGAGGTAAGTGAAGCTTTAAGCGGCCTGGCCCGCGACAGTATTTATATCTACTCTGATCAAACCCTGCCTTTAGACAGCCTGGCTTCAGCCGGTGGCAATGTCTGGCTAAAGCTGAGCGGTGGCAATTTAATTGATGCCAACGGCGCCGGGGAAGAGAATAGCATTGCGATAAATGCGCTTATGGAAAAATGGTCAGGGCTGGGCCCGACGGGACCGTTAACACCGCTGCAGGTCGAAGCCTTGATCCGCGGCGATCTGGCCAGGGTGGCAGATACCGCCGTTATCAAGGAAGAATTTAATGTTAGCGCCGAAAACATCTACCTGCAGGTGGAAGCAGGGGCCATTGGCGGCCCGTATGAACCGCTCTGGATTAATGTCGGTGAACTTAACTACAGTGATGAAGAGTGGGACGCTCTGACCAATGAAGACATTGCCGCCCAGTTCGGAGGAGGGCCGCATAACACCAGATACTACGATGAAAATGGTAATCAACTTGGAGATCCCGGTGGCGAATTGGCCGCCTATATCGCCATCAACCGGGATGAGCTTAAGATTGATATTAACGAACTTGTCGGCAGGGCAGCAGGTGATTTGAGCGCGGTTGAAAGGCTGGAAATTGCCTATCTTGCCACAGCCCGGCCGGGCAGTATCCGTTATTATAATTCCGGTGGAGTTGAGCTTGCCCCGGAAAGCACTGAGGCTGTAGCCTATATAATTATCGTAAACCGGGTTGACGACCTAAATGTCGAAGCTTCCGGGGTGATCAGGGCCGAAGCGGAAGGTAATATTCACCTCGGTTCTGAAGGGGATATGAGTCTTGAGTTGATCAGAAGCAGTGATGGTGAAGTGCACCTGAGAAGCGGTGGGGTTATTATTGATGCTTCCCCCAATATTGAGGAACCTGCCGTCCTGGCCAACGGTTACCTGGCCCTAAAAGCAGCAGGCGGAGATATCGGCGCTGAGGATAATCCCCTTAAGATTAGCCTGGTTGCAGGTTCAGAATTTAACGCCAGGGCTGCGGGAGATATATATATTTACAGCCTTGAGCATGGAGAAAAAAACGGAGATTTAACCGTTAACTATATCTACACCCCGCAGGATGTATTTTTGTCAGCTGCAGGCGCCGTTTACGGCACCAGGAACCTTGGCTATGCAAACATCGTCGCCCACCGCCTGAGCCTTGAGGCCAAGACAAGCGCTACAGGGACGGAAGAGGTTTATTTGAAAACCGACCTCGCTGCAGACGGTGTCCCCAGCCTCCTGTCGGCGGGAGATATCTACCTTTACGAGGTCGGGGGCGATATGCTGCTTCTGGAAAAGATCGAATCAACCGGTGGAGATGTGCACCTGAGGGCAAAAGGGTCGATTATCGGCCGCGGCGACGGTTTGGCTGATGTGATCGGCACCAATATTATTTTAGAAGCTTTGGGCGGCACAATTGGCACCGGCACGGGCGTGGACAAGCTGAATATTTATAGCCGGGAAGGAACTTTGACCGCTTACAGCTATTATGACAGCTACATCAGGCAGTTGAACGGTGATCTCAAGCTATACCGTGTTGAAAGCGTAACCGGCACCATTTACCTGGAGGCGGCGCTCGACGGGCAGGGAATCCGCAATGCCCGGGAACAGGGTGATGACGGACCCAACCTGGTTGCTTTAAACGGCGGAGCCCGCCTGGTTACAGATAACGGTGCGGGCACCTCTGAACGGTCGCTCACTACCGAGCTGGGCAGGCTGGAAGTTTACAGTGAAAAGAACGGGATCTGGATTCATAACCGGGGCAACCTGGCAGTGGGTGGGATCTGCGCTTTAATCGAGGGCCTTGGCGCTCCCGGCCCGGTAATTGTCTATTCCAGCGGTGACATCCTGATCTCTGAAAATATCCTGACCCTGGATCAGATTTTCCTTACCGCCGGAAGGCTGCTGACCCTGGAAGAAGGGGTCAGCCTGAGTGCCGGGCCGCAGATAACTTTAAGCAATGATTATGATCATGGTTCGGGGCCGACGGATGGAACCGGGCCAATCAAGGCTGCGGATGATCATACCTACGATGCCGGAGTCTGGGTTTTTGGGGTTGTTAATGCCCCCTATTTGCTGGTTACCGGCTCGGATCAGGACGACTATATTTTAATCGACACCAGGGTTCCCCTGCCCCATACCGATATCTTTGGCGGGGATGGTGATGATAGGATTGAGCTTAAAAAGCTGGCTCCTATTTTATGCGAGTATCAAGGTGAGCCTTCTACGGTTAACCTCGATGGCCAGGGGGGTAAAGATCATTACATCGTCTGGCTATCCGGAGAAAGCAGTTACGTGATTAACATATTCGACAGCGGCGATGACGGCAGTGTATTTGATAACGCTACGGAAAATGATGATAATCCGGTTTATCACGATATCCTGACGGTCTATGGAACGGTAGAGGCCAATCAGATCCTGGTGCGACAGAATTTCCTGGCCTTGATCAATGAAGGAGTCGATCACAACAATGACGGCTATGATGACCTGGAAAGGATTAACTATAACTACAGCCCGGATGGGGAGCAACTCGACAAACCGTACTTAGATCATGTGTACCTGAACCTTTCTCCCGATCATGACGTCGAAAACGCAGGCAACCACGTGGTTTTCGATGACACGGGCACTTATTTTACCGTTTACGGCAGCCCCGAAGCGGACACCTTCCAGGTGGGCCAGATTTTCCGTTCAGAACGTGATGCTCATGCCGGTATCGCTCCTGAGGACAGGTTCGAAACGATCCATACTACCCGCGGTTATTTGAGCAGAGGAAACAGCTTTGAAATGTCCATCTACGGGATAGCGGGAGAGAACTTCTTCAGCGTTTACAGCAATCAAGCTGTCCTAAACCTGACCGGCGGCGTGAATAATGATACTTTCCTGGTGCGGGCCTTTGTCCTGCTGGATTATAAAGCCAAGCAGGCCATGACCAATATCGATGCCGAGCAGGGCTATAACACAATCAGTTACACGGCCAACGCCCCGGTGAATATAAAAGGCGGAAACGGCAATAACATCTTAATCATCCTCGGCACCGAGTTTAATGACATTTTTGTTATTACCAAGGATGGCATTTACGGGGCCGGCCGGAAAATTAGCTATGATGAGATAGATTACATCCAGCTTGACGGGCTGGAAGGCGACGATATCTTCTTTGTTTTAGGTACCAACGAACGGGCGACCACTGTGTTGATCGGCAACCTGGGCAGCGATGTTTTTGTCATCTGCGGGGATGAGTGGGAACTTGCTGACGGCACGGTCATTACTCCTAACGATGCCGTCGCTTATGATAAGAACAATGAACGGATTACCTTCGATGCTCCGGCTGCTAAGAAAACTGAGGACTTGAAGGGTGAGCTAATTATCATCGGGGACCGGCTCGATGCGCCCGGCCAGGCCAAGTATTATATCCTGGCCGACCCGGTGATCCTGCCGCACGAGACCAACGAGTACATTCCGGACGGGCAGGTTACAGAAGCTGCGCCCACGGCCCTGCTCGATGAAGATGCCGACTTCCCTGTCGGTCCTGATGATGATTACAGGAATACCTTGAAAAACCGCTATGTGGCTGTTCTAGATGCTGGTGGAGATATTATTGAAACCCGGCGCATTACCGGCAACACCGCTAATACCATTTATATCGACCAGGAATGGGATCAGTTGCCGGCCAGGGGCGCCGATTACATGATCGTCTTCATTAACCCCACCGTTTTCAGCGAAGACGAGGAGCAGTTTAATCAGGCGGTAATCTATAACAGCGGTTCAAAGAGTGATGACAGCGGTCTCCTGACCGATAATCGCCTGACCGGTTTAAACACTTTTAAAAATGACGGCACAAATGAAGAAGATCAAAGGCAGGACGGGATCGGCTATTACGACCTGGTGGAGCTGGAACTTTATCTCGGTCAGGGGGACGATCACTTTACGATCGAAAACACCAACGAAGGCACCTTTACCAGGGTTTATGGCGGGCCCGGTGACAACACGTACACCCTGAATGATATCAGCGATGAACTGCATTTTATCGGTGGAGGAGATGACCTGTTTGATATCCTATTCCAGACCCCCATGCGGGCTTTTGCCGCCTTGGAAGGGACCCTGGGTGAAAATATTTACCGTTTCGGCGACAAAGTGGTATTGGAGGGCGAAATCATCGGTGGAGTGGATGATGATACCCTGGACTTCCTTTATCACAACTACCAGAGCGCTCGCCATATCTACCTCACCGGTTGGAATGACGAGTCCGGCTACAGCGGGACCCAGGAAGCGGTCACGGGCGGTTTCAGCGGCATAACCCGGGTGATCGGGACCCTGAACACTGAAATTGACGGGGACCGCCTCTACAGTATCACTGGTGAGACGGGAATCTGGGTTTTGGACGGAGAGCGGATCGAGCAGGCCGGTCAGTGGACGTTTTCTGGTAATAACAGCTTCTACCGGGCAGAAGGTTCCGGAAGAACCCTTAACTTTATTAATTACGAGTGGTTGTATGGCAGCGAAAAGGGCGATACCTTTACCCTGACCGCTGAAGAATTCGGGCGCCTGTTCGGTGGCCCGGGCCACAACACCTTTATTATGCTCGACGGAGCCGTGCTGGACGGCGACATCGACGGCGGGGGCGGCAGCAATACCCTTGATTACCGGGATTACAGCCAGGACATCGTGGTGGACCTGTCCAGCTATAGCGCTACCGGTATAACCCGCTCTATAGTAGGTATCCACAATGTTTACGGCGGCAGTGGTAACGACCGGATTACCGGCGACAGCGGTGACAATATCCTCGGCAGCAGCGGGGGCAGCGATATCTTAAACGGCCTGCTTGGCAATAACACCTACCGTTTCTTTGACGGTTTTGGCCAGGTTGAAATTATCCACACCGGAGAGGGTAGGGACAGGCTTGATTTTTACGACATCTCCGGTTCCCTGACCTTTGACCTGGCGGAAAGCGAGGTTAGGGGTACAGGCGGCGGCCTGGTGGGGTATGATTATACCCTGGTCGAGAAATATACCGGCGGGGCCGGCGAAGACGTTTTCATTTTCCCGGATGCATTTATGCTGCCGGATGGGACCGCCATCGACGGCGGCCCCGGCGGGGCAATTTTGGATCTCTTTGCCTCTACTTCTGAAACCGGTGTCAGCCTCACCGCAGCCGGGCCTTCCGGTTTTAACGGCCGTCAGGCGGCCATCCCGGGCGGGTTTAGCAATATTACAAATGTCATCGGCAGCGCTTCCGGCGACATTGAAAATACCCTTAGCGGCGCTGATGTAGCCGGCACGTACACCTTTGGCGAAGAAGGCCACATGGTCAGCGCCGGCGGCGTAGCGATGGGCTTTGCCAACTTCAGCCGCATTACTGGCGGCAGCCAGGGCGATACTTTTGCCTTTACCGGCAGCTATGACTTCCCCGGTCTTATCGATGGCGGCGGCGGTTCCAACTGGCTTGATTACAGCGCTTACGAAAGCGGCGTAACAATAGATCTGACCGCCGGAAGCGCCACCGGCGTATCAGGAGCCCTGGCCGGGGCGGTAACCAATATTGGTAATGTGACTGGTTCTTCCTATGCCGATCACCTGATCGGCAGCAGCGACGATAATATTTTTGTCAGCGGCGGGGCTGCGACGGGCTATGATAATCTGACCGGAGGTGGAGGATTTAACACTTACCGCTTTGCAACCGGCTGGGGCAGCGCAGTAGTTAACAACCCCTCTAACCAGGGCCTGCTGGACTTTGGTATGGTGACAGCAGATCTCAGTTTTGACCTGGCTGAGTTTACGGTTACCTCTGAAGATAATCCTGCAGCCAACCAGGTTACCTATGACGGAATCAGCGCTTTAACCGGGGGGGCAGGGGAAAGTATATTCCTGGTGACCGGCAACCACGGGGTCCGGGTAGACGGGGGAAGCGGTGAAGCCACCCTCGATTACAGTGCCTACGGCGGCCCGGTAACCGTTAACCTCCAGGCGGGTTCGGCGGCCGGTTTAAGCGGCTTTAAAAATATTGACCGCCTGGCAGGCAGCAGCTATTTTGATACCCTGAAAGGGCCGAACAGTGGGGCCATATACAATGTTAACGGTCCTGATAAGGGTAATGTCGCATCCGGTGGGCACACACTCGCATTCACATCCTTTGAAAACCTGCAGGGCGGTAGCGGCAACGACACTTTTGCTTTTGCAGGCATGGGCAGGCTGAGCGGTTCCATCACCGGAGGAGGCGGTTCTGACTGGCTGGACTACAGTGAATACGAAAGCGGCGTGACGGTAGACCTGGCCGCAGGTGGGGCTACTGCAGTGGCAGGCGGTATCAGCGGAATTGCAAACATTACCGGTTCTGCTTATGATGATATTTTAAGAGGTGACAGCGCCGACAACAATATTTACGGCGGCCCCGGGGATGATCAGATTTACGGTGTTGGCGGGAACAATACCCTGAGCGGCGGCGAGGGTGAAGATATCATCTATGGCGGCATCGGTAACGATATTTTCGTGGTCGAAGACAACTGGGAGAGCGATACGATTAATCCAGGGGGCGGCAGTAACAGGATTGACTTTTCAGCAGTAACTTTAGACCTGCAGGTGGACCTGGATGAAGGCAGTGGTGATGGAACTGCCATTACCGTATCTGACGGTACTAACATTTTACAATCCGGTGCGGCCGGTATTGCGGCTATTTACGGTGGAGAGGGTAATGATACCTTTAACCTTAACTACGCTTATGAGATCGACCTCCACGGCGGGCCCGGAGACGATACTTTTATCCTGGCCGGCGGCCTGGTTTACGGCGGTCTCATTTACGGTGGCAGTGGAGAGAATATCCTTGACCTCTCCGCCTGCGAAGCGGAGCGCGAGGTCGTTCTTACCTCTGCCGGAAGTAGCGGTTTTAATGGCCTGGAAAACAGCCTGTCTGAAGGGTTCATGAATATATCAGAGATCAGGGCTGACGGTAACGGCAATTCAATACAGGCCGGTGGCGGCCCCGGCACGTTTATCTTGGATGATGATCCGCGTTATGCCGGCGGTGGGCAAAGCCTGTATTTTACCGGTTTCAATCAGTTGATCGGCGGCAGCGCCGGGACTGCCTTTAAGATTTTTGGAGAACAGGAATATGACCTGACCGGGGGATCCGGAAACGACAGTTTTATTTTCCATGATCATTCCCGGTTGATCGGCACTATCGACGGGCAGGGCGGCCAAAACAGCCTGGAGCTTTCCGGCCTGGGCCACAGGGCGGAGATTATTTTAAGCGGCGGTGCGGAATTGGCCGGATTTGGCGGCACAGTGGAAACTACGGTAGGAACTTCGGAACTAATTGTGGCCCAGTTTGCCAATATTTCCAACCTGGTCGGGACTAACCTGGGTGATACCCTCCTGGCTTTTAATGCCCCTTCGGAGTACATATTAGCTGACACCACCTATTACGAAAGTGTTGAGAGGCGGCTTAACTTCAGGAATGTAACCGAACTGGTCGGCGCTGCCAACGCGAGCACTACTTATACCCTGGCCGGTGAGCAGGTTTTCCGCCTGAGCGGCGGTTCGGGGGAGGGAGCGGAATCGGTCTTTGTTTTTGCTGACGACGCCTACCTGATCGGGGTCATCGACGGGGGCAGCAGCTACAGCACCCTCGATTACTCGGCCTGGCGCAGTTCCCGCCACTTTGAAATTACCGGCTTCGGTTCCGGTGACGGTCTTTCCGGGGTTGAAGAATCAGTGCCCCTGGGTTTCCATAATATTAACCTGATTATCGGCAGCGCAGCTGATCAAGATTCCCTGACAGGAGTGAATCAGCGCAGCACCTGGGAACTGGCCGGAAACGGGCTGGTTATCTATAACGGCGCCGAAGTCATACTGGATGGGGTTGAAAACCTGGTTGGCAGCAGCAGGGGCGACACTTTTGAAATCAGCGCTCCGGCTGATCAACCGGCCCCGTTTTCCATTATTGGCGGTGCCGGGAACGATAACTTCCGCTTTGCCGGTTCGGGAGTATTGCTGGGGACCATCGACGGTGGCGTCGGTTACAACACGCTGGATTACAGCGATTACGACATCCCGGTAACCTTCAACCTGGAGCTGATGAGCGCAACCGGTCTGGGTGGTTTTGCCGGTATCTCTAACCTGGTTGGGACCAGCCTTGAATCGGAGGACAAAACCGAAACTTACGATACTCTGCAGGGGCCGGATAGTGGAGCCCGGTTCGAAGTGACCGGCGACAATTCCGGCAGGATTATCTTTAGCGAAGAAATTGAGGGCACAGCGACTGCTATTGTTTTAGATTTCTCTGCAATTGAAAACCTGCTTGGAGGCAGCGGTAATGATACCTTTGCCTTCTATTCCTCTGCCGATTTTACCGGGGTTATTCGTAACGGCTGGCTTAAAGGCGGCATTGACGGCGGCGGTGGCACCAACTGGATCGATTTCTCCGGTTACCGGAACAGCGGGGTCACCGTTGACCTGGCGGGAGGCCTGGCTGCGGTTGGCGGAGGAAATGGATCTGATGAGGAAGGCGAGCCGGGTAATGAGGCAGATGAAAACGGGGCAGAGAAATTTATGTTCGTCAAAAATATTTTCAATATTATCGGGTCTCCGCTGAACGATACCCTGATTGGTGATCAAAACGACAACATCATTGATGGCGGCGAAGGCTCGGATTACATGGCCGGAGGCGGGGGCAGCAACACCTTCCGTTTTTGCGGCAGCTTCGGTCAGTATAATGAAGTTGTCGGGTCAGGCGGCGATCACCTGGATTTCAGCTCTGCCGGGGGTAGCCTTGAATTCGACCTCGAAGCGGGGACTGCAACCGGTCCCGGCAGTGGTGTAAGTTTCAGCGGGATTGAATTGATCACCGGCGGAGCGGGTGGCAATACTTATCTTATTGGTGATGGTGTCCACCGCTACAACCTGGTCGGCGGTTCCGGCAATGATAACTTTGCCTTTACCGGAACCGCTGTTTTGGAAGGTACCATCAACGGAAACGGTGGTTACAATACTCTTGACTACAGCGGTTATGGAGAAGCAGTGGAGTTTAACCTGCCCCTACTGACTGCAAGTTGGTTGAGCGGTTTTGAAAATATTGATCGGTTTATCGGCAGCGGTTACAGCGATACCCTGGTTGGTCCGCTTGAAGGAGCAAAATACGAAATTAACAAAACCGGTGGCGGGAGGGTAAGCTGGGCCCTGCAAAATGGAGGAAACCGGGCTCTAGATTTTGAAGAGATTGAAAGCCTGCTGGGCGGTGACGGCGATGACCGGTTCAGCTTTGCCCCGGGCGGCAGCCTGGACGGAACTATTGACGGCGGTGGAGGCGAAAACTGGCTTGATTACAGTTCCTTCGATGGTGATATAATCGTTAACCTGGCTGCTGGATCTGCTACCGCCATCGGAAATGGCCAGGCAGAGAGATTAAATAATGTCCTGAACGTAGCCGGCTCGGTGGCGGATAATACAATTACCGGAAACGATGAAGATAATATCTTCCGGCCGGCCCCGGGCGGCAGCGGTACTTTTGACGGCGGCGGCGGCCTGAATACTATTGATTATAGCGGTTACAACAGTAATATTGAGGTTAACCTGGCGATAATGAGCGCCAGCAGCCTCGATAGTTTCAGCAATGTCGCGACAGTGTTGGGTAGTTCTTTTGAGGAGGATACCCTGGTTGGCCCGGAGGGCGGCGCAATATTTACAATCAGCACTGTAAACGGGGGCCGGGTAACCTGGCCGGTTGACGGCGGCAGCGCTTTGACGCTGGGCTTCGCGGCGATTGAGAGGTTGCGCGGCGGTGCCGGTGACGACTCTTTCAATTTTACCGGCAGTGGATCGCTGAGCAGAGGGATTGATGGAATGGGCGGGCACAACCGCCTTGACTACAGCGCTTACGCCAGCCCGGTTACTTTCAACCTGGAAGAAATGAGTGCTACCGGACTGGCCCTTTATTCCGGCATCGACCATCTGGTGGGCAGCGCCTTCAGCGATACCCTGGTTGGCCCGGAGGGCGGCGCAGTATTTGCAATCAGCGCCGCAGACGGCGGCCGGGTTGTTTGGGAGTTATCCGATGGGGCCAACATAGCCATTGATTTCGAGGTTATTTCCAACCTGCAGGGCGGTTCCGGCGATGACCGGTTTAGCTTTGCCCCGGGTGGTAGCCTGGGCGGAACTATAGACGGCGCCGCAGGCAATAACTGGCTCGATTACAGTACTTACGGAGGAGCGATAACGGTTAACCTGACCGCCGGCTCAGCAACGGCGGTGCAAAACGGTGCGGCAGGAGCTGCGCAAAATATCCATAATATAACCGGCTCGGCTTATAATAATACCCTGACCGGGACTAACAGTGACAATGTGTTTGCTTTAATAAGCGGCGGTTCTTACACCATCAATCCGGGCGGCGGCAGTAACAGTTTAAGTTTCTCGGGAATAGAAGAAGATTTAGAGATAGCTTTAAGGGAAGCAGGGCTCGCTGTTAGCGGGGTTACAATTTATTTTGACACCGGCTACAGTGTAGAATCTTTTGCCTCAGTATCCGGCGGCGCCGGTGATAACACCTTCAGGCTTGAAGGCAACTTTGTTTATCCCGGCCTGCTTATTGGGGGCGCCGGGTATAATACCCTGGATTACAGCGCTTACGGTGCCCCGGTGATCTTTGATTTAGAAGCTATGAGCGCCACCGGTCTGGGCGGTTTTGCCCACATTGATTTACTGGTCGGAAGTGCTTACAGCGACACCCTGGTCGGCCCGGACGGCGGCGCTGTCTTTACAGTTGGCGGTCAGGACGAAGGCTTTGTCACCCTGCCACCGGTGGATGGCGATGAGAAAGAAATCGCTTTTGCTGATATAGCCGGCCTGGTTGGCGGCTCCGGCAATGACAGCTTTGTCATCCTTTACAAGGGTACTCTTTCCGGAACGCTTGCAGGCGGCGGCGGAAGCAACCTGCTTGACTACAGCCTTTATAATCCCCCGGCAGGTGATGACGGGGTGATAGTGGATCTTTCAACCGGCAGGGCCACCAATATTGGCGAAGGAGAAGAAGGCCTTGTTGGCGGTATCCAGAACATCACCGGTTCAAATTACAACGATCTTTTAACAGGCAGCTCAGAAGATAACGTCATTTATGGCGGCGGCGGAAACGATCAAATTTACGGAGTTGGCGGAAATAATTTTATCAACAGCGGGCCGGGAGAAAACCAACTTTTTGGCGGAAGTGGAAACGATACCTTTATTTTTGATGATGAGTGGCAGAAAGCAGAAGTCGATGCCGGAGACGGCAGCAATACCCTCCACTTCAGGGGCGTTGATGATGGAATCACCTATAATATCACTGCAGCCGGCATTAAAGCTGAAGTCCCGGATAATGAAGCAGACAATCTGCCACCGAAAAAGATGAATGCTTTCGCGGCAGGTATCGCCATTATTTTAAGCGGCAGCGGAGACGATACTTTCTACCTCGATTATGGCCATGACATCGATCTTTACGGTGGAACCGGTGACGACACCTTCATTGTAGGCGATGGGACAGTCTATAGGGGGCTGATTGACGGCGAAAGCGGCAGTAACATAATTGACTGGAGCGTTTACAGTGCCGAAATCAGGGTAATTCTGACCGGTAAGGGCAATTACAAAGGCTTCCACGGCAGTGAAGCAAACCTGCCGCAGGGCTTCAGGAATATAAGTGAGCTGATCGGCGGTTCCACCGGCGCTACCCTGCAAGGAATAGACGATGACGCCCTGTTCCAGCTGGGCAAGCCTGATACCGGATCATATGATGCAAAATACGAAAGCGGCTCCGCTGTCCTCTGGTTCAGCGGCTTTGAAAATCTCCAGGGAGGCAGCGCAGTTGATACCTTTGAAGTCTACGGTGAACAGAAGTACAGCCTTTACGGTGGCCGGGGTGATGACCGCTTCATCTTTTATGACGGGGCAACCCTGGAAGGGTTAGTCGACGGGCAGTGGGGTCATAATGCCCTTGACTATAGCGATTATACTACCACCCGCAACTTCTACCATACCGGGACAGGCCCCCTGGGCGGATTTGCAGGCCGGGAAGCTTCCATTTCCGGCGGTTATACAAATATCAGCAGCATTGCCGGCGGTCGCGCTGTCGATTCAGTCTCCGGGCTCAATGTAGATGCAGAGTGGCAGGCCGGTCGCAACGGGGGCTTTTACCGGGCAGCAGAAAGGGTTCTTGTCTTCTCTGGTATCGAAACCCTGATCGGCGGAGCGCGGGGTGACCTGTTCCTGATCAACCCGGAATTCAGCCTGGATGGCAATATAGATGGTCGCGGCGGTATTGATACTCTCGACTACTCTGCTTACCGGGATGATCTCTACGTAAACCTGGCTGATACCCTGGCAGATGGTATATCCGGGGGAATAAGCAGTATAGAAAATGTTACCGGCGGGTTGGCAGACAATACCTTGATCGGTGACGACAGGGACAATATCCTCACTGGCGGGCCGGGATATAATCGCCTGGAAGGTCGCGGGGGCAACGATACTTTAATCACTACAGGAGGGTATAACGTTTTGATTGGGGGGGCCGGGCATAATAAAGCCATAATTAGCTATGGGTCCTGCTATGAGGCACCCTACAATGACATCCAGGAGTGGATTTTCCTGAAACCCCCGAAGAGGCCCCTGCTTCCAGTAATAAGGCCTTCTCCCAGGGTTGTTAAATGGCTCCTGTTTGCCGAACCTGCCTTATCCTACTATAAGACAAGCGGTTTTATTGAGCAGGCAAAAGGCGGCCGGCTGGAAATGTATGCTCTTAAACTGCGCATTCCGGCCAATACTCTTCCTGGCGATACATTTATAAACATTGAAAGGCTCGATTTTAAAGAAGTTGAGGCCATGCTGCCTACCGCACTCCAATCAAGGTTGGCCGGCCCTATGTTCAGAATAAGCAGCAGTGATTTTTACTACCTTGGTGAAGGAAACTATATGCAGCTCAGCATTGCTTTCAATCCGAAAAGCATTGCTGAAGGTGAGCTACCGGTGATATATTACTTTGATCCGGTTCAGAATACCTGGGTGATGCTGGAAACCACGATCCATTACTGTCCGTTACATCAGATGTGGTTTGCTGTAACCGACATAAACCATTTCGGTGTATTTGTAGTTTTAAGTACGCCCAACTACTGAGGAACGCTTTACTGCTTTGTGCAGATGGTTCACTCCTGCTGCTTAAAGGACTTTGTGATCCCCGACAGCCAGCAATACTATAGTCTCTGGCTGATCAGCTCCATACTGCCAGAGAATCCTGTACTTCATATTTATACTTGATTCCCAAACGCCCTCGATTGATTGGTATTTTTTACTGCGCAAAGATGGATGAGCCGGATTTTCCTGAAGATGCCTGAGTGTTTTCTTAATCTGCTTTTCTAAACCGCGGGGTTGTGCTTTTAGCATTTTTATGAAAGGCTTTGTCGGGGCTAGTTTATATTTCATGATTTTAGTCCTCGGTTTCTGCTACGTTAAGGTCGTTCCACAGCCCTTCTACTGAGTCATATTCCTTGAGATTCCTCTGTTTTGCTTCGCGCCTGCCTTCTTCTATGGCTCTGCGTATTTTAGGAGACCAGGCCCACAATTCATCTTTGGGGATTACGGCAACCGGGGTAATAATTACTTTACCTTTATCAACCTCAATTGAAAGGGTATCACCTTCTTTTAAATTAAGCATTTTTACAGCTTCTTTAGGTAAAGTAATTTGAGCCCTGCTTCTGAGCTTAACCAGGGATGACATATTCTGAATGCCTCCTTTGTAAGAAATTCATATAACAAGTATAACACGCTTAATTTGCAATAACAAGGGATCGGCTTGAAGGTGTAAATCAAACTGACCGGTAATAGTGAAATCCGTGCTTTATTGTTTCACCCAGAAATGAGATAATACTTCTATGGATAGTTACAGCTGGTATTTGCAACTGAAAAAACCGCGCTGGGCGCCGCCGGCTTCGCTGTTCGGGCCGGTTTGGTCGGTGCTCTATGTGATCATTTTTGTTTCTTTTGGCTTTGT
>PUMD01000063.1 GCA_003551215.1 Clostridia bacterium | reverse complement strand
GCTGCGGGCCAGCCTGCCCGCCCTGGAGGGACGGCACGCTAAACGAATGTGGATCAAACACGTTCTGAGAGAGATTGCCAAAGCCGCTCCCAAAACGGAAGCTGCCTAAAACAACCAGGGGATTTACCTACTATCGCTTGACGCAGACATCTCGCCGGAGTATCTTGCGGTCAGTTGCGTAATTGTAGTACACTACAAGTGTTATAAGTACAATAGCCTTTTATTAAGTGGTTTGAGGCGGGACGCTTCAAGCGACAAGAGCAAACGCATCGAAAGGTGCGGACGCAAAGCCACGGGTCTTTTGCTTTCAGAGCAATGACAGCCGGGCTGCCGAAAGGAAACGGACCGCTTTATCATTTGTCCCGGTCGCAGAAGCTTCCCTCCTCTCAGTGAGTTCGCGAGAGGGAGGGCGTCCAGTGAAGAAAGCATCTGGAGTTGCACTGGTTTCCGTGCTTGTGGTTGTTCTTCTGTTTTCTGCAGTTGATGCAGCCCAAACAGAGTCGGAACAGCCAGGACAGCTGTGGATTGTTCGTACCGAGCTATCCCTTACCAATGTGGCTGATACCAAAATGCAGAGTGCACGCATCAAGATGCCTCTGCTTTCTCCATCTACTCTGTACGGGGAAGTCGTCGACGAGGAATTCAGCATCAAAACCACCGAGGAAATTACTGACGATGAAGGCAACCGACAGGGGATCTTCATTCTGAATCAGCTTCAGCCTGAAGAGACTGCTGTTGTCGCTTTGGAGTACGTAATTGAGCCCGAGAGGTCCAACTCAGCGGTCGTGGATGAGATCCCGCAGGAGACCTCCGAAACCCCCAATGTTCAGCAGCAAATCGCTCAGAAAGCATCGCGTATCACCACCGGCCTCCGGGAACGCGACGAGAAATTCACCGCCCTGCTTCAGTTCACCCACAACCACATGAATTATTGCTCCGACTCCGAATGGCGAAATGGCGACGCGTTGCAGGCGCTGCGCAGGGGTGAGGGAGTATGCGAAGATTATGCCTCTCTCCTGGTAGCCCTGTCTGGTGCTGTCGGTATCCCCAGCCGCATGGTCTACGGCTATCGAAGGTCTCCCAACTCAGATACCTGGATTCGCCATGCATGGATGGAATACTTCACAGATGATGCCCGATGGGTCCCGGTTGATCCCACCTTCTACGATGAAACGGGACTGAAGGAAGAAGCTGACTACTTGGCTCAGTGGTATTCAGACTATTCCATCAGGATAAGACACACCGGTGGACTCCTCAGGGCTCATCTCACAGAAGATATAGAAATAATTGAGGTCCTCGAAGACGACTCCAAAGAGCACCCAGATAATCCTAGGTAAGCATAAGCTGGGGCAAAGGACCTTTTTGCTGTTCATCTATAGGGCTCTTTGCCCCTGTCGCTGCATATTTGGCCCCTCGGACATTCCCACTTGCAAACAGCAGGGAAGTATGCATAGAAGAGTCACCTCAATCGGGATTCCTCGCACTCAGGCTCTGGCCAGCAGTCTGCCTGGTTCGTAGGCTCACAGAATGCTAAATATATCATCTCAGTTAAATTACCTTTACTTGACACTTCAGCGCCAAAGATTTTAAATTAGACTAATACTGACACATTATTCAGCTGACGAAAGGAGTGCTTATGAAAAAGATCTCGCAAACCATAGGATACGATGATTGGAAAACAGAGAAACACGTACCGGTAATTGAGATCCTCACTCAACAGAACGAGCAAGACAACATCGCAGCAAAAGTGAGACTATCAGTTGGCAAGGAAGTGCCTCATCCCAACACAACAGAGCATCACATACCCTGGATCAAGCTGTTTTTCCTTCCCGACAACGGATCGTTTCCCGTTGAAGTTGGAAGTTACCGATTCACGTCCCCGGAGTCGCCCCAGTCCTCAGCGGCTGAGACGATCCCTTCGGTATCCACTGACCTGCAATTTCGGGGCAGCGGTACGCTTATGGCACTGAGTTACTGCAATCTTCACGGGCTCTGGCAGGGCCAGATACGAGTGGATCTCTGACCATTTTGCCTGCCACAGCAAATCAGTAGCAGAAAGGAGAATCGATTCATGGAGCTTAAAGGGAGTAAGACCGAGAAGAATCTATGGAAGGCATTTGCGGGAGAATCACAGGCCAGAAACAAGTATGACTTCTTCGCCAAGCAGGCCCGCAAGGACGGATATGAGCAGATCGCAGGGATCTTGCAACGGACTGCGCTTGACGAAAAGGAACACGCCAAGCGTGCTTACCGTTTTCTCGACGAACTGGGTGATACCGAAAAGAACCTGTCGACGGCAGCAGATGGAGAAAACTATGAGTGGACAAGCATGTACAAGGAGTTCGAGGAAACCGCCCGGGAAGAGGGATTTGAGGAGATCGCCGACTTCTTCGAAGAAGTGGCGGAGGTAGAACAAGAGCACGAAAAACGCTACCGGGCCCTGTTGAAGAGGGTCAAAGAAGGGACCTTCTTCACCCGGGACGAGCCTATCCGCTGGCACTGCCGCAACTGCGGTTACGTGCACAGAGACACTGAGCCGCCCCAGGAGTGTCCGGCCTGCCTGCATCCGCGGTCCTTTTACGAGGAGTATTGCGAAAACTACTGAACGCCTCTGCGGAAGCAGGCGGCTGAGCTATCAGCCGCCTGCTGCTGGCTGCATCAATACTCCGCAGACAGAATAGGGGGATACCGATTTGAATCCCAAGGCCTTTTACAGTCTGAGCTACGGTCTGTATATAATCACCTCCAAGATGAATCAGCGGTTCAACGGCCAAGCTGCCAATGCAGTTATGCAGATATCCAATGACCCGTCCACGGTAGCTCTGAGCATCAACAAAGATAATCTGACTCACGATTTCATTAGGGAAAGCGGTTTTGCAGCAATATCCATACTGCAGCAGGATACGCCGCTTTCCTATATCGGACATTTTGGCTTTCAAAGCGGCAGAGATGTAGACAAGTTCAAGGATATCGAGTACACTCTCGACTCCAATGGGGTACCATATGCTACCGAACACGCTCTGGCGTGTATGGGGGGACCGGTCATCGGTGAGATGGATGCCAACACCCATAGGGTGTTTCTGTGCAAAATAACCGATGCCCGGGTTCTGAGAGAGGGCCCTCCCATGACCTATGCCTATTATCACGAGGTCAAAAAGGGTACAACTCCCAAGGCGGCACCCACTGCAGTGATTCAGGACGAGGACGAAAGGGGAGATTCGATGGACAAGTTCGTCTGTACAGTGTGTGGTTACGTCTACAACCCCCAAGAAGGTGACCCGGAAGGCGACATTCCGGCGGGAACTCCCTTCGAGCAGCTGCCCGAAGACTGGACCTGCCCGGTCTGCGGCGCAGACAAGGACGCCTTTGAGAAAACTGACTGAGTGAATTAGGTGGGGGCCGGCAGAGGAGACATGTCCTTCCGCGGGCCCCCATGGCGAGCCTCCGGACGAAGACAGCCGGTAAAAACGGCTGATAGCAAAAGCCTTCATTACAGTTGAGCTCAGCCTGCGTAATCGACCTATCCCCAACAGTATATCTGACCCACAAAAGAACCAAGCAGGGGAGAGCAATCCTTTCAATCACCCACCTGCGAGCACCGGGATCACATCCAGCACATCTCCGGGGCACACGAGTTTATCTGTGTCGATTTTCCTGCCGTTCAGACGCAGCGCACCGACCTCAGAACCGGGTATACCTGCCCTTTCGACAATCTCACCTGCAGTTTTTGGGCAACGCAAATCCACTAAAAGCCGTTTCCTTTGCTGAATGTACCATCTCAGGTGCCCGTGCACCTTCAGGGTTACTGAACTCTTCATGTATACCAGGCTACCTCTCCAACGCCGCAAGAAAACCTCATTCAGACCGGTAAATCAGCAATTGTTTCTTCCAGTGTCTGCAGCGCACAGTCCACCTGTTCTGGGGTAACACTCAGCGGGGGGGCGATGCGCAGTGTATTGCCGTGAAGACCACCCTTGCCCACCAGCAGCCGGCGATCCTTGGCTCCCTCCAAAACCATATCGGCCAGGTCAGAAGCCGGGGATCCGTCCTGCCTGACAATCTCTACCCCCTGCATCAGGCCCATACCCCTCACATCACCGACAGCAACATATCGGCTGCATATATCGTCCAGCCCGTCGCGAAGTCGGCCTCCCATTTCACTGGCTCGCTGCAGGAGCTGGCGAGACTCTATGGCCTCGACTGTGGCCAAAGCAGCGGTACTGCTTACTGGATTGCCGCCGAAGGTTGATATGGTGCTTCCGTGCAGGGAATGAGCAATCTCGTCGGTTGTTATCGTGGCTGCCACCGGGGCACCGTTGCCCATGCCCTTGGCGCAGGTAATTATATCGGGCTGGACCCCCCAGTGCTGTATTCCGAACCAGTGCTGCCCGGTTCGTCCGAACCCAGTCTGGACCTCATCGCATATGAACACGCCGCCGTACTCTCTGACGATCTGCAAAACAACCTCGAAGTACTCCGGTGGCGGAGTAATGAAACCTCCAACGCCCTGTATAGGTTCAGCGATAAAGGCGGATATCTGTCCGGATGTAGTTGTTTGAATCAGCTCTTCGATGTCACGAGCACACTGCAGGTTGCACCCCGGATACTGCAGTCCGAGGCCACAGCGGTAGCAGTAAGGGCTGTGCGCATGCTTGATCCCGCCCAAACTCGACTCGGTCAGCCGCCAGGGATGCTGTGCAGAAAGCGACATCGCCAGCATGGACCTTCCGCTGTATGAATGCCGCAGAGCGATAACTTCCCCTCTTTTAGTGTGTTGACCGGCCAAAACGACAGCTGTTTCGTTGGCCTCAGTCCCGCTGTTGGTGAAAAAGCTGCGGGTCAGAGGCCCCGGAGTAATATCAGCCAGCTTCTCCGCCAAGCGGACCTGCGGCTCCGTTACGTACAGGGTAGAGGTATGCTGCAGCTTTTGCATCTGAGAGTGGGTGGTTTCAGTTATCTGGGGGTCGCAATGCCCCACACTAACGGTCAAGATCCCCCCAAAAAAGTCGAGGTATTGCCTTCCCCTTTGGTCCCAGACCTGCAATCCTTCCGCCCGTTCGATTACCATAGGCTCCTGGTAATAAGTGCTCAAGGCGGGAAAAAGGTATTTATTGTGCCTGCTTACGATATCGCGGTCCAATTCTTACACCTCCAGGTTGATGTCGAGTCTCTGCAGCGTCTCTTCAGTGGGCAAACCTTCTTCTGACCATCCGCGAAGCGAGTAGTATTCGTTAAGCATTCTGCCAACATGCGGCAGCACGCCAGCAGCTTTTCCTTCCGGTCGCGGATGCACCGCCAGTCTGGGAGGCAGACGGTCATCAGCGCGACTCACCCCAAGGGATGCATTCAGCAGCCGTTTGAGATTGAACAACCTTTCACCCACCAGCACAACCTGCTGGCTGTCAACGTCTAAGCCTGCTGCTGATGTTACCCACTCGGCCATACCATCGGGTGCAAATCGTCCCCTGAGGAGAAACTTACACAGTCCGGCAGCATTAAAAGTGCCGAGGTAGTCCTGCATGCGGACGGCGAGCTCAGCCTTGCCTTCGTCGGCTGACGGTTCCCATTCATCGGGTAGACCCAGATTGGACGCAGGGAATGCTCCCGATTCTGCAAAGTAGGTCAATCCCTCCAGGTGACAACCTCCACGAATGGCGGTGGCATAGTTTGCTGCCATGCTAGTGAAGGCTCTCGGGTCATGAAAGGCCACGTCCAGGCCCTTGACCTGCACCACGTACTCACCGGCAGGTGCTGGTAGCTGTTCGGCCGCAGCGTCAACTCCGTCTGCCAGCTGTCCACCAAATCCACGCCTGAAGGCCATGTCATCCAGAAGCTGCATCAAAACCTCTGCATCACCCCAGGGAAGGCTGTCATCTATCAATCCTTTCTCGGAACACTCCATGGCAAAGGCTATTGCTGCACCGGCAGAAATCGTGTCCAGCCCGAGACGATTGGCTCTGTCATTGGCAGCCACCAGCGAGTCCATATCCTCGTTTGCCAACATGGACCCGAAGGCTGCGCATGTCTCATACTCAGGTCCATGACTGACGGCCCCCGCTTTGGGCCCGGTGTTGACCTTCAGCATCTTGCCGCAGCGTATCGGGCATGAGTAGCAACCGTAGTGCTCATCGAGCAGCTGTTCGGCCATGCGTTGCCCGCTTATTTTCCGGGCTCCTTGGGGCCAGGCACCATCGCGCCAGTTCCGGATGGGAAGGTCTCCGGCATGCTCTACTGACTCCACTCCCCCCGCAGTACCCCATTTTTTCAGCGGCTCAGTATACCGCTGAATATCAGGCAATAACCGCCGGACAGAAGAGCGCAGTTTCTCGCCGCTGTAGGGAGTGGGATACTCCCCCTCACATACGGCTATGGCCTTGAGATTCTTTGCACCCATAACCGCTCCCATGCCAGTCCTTCCAGCTGCCCTGGCCTCCGCTCCACCTTCCAGGATGGAGGCGAATGCCACTTCATTTTCGCCTGCCGGACCAATGCAAACTACTCGAACAGACGGTTCAATCTCGCCCTTGATAGACTCGCAGGTGTCATATGTGTCCAGACCCCACAAGTGACCGGCCGGCTTGATTTCAACCCCTTCAGAAGATATGACCAGGTATACCGGCTGTGAGGAGCGTCCGGTTATGGCGAGACCGCCGTAGCCGGCTGAACGGAGCTGGGCTGGCCAGTACCCTCCAAATGTGGATTCGCTCCAGAGACCCGTCTGAGGCGACCGGGCTACCACTGAGCACTTGCAGGCTGTCGGGACTCTGAGTCCGGTCAGCAGACCGCAGATGAAGAAGATGGTATTATCGGTTCCCAGAGGCAACACGTGCAGATCCCGGTCCGCTGCCAGCCGATAGGCCAGCCCGCTGCCGCCCCAGTACTGGCGTATCAGTCGGTCGGGCGGTTCATAATCGCATACAGATTGCTCGGTGAGATCGACGGAGGCGATGCAGAAGCTTGATATCATGGCGTCACCCTCTCCTTGACACAATGAATTCTTGATCGATGCGCAGCATCCTTCATTTGCGATGTGACCAGCCGACAGCTGCTAACACATCTCCCGAAGCCAACGGTGATAATAAAGAAGCCGGTCCCAGCTGCGCTGTATGGTGAGATTCATAAATCACAACCCACAGAAGTAGTGTTGTGACAGGTACTGTACTCAATCAGCAGCGGTCGGAGGTCTACCTCAATCATGCCATCTCCAAATATGGAGGATTACCTGGAAAGAATGTATAGATTAATAAGAGACAAGGGATTTGCTCGCGCGGTAGATATAGCAAAAGCCCTGGACATTCAGCCTTCCTCAGTAACACACATGCTGCAGAAACTGGATGAGAAGGGCTACGTCCGCTATGAGAAGTATCGGGGAGTTACTCTAACCGAAACCGGTCGACAGATAGGGAGAGATATGGTGCAACGGCATCGAGATCTCAGCAAGTTCCTTCGTTTGCTGGGGGTGGATGATGAACGCATAATCTTCAAGGACGTCGAGGGGATCGAGCATCATTTAAGTCCAGAAAGCATGCGCAGGATCCGCAAGCTGGTCAGTTACGCTGAGGAAAACCCAAATTGGTGGAATATATACATAACCCACAGTTAAACAGGCCAGACGATTTCCGTATACGCACGGCACTCTGCTGTCGGCGGTCCGCTGGCTAGGGATCTTCAGTGCCGTTCCGTGTCCGATCGAAAAGCCACCATCCAACGGAAAGCAGCACAAGCAAGAAAACAAACTCGAAGGTCTCCAGGCCCATATTATCCAGAAGGCGTGCGAAATAGGGAAAGTGAATGGCGGGAAAACACACCATCTGCACTGTACCTCCTCTCGTTGATGCACCCGAGATAAGCGTAGGGGCTTATTGGGGGTTTAAGTGGCTCCAGCTTGCTTCAATGGAAAGCCATCAGGACCCCTTCCTCGAATTTCGCGATTTCAGTTTACGACACAGACGGCGTCACCGCAAGATAGCTTGTCTTCCCTCTGCGAACCTCCCAAGAGACAGGTACACCGGGAAGGAACACATATCTCTTTGCTGAAAAGGTAAGGTAGGCTGTAGCAAGCACCCTGAAGGAGGAGGGAAGGTCATGGTCAACGCCCTTCATCTACTGCTTACTTACCAGTGCACCCGCTCATGTCCTCATTGTTTCGTGTGGGGGAGACCGGGCTGCAGCCCAACACTGAGCCTAAACG
>PUMD01000030.1 GCA_003551215.1 Clostridia bacterium | reverse complement strand
CGCACAAACAAGCTCGGCTCAGCGGTCGATATGCTCAAGTGGCAGCGGGACAACGCTGTACCGATAAGCCGGGCGAAGAACATGGAGCCCGAAGAACTGGCCGGCAAGATAGTGATAGGCGAGTTTGCCGATGAGGACATTGAGGAGTATACCGAACTGTATGATGAAATCCTCAGCCGCCTGCAACAGAAGCGGGGTGAACAGCAATGATGAAACAGATACGTCTGGCGGGCCGAGGGGGACAGGGGCAGATTCTGGCCGGGATAGTGCTTGCCGAGGCCGCCGTGGCCTTCGACGGCCTGCACGCCACGCAATCTCAGTCATACGGTCCCGAATCCCGCGGCGGAGCCAGTCGCGCAGAGGTGGTCATATCGGATTCTCCGGTGGATTATCCGAAAGTCACCGAGGCCGACTGCCTTCTGTGCATGAGCCAGGAAGCCTACGATACCTACCGCAAAGAGGTGACAGATGACGGGTTAGTTTTGGTGGACAGCACGTTCGTCGAGCCTGATGTGGAGGACGAAGGGGTGATTCAGGAGCCTATAACTTCAGTGGCGGAAAACGAGCTGGGGCGTGCCATCGTTGCCAACATGGTGGCACTGGGTATTTTAGTCCAGCTGACAGAGGTGGTGTCAGTTGAGGCAGCCAGGCAGGCTATCGTACATAGGGTGCCGAGCGGCACAGAGGAGCTCAACGTCCGGGCCTTTGAAAAGGGCCTATCGATGGGGGAGAAAACGCAGTAGCCCACACGTACAGTGAAAGACGAAGGATATGAATTCGAGGGAGGGTTCCGTGGTGACTGAAGAATTAAATCCGCTGAAGATTTGTCAAAGGCAGATAAAGGAGGCCTGTGAACAGCTCGGTCTGAGCGCAGGCGTCTACGAGATTCTTAAGCAGCCTCAGCAGTTCATAGAGGTTTCCGTTCCGGTGAAAATGGATGACGGTTCGGTAAAGACCTATCTCGGCTATCGCTCGCAGCACAACAACGCCCTGGGGCCGTACAAGGGAGGATTGCGCTATCACCCCGACGTGACCCCCGATGAAGTGAAGGCACTTTCGTTCTGGATGACTATCAAGTGTGCTGTTGTCAACGTACCTTACGGCGGAGGAAAAGGCGGTCTGGTCGTGGATCCACGCGAGCTGTCAGATGATGAAGTAGAGCGCCTCAGCCGCAGCTTCATGCGAAAGCTGGCCCCCTTTGTGGGACCGGATATCGATTCCCCTGCACCCGATGTTTTCACCAATTCACAGGTAATGGCCTGGCTGGCCGATGAGTACTGCCAGCTTACGGGTTCGGGCACGGGTACTTCCGGCATGGGGGTCGTTACAGGCAAACCCATCAACTTCGGCGGCTCGGTGGGCCGAACGGAGGCGACATCTCGCGGATGTATCGTGACTACCAAGGAGATGCTGAAAAAGATTGGTATGTCCATGGAAGGTGCGACTGTGGCGGTGCAGGGCTACGGCAACGTAGGCGGATACGCTGCCATTTTGGCTGAAGAGGCAGGCGCCAAGGTAGTTGCTGCCAGTGACGTCTACGGCGGCATATACAACTCCGACGGGTTACCGACGAAAGAGGTATGGGAGGTCACCGCCGAGACGGGGTCACTGACCAATTATGACAACGCCCAGTCCATTACCAACGAAGAACTGCTGGAGATGGACGTGGATATTCTCATTCCGGCTGCTATTGAGAACCAGATAACTTCCGCGAACGCTGGCAACATTAAGGCAACCGTGATTTGTGAGGGGGCCAACGGGCCGACCACTCCGGAGGCAGACGAGATCCTCGCCCAGTCAGATGTGGCAGTGGTACCCGACATACTGGCCAACGCCGGCGGAGTAACCGTATCGTACTTCGAGTGGGTGCAGAACAACTACGGCTATTACTGGGACGAAGAAGAAGTCAACGAGAGACTGCAAAAGATCATGGTGGATGCCTTTCATGATGTCTATGAGATGAGCCAGAAGCAGAAGGTTAACATGCGGCAGGCTGCCTATCTGGTGGCGGTCAAGCGCGTTGCCGATGTCATGGAGGTTCGCGGCTGGGTCTGAGCCTTCGGCAGCCCGCCTACCGAATCGGTAAGTCAAAGGGACAGGTCCCCGGGAGCCTTCCGGGGATCTGTTTTTTCCCCGGCCCGCATCTATCGGCCGAATTTACCCTCGCTGAATGCAGCTGGGCTGCACGTTACATCGGGGTGTCTGATTGTGCAATATAGGTGTACCGGGCAGGGAACTACATGCGCGGCGACGAAGTCTTAAATGGTTCGAACAACACCTCTTCATACGGGTGTGGAAACTGAACAGGGCCCAGGGCCCGGCTGTCTACGGGAGGTAGTAGCATGAGCGAGCATCCGCAAATATCATTTGACCGCTATCTGACCTACGAAGAGCTGACCGATTACTTGAAGGTCATCGCAGAAGCACACCCGTCACTTGTGAGCCTAAAAAGCATAGGGAAAAGTTATGAGGGTCGGGACATATGGGCTGTTACCGTAACCAACCAGGAGACAGCAGCTGCTGCGGATAAGCCTGCGCTTTACTGCGACGGCAACATACACGCAGGAGAAGTCTCCCCATCCATGATCCTGCTTCATACCGTCGACTTTCTGACCAGAAAATTCGGAGATGACGAAGAAATAACACGTCTGCTGAATACCCGGGCATTTTACCTGCTGCCGCGGGTCAATCCTGACGGCGCCGAGAAGTACCTTACTACTCCTTACCTTCTGCGCAGCAGCGTGCGTCCCTATCCCGACGATGTTAGTGAGCTGCCCGGACTGCACCCCTGCGACATTGATGGTGACGGCCGGATCCTGTACATGCGGGTAAGAGATGACCGGAGAGGTGAGTGGAAGACCTCCCGAAAGGACCCACGGGTTATGGTGCCCAGGCGGCCCGCAGAATGGGGTGGACCATTTTACCATATTTACCGGGAGGGACAGCTGCGTAAAACTGAGGGAGAACCCTTCGAAGAGCAGCCGGTGCCCTGGGGACTTGATTTAAACCGGAACTTCCCCTCTAATTGGGACAGCGACACCAAGGGAGCAGGCGATTACCCCACTTCAGAGCCGGAAGTGCGAAGCATAGTCGAGTTCATCGTCTCTCATAACAATATAGGGGGAATGCAGGCTCTGCACACCTATGGAGGGTTTTTCTACCGAAATCCGTATCAGTACCCGGAAGAAGACATGGATGAAGAGGACCTAAAGGCCACCATCGAGATTGCGCGCGAGGGTGAGGCAGTAACCGGATATAGTGATGAAAAATCCAGCAACTGCTCCACACTCACCGAGTGGGCTTACGAACACCGTGGGATTCTCGGATACACCACGGAAGTGTGGGACAGGCTGGCGCGCGCTGGCATCGACCGCCACGAGTACCGCCGGGCTGATGACCCGAAAGTGCGGGAGGAGCTGGAGTGCAGACTCCTGCAGTGGAATGATCGTGAGCTGGCAGGCCGTGCCTTCTGCGACTGGCGGTCCTTCGAGCATCCGCAGCTGGGTGAGGTTGAGCTGGGTGGCTGGGATCCGAAATTCGCCGTTCAGAATCCCCCACCTGAGCTTCTGCACCAGGAATGTTTCAAGAACACGCGTTGGATCCTCCGTCAGGCTGCCGCTTTGCCCGAGATCGGAATCGAGGAGCTGGAGGTAACGCAGGAAGCCGACGGGATCTTCCGCATACGAGCGCTGGTAGGCAACGGAGGGTACCTTCCCACATCTGCCTCGAACAAGGCCAAGGAACTAGAGGTAGTTGATAGGGACAGGGTCTGTCTGCAGGCGCCGCAGGATGTCGAGATTATCAGCGGTGAGGTCGAGCAGGAGCTGGGCTTTCTGGATGGATTTCTCAGCGGCCACCTCGGTTGGGGCCACGAAACCGCTGACTCATCAGCCGAGTCAGTGTGGGTAGTCCGCGGTGAGGAGGGAGCGGAAGTACAGGTAGTTGCCCGGTCAGAGCGCGCAGGAGTGCAGACAAAGACGGTCAGGCTTCAACCGTCGCAGTGATTCTGGTAGTATAAAAGAGTAAATGCAAGGAATATGATCCAGACTCGCAAGCGAAGGAGTTATCATCGCTTGCGAGTCGTTTGAAGGGGAGGGCTATTGTTGAGGGGGGAACATGAAGATCTGCTCCGCCGGCTGAACCGCATAAAGGCCGGGGGGGGAGAGGAGCGAATCGCCCGGCAGCACGAACGCGGAAAATACACAGCACGAGAGAGGCTCGAGCTGCTGTTTGACGAAGGAACTTTTGTCGAGATGGGGGCGTTCGTGCAGCACCGCAGCAGCCAGTTTGACATGGCTGGGCGTGAGGTGCCTGCCGATGGGGTGGTCACCGGCCACGGTGAGGTAAACGGCAAGACGGTGTATGCCTTTTCGCAGGACTTCACCACCATGGGCGGTTCGCTCGGAGAAATGCACGCACAAAAGATATGTAGAATTATGGACCAGGCCCTGCAGAACGGCAGCCCCTTTGTGGGGATAAATGATTCAGGCGGGGCTCGCATTCAGGAGGGTGTGGACGCGCTGAACGGATATGGCGAGATCTTTCGCAGAAACACCATGGCATCCGGGGTGATACCGCAGCTCTCCGTCATCGCCGGACCATGTGCTGGCGGCGCTTCCTACTCTCCGGCCCTGACTGACATGATTCTCATGGTAGAGGATACTGCGCGAATGTTCATCACTGGACCTGCCGTGATCAACTCGGTTACCGGTGAGGATATTGATGCCAATCAGCTGGGGGGAGCACACGCTCATGCCGCAAAAAGCGGCGTTGCTCACCTCACCTATCCCGATGAGGATTCCCTTTTTGCTGAGCTGAGGTGGTTGTTGGGGCTGCTTCCGTCAAACAGTTCGGAGTTGCCTGCAGTTACTGAGGCGGTGCCTCCCGAGGTAAATGCCCCTCAGCTGGCTGCTATTGTTCCGCAGTCTCCGCGGAAGGGCTATGACATGCAGCGGGTCATAAACGGGGTAGTGGATGAGCAGTCATTTTTGCCCATTCAGCCCTCCTTTGCATCCAATGCCATAATTGGCCTGGGCAGGATTGCCGGGCGCGTTGTGGGTATTTTGGCCAACCAGCCCAGATTTCTCGCCGGCTGCCTGGATATCGATTCCTCGGATAAGATAGCCCGGCACGTGCGTTTCTGTGACGCCTTCAATATACCTGTGGTGACGTTTGTTGACACACCGGGTTATCTCCCCGGTGTTGATCAGGAGCACGGCGGAATTATCCGGCATGGAGCAAAGGTGCTTTACGCCTATTCCGAGGCACAGGTGCCCAAAATATCAGTTGTGGTTCGTAAGGCCTACGGAGGAGCCTACCTGGCCATGTGCAGCAGGTCGCTTGGTGCTGATGTTGCCCTGGCCTGGCCTACAGCTGAGATAGCGGTGATGGGGCCGGAGGGTGCCTGCAATATCGTGTTCCGGCGTGAGATCAACTCTGCGGAAGACCCCGAGCAAAAGCGGCAGGAAAAGATCTCGGATTACCGCGAGCGTTTCGCCAATCCATACATTGCCGCCTCCCGCGGGTACATAGATGCCGTAATCCAGCCCCAGCAGACTCGCTGCCGAGTGGCAGAGGCGTTGAAAGCGCTGAGCGGCAAGCGGAGAAGCAGAATGCCCGATGATAAACCGCACGGAAATTTCCCGGTGTAAGGGCCGATTCAGCAGGGGGGAGAAGTCGCATGAGTGACTATGCAGACCGGAGTAAAGAAGATATCCGGGAATTGATGTCAAAGATGAGGGATTCGGTCAGCCGGCGGGCAGTCAGGCGGCTGAGCTCCAGGATAGCCCTGCGGCTGCTGGATTCTCCGTACTACCAAAACGCCAGGCATATCATGCTGTATGCTTCTTTCAGGGGTGAAGTCGACACCTGGCAGCTGATGAGGCGAAGCTGTGCTGAGGGAAAGAAGGTTTATCTGCCCAGGACTGACACATCCAGCAGAACAATGTCTGCGGTGCCGGTGAAATGGGACGGCGAGTCATTTACCAATCTGGCTGAAGGCGTTTTTGGCATAAAGGAGCCTGAAGGTGATGCCGTCGAAGCTGAGGTTCTGGATTTGATCTGCGTTCCGGCCCTGGCGTTTGACCTGCTGGGATATCGCGTTGGATACGGTGGTGGGTACTACGACAGGTTCCTGGCCGGGCTATCTGCCGATGCTGTCAGCGTTGGTCTTGGTTATTCTTCCCAGCTTGTAAAGCGGCTGCCGCATGAAGACCACGACATACCCCTATCGCGGGTCATCACTGATTCCAAAACGGTTAACTGCCATCTGAACCGACAGGGGCAAAGATGAGCTTTGATGTTTCACAGAAGCTGGTCCTGCAGCTTCTGCGGCAGCTGAGAAGGCTGCCCGCAGATGAGTGTCTTTCTTACATCTACGTGGTGTGTGGGCTCTGGAGAAGCAGCGCCTGCCCAACGCTGTTTTCAGCGGATGTGGGCAGCATTGATCCGGTGTTTTGCTCTCGCAATATTGCTGTGTGCGTGGATACCGCCGGGATTCTCGGACTGCCGGAAGTTCACCTGTGGACTCGCAGGAAGTCGATGGATCACCTGCCCTCAGATTGGCTTCTCAATTTACCTAAGGACGAATGGGTTCTGTCGCTTCCTAAGGGGCAGCGCTTCATCCTGAATCACTTCGCGCAGCATTCAGTATCCCCGCTGCGGCGATACAGCGAGGTTCTTTTTTGCTGTAGTACGGACGGTGGAGATTTACCGAAAAACTCACAACCGTCAGGCCCGCCGCAGGTGTGCAGCATGCGGGATGATCAGCGGCCCTTTCGCCAAAGTGGGGCATATCCAGAAGATGTGATAAGGTTTCTCACCAGGAATTCCGTAGATGCCTACGTGTGGACGGATGATGCAGGGCAATGGCTCAGCAGATGCTACCTCATGCCGCGCGATTTTGCGGTTGCGGAAATCTGCGGACTGGAAACCCGCCCGGACCACCGGGGGCGCGGATTTGGCAGCGGCCTTTTGACCGCCGTAGTGCGTGCAGCCCGGTTAGCCGGTCTGCACGTGATATACCTTACGCACAGCAGCAATAAAGCTTCCATCAAAACCGCCCAGAAGGCCGGATTCAGGATGGTTCAAAGGTACTCAAAGTACCGCATCAGCACATGACTTCCCCGATGCAAGTTCCTCTCAACGGCGGTTCACAGAGCATAAAATGAAAAAAGACAGGTGATTTGCTAGTCCGTTTGGGGAAGGGAGTAAATTATGACAATTGCCTCTTTGCTGCGGGCTCTATGGGAGGAAGGCGAACGGTTACCTGTACTGCTTATATTTAATCTGCTTGTCGTGATGACAGGTGAAGACTACAGCTCAAGGGACCGTGATCTGGCGAACCTCATGTTCGTCCTGCTTGTCTCAATTCTGCAGCAGAGCCCGACTGCAAAAAAGATCTTAATTCCCACTGAATACTGACCCACTTTTCCCACTGAAAATTGACCCACCCCGGAGGGAATGAGACTCTTTCGTGGAATGATCAGATATTCTGCGGAAGGGGAGGGGAGGCGATGATCTCAGTGGAGGCGTGGACGACGATACGATACCTGCACAATTGCGGAACGAGCATTCGCCAGATAGCCAGGCAGCTGGGGATTTCGAGGAATACGGTGAAAAGAGCCCTGGCGGGTGATAGTCCACCGCAGTACCAGCGCAAGGCGCAACCACATGAGTTGGATGCCCATGCGGAGCAGATCCGGGAGATGCTTGTGGTCAAGAAGCTAATTGGGTCACGGATTCTGCGGGAGTTGCGATTGAAGGGCTATACCGGTTCCCAATCTGCCTTTTACCGATATCTGAAGCGATTCCGAGGGGAGTGTGGTCAGGACAATCGGGTGTCACGGCGCTATGAGACCGGTCCGGCAGAGCAGGGGCAATTTGACTGGTCGACCTACACGGTCGAGGTGGGTGGGGAGCTGACGCGTATCGTGGTCTTCTGCCTGACTCTCGGATTCAGCCGTCGCAAGTTCAACTGGGTCAGTCGCGATCAGACCCAGGGTTCCATCTTTGAAGCCCTGGAGCACAGCCTGGAGTATTTCGGCGGCTCACCCAGAGAACTGCTGGTGGATAATGCCCGGGCACTGGTGCTCAACGCTAGACCTGATAACTTCGCCTGGAACCGCCGCTTTCTTGAACTTTGCGGTCACTACCGCATCAAGCCGGTGGCCTGCTCCGTTGGGCATCCACGCAGCAAGGGTAAGGTCGAACGGCCCTTTTACTACCTGGAGCACCACTTCCTTCGGGGACGGGAGTTCG
>PUMD01000054.1 GCA_003551215.1 Clostridia bacterium | reverse complement strand
TGCTCTTCCGATCTAATGCCCCCCCATCTACTGGCCGTTCTCATGTTGGGCGCCGTGTCTCAAATCGGTCAGGTCCTGTTTATGAGAGAACTGTTGATGGTTTTTCATGGGAATGAACTATCCATCGGGCTGATTCTTTCCGCCTGGCTGTTGTGGGTTGGGGTGGGAAGCCATGTGGGCGGATTCATTGCTAAGAGAAAAAGCAGTCCCAGTATCCTTTTGCTGTTGAGCTCCCTGGCCCTGATGGTCCTGCTTCCTGCTACAGTCTTGATAATCCGAGGGCTGCGTGGGTTTTTGGCTGTCTTTCCCGGGGCCTACCTGTCTTTGGGAGATATGGTTATGTCCTCTTTTGTTTTGATGGCACCGGTCTGCTTTGTCTTTGGAGCAAAATTCGTCCTTTTGTCGAAGGTCTGGCGCGAGAGCCTGCAGGCCGAAGATACCATCGGAGCGGAGAAAACCTATATCGGCGAAGCCGCTGGCACCATGATAGGCGGTATAGTGTTTACTTTTCTGATGGTTCATTATCTGACTCCTCTTCAGGGAGCGGTTCTGGCTTCGAGCGCACTACTGATTGCTGTTTTCCTGCTGACTAAAGGACAGCGAGTTCCTTTGGGCGGATTGTCCGTTTCATCATCTTCAATAGTGATTGGGTTCCTGGCAGTAGCCCTCTTGCTATATCCTCAACTTGGAAGAATCGACGACTGGGCCTATGAAAGGCGGTGGAAACAGTTTGCTCCCGGCTATGAACTGCTCGAAACCGAGCATTCCAAACATGGAATAATATCGGTGGCGCGCCGCCAAGATCAATACAGTTTCTATCAAAGCGGTCATCTCATTTTCAGCACGGCCGGCTCCGAAACCACAGTGCCTGGCTTTGAGGAGGCAGACGCTGTTGATTTTGCTCATCTGGCCATGGTGCAGCATGAGAATCCAGAACGCATACTGCTTATAGGCGGGGGTTTGCGCGGCGTATTGAGCGAAGTCCTTGAGTATCCGGTGCACAGAGTGGACTATATTGAACTCGATGAGGTATTGACCGAGGTGGCCCGGCTGTATGTTCCCTCACGGACTCAAAGAGCCCTCGATGATCCAAGAGTCAATTTAATTCACGAGGATGGCAGGCTGTTTGCCAAGACTACCGACGAGGAATACGATCTTGTCATTGTTGATAAGCCGGACCCATTCACTGCAGAGCTGAACCGATACTATACCGAGGAGTTTTTTCGGGAGATCAGAAGTCTTCTTTGCAGCGATGGAACTTTCGTCACCGGGGTGATGTCTACCCCGGATCTTCGGGGGATGGGCATTGCCAACCGTAACTCGACCATCTATCATACATTGCGAAATGTATTTTCTGATGTTCTGCTGGCTGGTGAACGGACGATGTTCTTCTTTGCCTCCGATGCCCCTGAACAGATATCAGTGGATGCTTCAAAGCTTCAACACCGCTATCAGAAGCGAGAGATCGAAACTGCCGCTTTTTCCCCGAGACGGTACCATACCTTGCTTGAAGATACGCAGCTGCGCAGGATCAACTGGGTAGTACGGACCCACGGGCGCCGTCCGGGAGCTCATCTGAAGGGTGCCGGGGCCATCCCGCCATCGCCTGCAAGTGTACCGCAGCAGCAGGAGATGGAGTCGGGTCTGCCTCCCGTCTGTCAGGATTATTTTATGAATACCGATTTCCAGCCCATCGGATACTTCTATACGCTGCTCTTTTGGGAGAACCTGACCCGGGATGATATAATATACTCTCTGCAGCAGTTATTGCATGTTAAATCCTGGTGGGTAGCGCCTGTGGTGGCAGTTCCCCTTTTGCTGGGATTCGCCTTGCGGGCGATGGCTTCAGGTGAGGCGGGAAGAGAGCGATTGTGGCGTTTTGCCGTATTATTTACGGTATTTACCACGGGTCTTTCGACCATGGCTCTGCAAATTGCCCTGCTGTTTTCATTTCAGAGCGTCTACGGCTTTGTTTACGAAATGGTTGGTCTCATAACGGCAATTTTCATGTGTGGCCTGAGCCTCGGGGCCTGGCTTACCCACAGGTATATACCGGACAAGGCAAAGATACGCACTTTGGCCTTTGTTCAACTGTTCATGGCACTTCTTGCTGTGATGATTGCCCTGTTGCTTCCTGAGGCGGCCAGAATCCAATTTCCTGTAATTGTGTTCAGTTTGTTTTCGATGTTAACCTTTATGTCGGGATTGATAAATGGAATTGATTTTCCTCTGGCGGTATCCTGCTACATGGCTCTGCGGAGACAGGCCGATGAATCTACTGGCGTGGTATATGGAGTGGAGCTGTTTGGAGCCTGTAGTGGCGCCATCTTCGCCAGCGTCCTCGTTGCTCCCATTTTTGGCATAGTGGCTTGCTGTCTGCTGGCGGCCATTGCCAGTGGTGCGGCTTCGTTAATACTCTGGGTTTCGAGGGGGGTTGCCCATGTCTGAACAAGAGGCGCATCAAACGAATGAAGGTAAGCTAACCAGGCGGAAACTGCTGCAGGGTGGAGGGGCCGGGCTTTGCCTTCTGTTTCTTTCGAATCTGCTCGGCTGTAGTCCTCCCACCGAGACAGAAGAAACCGACAAGCAGGAGAGACCGGATCTTGACGATCCACGAGAAAGCATATTGCAGCAGAAAAAAGGGTTTACCAACCCCACAGCCGCCCGGTGGTTTTCTGAGGTTGATCAAGACATGATAGTCTGCCAGCTGTGTCCGAAACAGTGTGAGTTGGAGGATGGAGAAAGGGCTCCCTGTCGGGTGCGAGAGAATCGCGAGGGGGTAGGATACACTCTGGCCTACGGAAACCCGGCCCTGATTCAGGAGGATCCGATTGAGCGAAAACCGTTTTTCCATGTACTTCCGGGAAGTCGTGCGCTTTCGATTTCTACTGCAGGATGCAACCTCGATTGCAAGTTTTGTGAGGTATGGGATATGGCCTTAGAATATCCCGAGAATGTATATGCTCACGATGTTCCTCCGGAAAAAGTGATACAACACGCCGAAGAATCCAATGTGCAGTCGGTGAGTTATGCCTTTGGCGAGCCGGTAATCTTTTATGAGTACATGTGGGATATTGCCAAGCTGGCGAAAGACGCCGGTTTTCTCAACGTGGCACACACCGCCGGTTATATCCGGCCCGAACCGGTGAGAGAACTGGCACCTTTGCTGGATGCGGCGAACGTCGACCTCAAGAGCTTTGATGATGAGTTTTATCGCCAGGTGGTTGGTGGCGAATTATCTCCAATCCTTGACAGCCTCAAGATTCTAAGAGATGAAGGCGTTCACATCGAGATCACAAACATTCTGATACCGGATCTCAATGATAACATGGACATGATCGAGCAAATGTGCCAATGGATCGCAGACGAGCTGGGGGCCGATATCCCGCTGCATTTCGCCAGGTTCTATCCTTTATACAAGCTTTCCGAGCTGCCAAGAACACCGGTGTCCACCATGGAGGAAGCTCGTGATATTGCCCTGAAAGCGGGGCTTAAATTTCCCTATATTGCTCGAGTCAGTGAACACGAGGGAGAGAACACTTTCTGCCCCGGATGTGGTGAGAAGATCATCGACCGCGTCGGCTTTGTCATAGATGAGATGCATATAGATAATGGTCGATGCGCCTTCTGTGATGCAGAAATACCCGGTAAATGGAGCTGAGTCACATCAATCGACTCTACGGCTCAACCTTTCGTAGTCTTCTATGGATCGATCATCAAGGTTGGTTAGCCCGGCTTCTTTGGCCCAGTCGATGGCCTCGACAAATTCTTCCGGCTTGATTGCGCGGTTAATATCGTCGTATTCGAAAGCTTTGTGCTCGACTCGGTATTGCGACATGATATTTACGTACGTGTCTGTATCGAGGTTCTTCGCCACCCACTCAACGAACTCCTCGGTTCCTGCCAAGCGGTTGGGCATTACCAGATGACGTACCATCAGGCCCCGCTTGGCGATGCCGTCCTGATCGGTGACTAGATCCCCCACCTGATTGTGCATTTCTTTGAGGGCCTTTTGTGCTTTTTGGGGGTAATCATCGGCTCTTGCGTCGCTGAAGCGTTTTGATTGCTTTCCATCCATGAATTTCATATCGGGAAGATAGATATCGACGATGCCGTCGAGCAATTCGATGCTGCTTCGTTCCTCGTATCCACTTGTATTGTAACACAGTGGGATTTTCAGTCCGTCTTTACGAGCAATCTGGACCGCCTTCAGGATTTGCGGTATGTTGTGAGTTGGCGTGACGAGGTTGATGTTGTGGCACCCTCGCCTCTGCAAATCGATCATCATTTCTGCGATTTGCTCGTCAGTTACTTTCGGGCCCCTTCCTTTGTGCGCTATCGGGTAGTTTTGGCAAAAAACACAGCGAAGGTTGCAGTTGGAAAAGAAGATGGTGCCTGAACCCCGGTTCCCCACTAGAGGCCGTTCCTCGCCATAGTGTGCCTGATAGCTAAATACAACGGCCTTATCGGCGGTGCGGCAGAATCCAGTTTCGCCCGCGAGGCGATTTACTCCGCAGTGACGAGGGCAGAACTTGCAGTTTGCCAACCTTGAGTATGCCTGTTCCACGCGCTCATCCAGTCTGTGCTCTGCCATTGCAGCATATCCGGGAAAATCCTCTAAGGATTTTACCTTTTGTCGTGTTTCTTTCTCGGTCTCTTTTTCCAACAGCGGGTAAGTACATTGGTTCATGAATAACGATCCGGTAAGGAGCCCTAAGAGACCAGCGCCGCCCAGGAAGGAAGCCCCTTTCAAGAATCTTCGACGATTTATTTTCATGGGGATTCGGCCTCCTGACTTCGTTGCTGCGGAAAATGTAAGAAGACAACTTACTTATTATACATTTTGCCATACTGCTGCAACCTAGTGCAATCCGCCTGGATGCATACTGGGATGCAAGCCTCTTTCTGAATCAGAGACGCAAGCCTGCAGCCGCAGAAAGCTTGAAATTTGCGAATCCAACTGAGAAGAAAGGAGCATTTTTCAGTTGTCAATTCCATGCCTGAACAAGACAGGACAGGCAAGCTTTCTCGAATCGCAGAACATGAATGATGTTGCCCGGGATGCAGAATGCCCTCGGCCGCAGGTGTGTCCTGGGGCACGCGCGGGTCTCTATTATGCAGCAATCGTTTTCATCAACAGACGTTCAGGCCTGTGGTGGTATTTCCTCAGGTCAATCAAAGGTGGATGGGTGTTCTACCAGCTTCCTCAGACTGTTTTTCTGCCTTCCCCAAAAGCCATCGGGTTTTAATCTGCATGTGCGACAGAATTACTTTGACGTCAGTACTTGACCGGGTGAGACTACCCTGATACCCTCTCTTGTGAGCTAGATGTGAATACTTCTTACTTAGATCTCGTTGCGGTACGGATGGTAGCGAGGAGCAGGCTAAGTAACTCCTGGGTGAAAGGAGTGAACTGATTTGAGCCTTTATCGTGAACGTACCAGCAAAGTTCCATTGCTTGCCCGCATAGATAATTCCGTAGAACAATTGAGAAAACAGGCGAACGGAGCCGATGGACCCGGCTTTTCAGTTATGCTGAGTCTTGCAGTCCTTATCGGGATAGTCGGAGGTCTCGGTGCCGTCGCCTTTCATTACCTTATTAGATTTATGAAGAGCACATTCTACGCTCCTACCACTGCAGCAACTTTCATGGAAGTTGTCCAGGGGCTCTCCTGGTACCACCGTCTGCTGGCTCCCGCCCTCGGTGGACTGGTTATCGGACCGGTAATCCATTATTTGGTCCGCGAAGCTCGAGGACACGGAGTGCCCGAGGTTATGGAAGCGGTGGCCTTGCAGGGCGGCAAAATTCGCTTCCGTGTAGCTCCCATGAAAGCGCTCATTTCTGCCATTTGTATCGGTTCTGGCGGAGCAGCCGGTCGTGAGGGCCCGATAGTGCAGATTGGGGCTTCGTTTGGTTCCTCTGTTGGGCAGTATCTAAAGATGAGGCCCGAGGACATCAAGACGCTGCTCTGTGCCGGTGCCGCAGCAGGAGTCGGAGGAACATTTAACGCGCCGCTGGCCGGGGTGATTTTTGGGTTAGAGGTCTTTATAAGAGAACTCAACTTCAAAATGCTATCTCCCATCCTTCTCGCTTCGGTCGTTGGAACGCAGCTTGCCAATGCAATTTTCGGTCGGACGGGGCCCATCTTCAACATTCCCGGTATCACTATGACGGGGCCGCTGGAGTTACTGCCCTACGTGGGGCTGGGGCTGGTAGCCGCGGCAGTGGGGTTGATTTATCAGAACTCATTATATTCGTTAGAACACTTCTTCGAAAATTTCAGCATTCCCGAACCCGTCAAGCCAGCTGTCGGTGGGCTATGCTTAGGAGCCTTGGCCTTGTGGGTCCCACAGATCATGGCCACCGGATATCCGGTTATGGAAGACGCTTTAACCGGCAGACTGCCCCTGCAGATGGTTGCCTTGTTTATGGGAGCCAAGATTCTGGCCACCTGCCTGACTTTGGGGACTGGGGGCTCCGGGGGAATATTCGCCCCATCCCTGTTCATAGGGTCGATGATGGGTACGACTTACGGCAGTCTTATGCACTCTGTGCTGCCCGGCCTCATATCCGGTTCAGGCCCATACGGTATGGTGGGCATGGGAGCGGTCTTCGCTGGCGTCAGCCACGCCCCAGTAGCTTCAGTCCTGCTGCTTTTTGAGATGACCCGAGACCCGGTGAGCCTTCTGCCGCTGATGTTGGCCTGTATGGTTAGCTCTACCGCCACTCGCCTTTACCAGCGCAGAAACATTTACACCACCAAACTGCTTAACCGGGGTGTGGATGTGGAGGCCATCTTGGAACGCGCACATAGGGCATCCGAAGACGTACTAGAGGGTGTGCGGGTCCGGGAGGCAATGAGCACCGACGTGGCAACTGTTTCCAATAGCACCACAGTCCGTCAGCTGCGTGAGAAATTCAAGGAAGCATCATATGAAGAGATGCCGGTTATCTGTGAGGATACAGGAGAACTGGTAGGAATCCTCAGCTCCTGCTGTATACTGCGTGACTGGGATGAGGAACAGGAAGATTCGGTGGTAGCCGGCGAAATTGCTTCCCAGCCCTGTATGAAGCTGAGTGAAAGCGACAGTCTGGATAAGGTATTGGAGACTTCGCAGGGTACCGACTTGGTTCCAGTGTACTCGGATGGGGACTGCCGCAAGCTGGTAGGGGTTCTCAGCAAGCGGGAGGTTTTCGAAGTCGTTCGCAGGACCATCCAGGAAGGTGACAAGTCTGCCATCGAAGAAATGAGGGCAGCTGATTGATCTGAGTTTGTGATAAAGGGACAGTGGTTCAGTCGCAGCAAAGTTTTCTGGATTCTTCCGCCTGATGGGGGTTGGACGAACTGCCCACTGAGATGCTAGCTGCTTGAATTATCCGTTTCAAGGTTTGCCCACACCAGAAATGCCGTTGCCGTATGATGCCCTGTCGTTTTCGTACCTGTGCAGGCATCCGGGGACCGCAGAAAGAGTCTTCAGTCGCAGATGATGGTGATTCAGCCCCTCGGGTTGTTTGCATAAATGAGGGTTCTTCCTCTTTTCGGGGTCACCTGAAAAGGGCCTCTGTTACAAGTATCTGAGGGTATGGTATTCATGGCAGGTTATCCGTGCGGTTATTGTCGATGGGGAAACAAAAAATATACTGTGCTGCTCAGGAGAAGGACCTTCTGATGACGAGATTAAGATCATCCCCACTTCTACGTAAACAGATATCACTGCCAATTCAAAACCGGGAAGCAAACCAGGCTCGTCTGAGGAAAGATGAGCGTTACCCTCCCGAACAAAGGCGGCATCCTGGCGTCTTAGTCCGGATGTTAATCCGTACTTTAGCATCAGGTACCGTATCTTATCACACAGAAAGGGGCAATCTGATTCCTGGCTGGAGTTTATTGGCGTATGGAGCGTTGCCCAACCACAGACATGCGACAAAGATGTGCCGTGCAGGTCAGATGGACGGCATGGCCGCAGGGGTTGAAATCGCGGTGAGCACTTGCTATCATCTATTGCTGGTGGCTTGAGTTTGCAGCCCGCTGGCTGTTTGTTGAGCACTCACGGCAGTTGCAACAGAGGTTATCCTGTGCTATACTTTTTTTTGTGTCAGCGGGTGATTATGCAGGTTTGCTCACTGGCTGGCGTAGCTCAACGGTAGAGCAGCTGATTTGTAATCAGCAGGCTGTCGGTTCAAATCCGTCCGCCAGCTCACTACAAGTGGAGAGGTACCGAAGCGGCCAAACGGGGCAGACTGTAAATCTGCTGGCGTACGCCTTCGCTGGTTCGAATCCAGCCCTCTCCACAGCGTCGCGGGGTGGAGCAGTCAGGTAGCTCGTCGGGCTCATAACCCGGAGGTCGTGGGTTCGAATCCCACCCCCGCAACCAAATTGCAGCAGTCAGTGGTATAAGGGGCTGACGTAGCTCAGTGGTAGAGCGCGTCCTTGGTAAGGACGAGGTCACGGGTTCAATCCCCGTCGTCAG
>PUMD01000128.1 GCA_003551215.1 Clostridia bacterium | reverse complement strand
CAATTGCCTGTGGATAGATGTTGATGAAGCTCTGAATTTGAATCTCCAGCTTATTTGCAATCGCCGGAGAGGCCGAGGCAGCCGACCCACAGGAAGGTTCTTTAAGCTGCTTCGATACGGAAATCATGCTCACTGCAACATTACTAATTCTCGGCAACAAGGCGAAATCCTTCGCCAATCCTACATTCGAGTGCATCTGAATCGAACCTAAAAAACCTTGTTGTGGTATGGTTGCATGTGTAGGCACAAGAGTGTGCTCTCCGGGTGCAGCCACCGCCTGAGCCTAAAGCGGGATGCCTCTCAGTTGACACATACTTCCCTGCGAAATATAATTGCGAATGCATGTCAGTTTGTCATTTGAGTACAGTGGAGTATTTGTGGGTTAATTGACTGCAGGAAGGGGGTGCGGCGATGAAAAGAACCTACCAACCCAGTAGGAGAAAGGCCAAGCGGAAACATGGCTTCAGAAAGAGGATGAAGACCAAAGCTGGTCGGAGGGTCCTCAAGAGGCGTCGCCGCAAGGGCCGGAAGAGGTTGTCCAAGTAGTTTTTGTTTTATGGAGTAGAACCCAGACTGCGGGTACAAGAGGATCAGTTCCGAAGTTGGGAGGCTCAGGATGCAGGTGAATCGTCTGCCGGGCGGAGATAGTTTCACGGCCGTTTTTGATGAGGGAACCTCCATTGCCGGCAGATTCGTTGTATTACACCACCTGAGCAAGTCGGACGGACCAGCCCGGGTAGGGTTTGCCGCAGGCAAGCGTCTAGGCAAAGCGGTACAACGCAATCGGATGAAGAGACGCTTGAGAGAAGCTTTTCGGCGCCTGGAAGTCAGTATTTGCGCTGCGGACTTGGTGTTCGTCGCCAGGGCAGCCTCAGCCGAGGCTGATTTCCGTCATCTGAAGCGGGAAATGGCAGAGCTGATGAGTGCTGCCGGTATTCATATTGACCCCGATTGCAAGGAGTCTGAGGAATAAGTCGAGAAGAGATAGATCAGATATTAGCCTGTATCGTTCAGTCCAGGAAGGGGATAAGGCATCATGTTGCCGCGCGCCGTCATTGCGGTGCTGCGTTTTTATCAGAAGCACATCTCCCCCGTTTTTCCGCGCAGCTGTAGGTTTCAGCCCAGCTGTTCGGAATATACGGTACAAGCAGTGAGCCGCTACGGTGTTGTGCGCGGAGTCTATCTGGGAGTCCGGAGAATTATGAGGTGTCACCCGCTTGGACCGGCTGGCTACGACCCGGTTCCCTAAATGAGGCGCGGTTAATAGATGCCAGTAGTTGGTATATTATACGAATGAGGTTGCGGCTAGATCTGAAGCAAGCACGCGCAAACTTAAGTTGTGGCCTCAATAGGAGGCGAGTTTTATAGAATGTGGCAAGCTATAGTTAATTTGGTCAGCGCCGGCATCGAGGTTTTTGGCGAATCACTGGGCAGCTACGGCCTGGGAATCATCTTGCTGACAGTCGTCTTCCGCCTGCTTTTGCTTCCTCTGACCTATTCTCAGAATCGTACCACCCGCAAGATGCAGGAGCTCAATCCGGAATTGGAGCGCCTGAAAGAAAAATACGAAGGAGATCAGCAGAAGCTGAACGAGGAGACCATGAAGCTGTGGCAGGAGCATAATGTTAATCCTGCCGGGGGATGCCTTCCTATGCTTTTTCAGATGCCCATTATATTTGCGATGTTCACTGCACTCCGGCAGTTTGATTTTGGTCCGGAGGCAGCATTTTTGTGGCTTCCGAACCTGGCTGACCCGGATCCTCTTTTTGTTCTTCCGGTTCTTGCAGCCATCGCTACTTTCGTGCAGACCCAAGTCAGTATGGCCGGAAATCCAGGGGACCAGGGCGGGGGCGCTCAGAGTTTGATGAAATACGGCATGCCTTTGTTTATCGGTTACATCAGCTCGCAGTTTCCGGCCGGTCTGGCACTGTACTGGACAGTGACCAATATCTTCGGCGTCGGGCAGCAATATGCTGTCAACATGCTGATGGAAGCCGACGAGGAGGCTGCGGGAGGGGACACCACATAGATGGAAAGCATAGTACGTCATGGCAGAACGGTACAGGAAGCAGTACAGAATGCAGTTGAAGATCTGGGGGTAACCCGGGAAGATGTCCGGGTGGAGGTGCTGGACGAAGGGTCCCGGGGGTTCCTGGGAATAATTGGCCAGCAAGAAGCACGCGTTCGGGTGGCAGTTGATCGCGACAAAGTACGGTTTGCCGGGGAGTTTCTGCGGGGCATGTTGCTGCACATTACGGAGGCTGTGGAGGTCGAAGTTTCGGAAGACGAGCAGTTTATATACTGTCAGATAGACGGTGCTGATCTGGGCCTGGTTATCGGTCGGCACGGGGCTACCCTTAACGCTATGCAGTATCTAGTGAATGTGGCGGCAGGCCGCAGTTCTTCGGACCGCCGTACGGTGATAGTGGACGCAGGCGATTACCGTAAGCGTAGACGGGAGACTCTGGAGCAGCTGGGCCGCAGGATGGCTGAAAGGGCCGTGAGTACAGGACGGCAGGTTCGCCTTGAACCTATGCCCCCGCACGAACGAAAAATTATTCACACAGCCCTGCAAAATGACTCACGGGTCACAACCCACAGCGAAGGAAAGGACCCGCAGAGATACGTGAACATTACACCTCAGACGGACTGACTCCCTCTCCCCTGTGCGTTCCTTTGCTGCCTGTCGTGAAAGTGTGTCTCTGATGTGCGGCCTCTTTTAATGCTCATACGGTTGGGGTCTTGTATGATTATCGCCCAGGGAGCTGATTGGACTGGTAAAGCTGCAATCGACCACTGATACAATTGCTGCACAGGCTACCCCCCCGGGCCAGGGCGGTTTAGCTATTGTGCGAGTGAGCGGGCCTGATGCCCTGCTTATAGGACATCGGATTTTCCGACGTCCAGGAGGCGAGCCGTTGGAGATCAAAAGGATGGAATCTCACAGGGCCTATTACGGCTTTGCAATCGATCAGGAGGGGCAGAAAGCAGATGAAGTAATACTCCTGCCCATGAAAGGCCCTCGCAGCTATACTGGCGAGGATGTGGTGGAGATCAGTTGTCACGGAGGCCCTGTCCCGGTGCAGGTGATACTGAGTTCCGTACTGGCGGCGGGCGCGACGATGGCGGAACCTGGCGAGTTCACTCGGCGCGCCTTTCTCAACGGACGGATGGATCTATCGCAGGCCGAGGCAGTGGCTGACATCATTGAATCGCATTCCCGGGCCGGTGCCCGGCTGGCACTCCGACACCTGGAAGGTGAGCTCGGTGAACAGATCTCCCAACTGCGGCAGGAAATTTTGGAGGTAATGGCGGGGATTGAGGTGGTCCTGGATTATCCGGAGATGGAGATCGAACAGACCCAGCGCGGGGACATGATCGAACAGCTGCAAGCGATGAAGGCGATTATCGGACAGCTGGTTGACACCGCGACGTTTGGGCGTCCATTCAGGGAGGGTGTCCGCACGGTCATATTGGGCCGGCCGAACGTGGGTAAGTCGTCGCTCATGAACGCCCTTTTGCGGCGCGAGCGGGCCATAGTCACTGACATCCCCGGAACCACTCGCGATGTAGTTTCTGAGACCATCGTGGTGGGGGGTGTACCCCTGATTGTGATGGATACTGCAGGTATAAGGACTGATGCAGACCGCATCGAGCAGCTGGGAGTTGAACGGGCGCGCAGGGCTGCGGCCGATGCGGATCTCATCCTGCTGGTTTTTGATGACAGCGAACCCCTGCAACCAGCGGACGAGGAAATATGCCGCATGTTGACCGCCAATGGCCCGGATGCGTCAGTTGTAGTAGTCATAAACAAAATTGATTTAAGGTGTTCGGAGATTGATGAAGAATATGTCCTGCGTCTGACGGGGAACTGTGATGGTTCTCGCAGGTTAGTGCGGGTTTCGGCGAAAACTCGTGAAGGGGTTGATCGTCTGGCCAAGGTTGTCGCCGAGGTTGTCCTACATGGGCGTCTGCCTGTTGCCGGAGAAAGCATTGTGGTTACCAATGCGCGTCACGAGGAGATCCTGGGTCAGTCGCTTGAATCACTCAGTGACGCCGTTGATGGACTGAAAGAAGGGATCCCTGCTGACCTGGTAAACATTGATCTTCGCAGGGCCCTGGAGCAGCTGGGACGTATTACGGGAGAGACCGCGACAGAGGATCTGCTGGATCGCATATTTGCCGACTTCTGTGTTGGTAAATGAGCACCTGAGAAGAGGGGGAAGTTGGGCCATGGCCCCTTTGTGCTGTTTGCTGCACAATATCCTGCACCATTGCTGGACGCTCGGGAAGGGAAAGGTTATAGCCCACAGCGCGGTTGCAGGGATCGCTTAAGCGGCTGAGACGCTCAGCAGTGCAGGGGAACTCTTCCTTCTCACTGCCGCATGCCACAGAATTTGGCTTCTCGGACTCTGCGGGAAACACTGCAATGCGCTTGCGAAAGGTGTGGATGTTTGGGTGTACGAAGCTGGTGTATATGATGTCATTGTTGTTGGAGCAGGACATGCTGGCTGCGAGGCGGCCCTGGCCGCTGCGCGTCTCGGCAAAGACACCCTGCTTCTGACATTGAACATCGATAGTATAGCCGTGATGCCATGTAATCCGTCCATTGGTGGCCCGGGTAAGGGGCACCTGGTGAGCGAGATCGACGCTCTTGGGGGGGAGATGGGGAAAAACATCGATGAAAACTTTCTTCAGCTCCGAACCCTGAATACTGGCAAGGGTCCAGCAGTTCAGGCGCTGCGAGCGCAGGCAGACAAGCAGGAGTACGCAGCTCGCATGCACAGGGTCTTGCGGGAACAAAAAGGGTTAACATTGAAGCAGGCAATGGTAGATCAAGTGCTTGTAGGCAGACATGGCAGGGTTGAAGGTGTTACGACCAAGACCAACCTGAAATACCTGGGTGATGCGGTTGTTCTCACCTGCGGGGTGTACCTAAATGGCCGAGTGGTTACCGGCGATTACGCTTACGATTCCGGGCCTAACGGTCTGCTGCCGGCGCGTGGGCTGTCTGACAATCTGGTCAAGCACGGTCTTACCATCAGGCGATTTAAGACAGGTACGCCACCCCGGCTCGCGCGTGAGACAATCGATTTTTCAGCCATGCAGAAGCAGGAGGGTGACCGGACTCCGCGAGCGTTTTCCTTTATGTCTGCCCCGAATGATCCCGAGGCGGATGCCGGGAGGCTGAGACAGTGGAGCCAGCGCCCTCAGAAGCCCTGCTGGCTTACTCGCACCACAGAGCAAACGCATGAGACTATTGGGAACAATATCGATCGGGCGCCCCTGTTTGATGGTACTATTGAAGGAGTTGGTCCTCGCTATTGTCCGTCTGTTGAAACAAAAGTTATGCGTTTTCCGGAGAAGGATTCTCATCCGATATTCCTGGAACCCGAAGGCGAGGATTCCGACGAGATGTACGTGCTGGGCCTTTCAACGAGCCTGCCGGAGGATGTTCAGATGAAACTGCTGCAAACAATTCCGGGTTTGACAGACTCGCAGATAACTAGGCCTGGATACGCTATAGAATATGACTACCTTGATCCACTGGACCTCAGATCCTCGCTGGAGTCAAAAATAATTCCGGGCCTTCTCTGTGCCGGGCAGATAAACGGAACCTCCGGCTATGAAGAAGCCGCCGCGCAGGGCTTGATTGCTGGGATAAATGCGACGTTGTTGGCAGATTGCAGGCAGCCGCTGACGTTGGACCGGTCCGAGGCATACATTGGTGTGCTGATCGATGATCTGATCACCAGCGGCGTTGACGAACCCTACCGTATGCTGACTGCCCGGGCTGAGTATCGGTTGATGCTAAGGCAGCACAATGCTGATCTTCGCTTGACCGAAAGAAGCTACGAGATCGGGCTGGCAGACCAAGAGCGGTACAGACGGGTTTGCCGCCGACGAGAGCTTATAGAACAGGAAAGCGAAAGACTGAGAGATACCCAGATCAGGCCCAGTGAGGAAACAAACCAATGGTTGAGACAACTGGGTTGCTCGACCCTCAGCCAGCCCACCAGCCTGGCGAGACTTCTCAAGCGGCCTGAGATAAGCTACGGCGATCTTCTACAGATTGGCATGGCCAGCTCATTGGCCCCGATTGTCCGGGAAGAAGTCGAGGTGCGCCTCAAATATGAGGGCTACATTGAGAAGCAGACGCGGCAGATAGAGAGGTTTCGTCGTTCAGAAGACAAAAAAATTCCTGACAGGATAAACTATGATGACATTCCCGGCCTAGCAGCAGAAGCTAAAGAGAAGCTGAAACAGGTTGACCCGGAATCTATCGGACAAGCAATGCGTATTCCCGGAGTTACGCCTGCCGATATCTCTGTCTTGCTGGTCTGGATTGAGAAGTGACATTTCGCGGAGGTGGGGATGGTGCAGTATGCTTCTGGGCCGGTGACATCAGATGATATGAACATGATGTTGGCCCGGGTTAGATCGGTGCTCCCTCCTGACTGCGGGCATAAGTACGAGCGGTTGGTCAGTGAGATAGTCAAGCACAATGATGCGCTAGGTCTGGTGGCAAAGGCAGATGAGAAGGAGATTCTCAGGCGGCATTTGCTGGATTCTCTACTTGGTCTGCGCGTTCTTGACGCATTATTTCCGAGACCTACGACGGTCCTTGACGTCGGCACGGGAGGAGGGTTCCCGGGGCTGACCCTGGCTATAGCCCGCCCTGAATGGTCCTTTGTACTGGTGGACAGCTCGCGCAAGAAGGTAGGTTTCTTGCTGAAACTGATTCAGCTGCTGAAGTTGAATAATGCCCGTACATTGAGGGGGCGGGCGGAGGATCTTGCAGGTCAGGGGGTTGATGTGTGCACTGCCCGGGCTGTAGCGCCGATGAAGCCTCTCGTACACATGACCGCTCATCTGCCCCGTCCGGGAGGTGTTTTCTGTTGGTGGAAAGGACCAGCAGCTGTTGATGAAATACAGCAAGCGGCAGACTCACTTGCTGAGAAGGCCGTAAGAATAATAGGTCGCTACCCGTACAAGCTGCCGTCTGATGGCATAGGGCGGTCGATCGTCCTGGCGCAGAAAACGTCCTAGACTTGTACTATTGGAGGGGCTTTTATGAGCTTTGACGAGAGGTTGAAAAACGAAGAAGTTGACAGGCTCTTTTCGGCGATGAAAACGCTGTCCACCCTGGAGGAGTATTATCGCTTTTTTGAGGATCTCTGCACTACTGCAGAAATCGAGACCATGGCGCAGCGGTTTCGAGTTGCTGAACTGTTGGAAAAAGGTTGCACGTATGAGGAGATCCAAAAAGAGACAGGTATCAGTTCGGCCACCATAAGCCGGATCAAACGTTTTCTCAATTACGGAGCAGATGGCTATAGATTGGCCATAGAACGCCTGCAGCACACAGACCACAGCGAATAACTCAGGCATTGTCCTTTTGCAATCGACTGTTGAGGTTTTGCTGCAGGCCTTCGAAGCCTGACCTGAATAGAGGTTCCTATCAGGGGCTCGGGCACCGCGGTCCCTCAATCTAAGTTATGGTAGTTTCTGCAAGGTTAGCCATATTTTATGCTTGTGGTGTTGTATTCTCCTCCTTCGGGGAGGAGTCTGTGTTGTCTATGCTGAATTGAGATGAGTAAAGCAATTATATTTGCTGGAAAGCTGAGGAGCAAATCTACAATGATTAAAGACTGGTGGGATAGAGTGCGGCGACGAGCGGAGCAGTCAGGTCCGCTGCATTCGCACGTGGAGGAAATTCCTCTGGATGCTATCCTGAAGAGTGGGTTTCAGCCCCGCAGCAGGTTCCCGCGGGCTGATCTGCAGGAGCTGGCCAAATCAATTGCTGAGGTAGGCGTCATAGAGCCGATCATAGTGAGGCCTGCTGAACAGAAGGACACCTACGAACTTGTGGTCGGAGAGAGGCGCTGGAGGGCCTGCCGCCTGGCCGGCTTGCAGACAGTCCCTGCTGTGGTAAGGGAGCTGGATGACTGCGAGGTCGCCATTTTTGCGATGACCGAGAATCTTCAGAGAGAGGATCTACACTTCCTCGACGAGGCGGAAGGATACCGCCGCATTCTGGATGAGTTTGACATGACCCAGAGTGAGCTTGCACGGGATCTGGGAATCAGTCAGCCAGCCATTTCCAATAAGGTGCGGCTGCTGAGTCTGGAGGAAGAGATTCTGAAGGTTATCCGGTCATCGGAACTGAGTGAGAGACACGCCCGCGCACTGCTACAGCTTCCAGATGCCGCGTCGCAGCAGGAGGTTCTCCAGGCGGTTATGGAACAAGACATGACCGTAAAGCAAATGCAGGACCTTGTGGACAATACCCTGGACAAAGAGATGGGTGAGCAGGCGGAGGAGCCCAGTCAAAAAGTGCAGGGAGTAATCCGGGATATGCGGATATTTCTGAACGGGCTGCGCCAGACGGTGCAGACCATGCGCGATTCGGGACTGCAGGCGCAGATGACTACCAGCGAGGAAGACGACAGGTACCGCATCGTTATTGAGATTGAGAAGTCTGCGGAGCGGAACAAGGAACGCGCAGGCGGCGAATCGGTGCAATGATTGCATGCAGGCGGCCCTCTGGCAGGGGAGATGATCAAAATGGGCAAAGTGGTAGCGGTGGCAAACCAAAAGGGCGGAGTGGGTAAGACGACAACCGCCATCAATCTGGCGGCATGCCTTGCCGAGCAGCATGATCGCTCGGTGCTGGTGGTGGACATTGATCCGCAGGGCAACAGCACCAGTGGTCTTGGCCTGGACAAAAACTCCCTCAGCGAGAGCATCTACGATGTTTTGATTGATGAGATCCCAGTTAGGAGGGCTTTGCGGGCTACCGCTTTGAAGAACCTTAAGGTGTTGCCGTCTACTATAGATTTGGCTGGCGCCGAAATCGAAT
>PUMD01000045.1 GCA_003551215.1 Clostridia bacterium | reverse complement strand
CGCCGGGACAGAGCGAGCAAGTTCTCCCGGTTGCAGGCGGCAAAGGGATGGAGAAGTTCAGCCGCTGTCTGGAGTCCTATCTGAGCCGCGGCTAGCCATAAAAGCGGCCAGCACTGCGGTGGCCGGGACACACAGCACCATACCTATGCTACCGCTCAGTGCTCTCACCACCTCAGTGGCAATGACGTCCAGGTTGAACAGCTTGGCTCTTTGCATATGATGGATACCCAAAAGCAAAAGAAGAGGCAGCGCGGTACCTACGTAGGCCAACACCAGGGTATTGGTCATGGTACCGAGCACATCTTTTCCCACGTTCATTCCAGAGGCAAACAGCGAACGAAAGGACATCTCCGGGTCAGCTCTGGTGACCTCCTGTACAGAAGAAGCTATGGACACGCACACGTCCATTATCGCCCCCAGCGCCCCGAGTATCATACCAGCAAGCAGAAGCCCGCGGAAATCAACCTCCAGATCGGCAGTGAAAAGCAGCATCTGTGCCTCCTGTGAGTGCAAACCCATCAGGTGAGCCAGCCGGGCGAAGATATGGGCCACTGAGGCTGCTGCGGCCACCCCCACAACGGTCCCTCCTGCTGCTGCCAGAGACTTGGCACCTCTTCCCAGTACCAGCCAAACGGTGATGGAAACGACTGCTGCGCTGATAAGTACGGTAACTGCCACCGGATTGTATCCTCTCAGCAGAGAAGGAATCAGAATGTAATATATGGCCAGGCCGGTGAGAGATAGAGATATCAGAACTTTGGCTCCCCTGAGCCCCCCAACTATCAGCAGTCCAACCAGAAATACCACGAGCATCCACTTCAGTGCTGTGTCGCGGACGAAATCCATTATGTAAAGCTGATCTCCATGCTGGCCTACCAGAACGCGGTCACCCTCGCTTACCTTGATGTCGTAGGCTGGATTACCGGTCAGCTGGTTTTGCAGGGTGCGCTGCTCTCCCTGCCAGGGTCCGTCGAGGAATTCGACTGTAACCAGTTGGGCCGCATCAGCCTGATACTGTCCTGAAGCATCTTCGGCCGTAACCACACGCGCACGGTAAACTTCATCCTCGTCAAGTGGAACCGGATCAGACCCGGCCGCCGATGCTGCAGCGCACAGACAGAGAAAAAACACAAAAGACACGATCGCCGTCATCGCAATCTTTCGTTTCCTGACTTCTGACAGCAACGTGGCATCAACCTCAGAAAAAGACAGCTCCGATATGGGCAATCACTCCTCCCATCAGAAACGCCGATGAAGTCGTCACCACAAGGACTGCACCGGCGAAAAGGTAGTTAAACTCCCTGATGAGTATGGCCAAAACAGCAACACAGGGCACGTAAAACAGGGCAACGACGGAACCTACTGTCAGCTGCAGGGCGTTTAGTTCCATATTCAGAAGCGGTAGTACGGTCAGCTCCCGGCGAAATATTCCCAAAAGCAGCGGCACGGCAGCGTCCTCGGGCAGACGCAGCCAACCGGAGACCAGCGGACGCAGAAGCTCTCCCAGCTGCGTCATAAGGCCCGTCTCGTAGAGAACTGCTGCAACGGCCACGCCAGCAACTACCGGCAGCACCGCGTCTCCAAGGTAGTGTTTGCTGCGCATCCAGAGTTTCTTGCCGATGACAGAAGGTCGCGGCAGCAAAAGCTCGGGTATCTCCATTACCGTCTCTGGATGTTCACCCGGCAAAAGCCGAGACAGTACAACGCCAGCTGTTATCACCGCACTTGCTGAAAGCAGGGCAACGAATATTAGGGCCCCGACTGATCTGGCGGCCAGAAGTGAAATAAAGGCACCGGTTTGAGCCATACAGGGCACGCTGAGCGAGACCATCAGAGCCACCATCCGGCGGTGCTTGCGGGACGGAAGCGCACGAGTGGACATTATGGCAGGTATACCGCAGCCGTAACCCAAAAGCAGCGGCACGACTGCCGTACCGGACAGGCCCATCTTGTTGAACAGACCATCCAGCATGACCCCAAGACGGGGCATGTAACCGCTGTCCTCCAGCAGGCTCAGGGCCAGATAGAAGCTGAGGACGTAGGGCATAACCAGTGCGATGGGCCATTCAATCCCCTTGGTGAGAAATCCATATTCACCCACCATAACCTCCCGCAGCAGGCCGGGTGGGATCAGCCGCTGAACCAGGGCAACGATCGCCGGTATCAATCCCTCGCGGACCAGCGGCAGCAGAATGAAGTTGCGCAGGGCCATCCCCAGGCCGACCACGGAGGCAAAAACCGCTGTCAGTACGGCCAGCATTATCAGTATCCCTGGCCAGGGCCGCATGGCCGCATCACCAATTCTCTGACGGAAATCTGAGACTGGTCCCTGGCTGCTGAGCACCCTGCCGTGGATGCTCTCGGCAGCTGCCCAGCTCGGCGCAACCCTGTTCGGCAGCTGACGGGGACCCGGTGCGAGTGTCTCAGCCATGATCTGCTGCAGGCGGTCAAGACCGCTTCCGGTTATGGCTACCGTTGGTATAACTGCTACGCCCAGTTCCTCCTGCAGGAGATTCAGATCCAGGCGTCTGCCCGTTTCTGCGAGCAGATCGACCCGGTTTACCACCACCACCGTGGGTAGCTTCAGGCGGAGAATCTGCAGGGTCAGATATATGCTGCTTTCCAGGTTCAGGGCGTCCAGGACGCAGACAACCAGTTCCGGCTGACGGTTCAGCATCCGTATAGCCACTTCTTCTGCTTCGCTTTCCGCCTCAAGGGAATAGACACCCGGAACATCGATCAGCTTTGCGGTGTTTCCGTGCAGTTCGACTGCTCCTTCTGTGTAGTCAACTGTTGTACCGGGATAGTTTGCCATTCCAACATCCATACCGCTGAGCTGATTGAAAATGACGCTCTTGCCGACGTTTGGTGGACCCAGAAGTAGTATCAGGGGGCGCTCACGGTCTGATGACGGCAACGCCACTCATTCCTCACCTCCCGGGACACGCGAATTTTACGCGCCAGTTTGCGCGCCAGAGCGACCCGTCGCCCCTCTACATCCACCACCAGGGGACCCCCGAGAGGATGCCGACAGCGCACGGTGATCTTCTTACCGCGCCGCAACCCCAGGGGTGGAAACATGGAGCGCTGGGGAGTTGCAGAGATAAAAGCGGTGCTGTCAGGCGCCAGCTCTTCCAGGGATACATGTTTTGCTTGAGATTTTTTGCTGGACATATTCAGTGCCTCCTCCTTGCTGCCGTTAAAAATGAGAATTGATTCTTTTCCTAAGCTGACCTCCGTCTGGCTGTAATGTCCTGCAGCGATGCTCTCGGGCCTGACCCGGGGATATAGATAAGACAGCAGTCCACGGGGATTCCGGTACACAAGACGCGCACCGGGACGCAGCCCTGACAGCAGATTGCTGACAACCTCCTTTTTGCAGACCACGTGCAGAGAAACCCACACGGCATCGAACTGTTCGGCCGCCATATTGGCACCATCAGCGAGCTGCAGCTGGACCGCATCACCGACTCCCATCCGGCGTAGGAACCTCTCTGCCCGTTGGACTGCCTCTGGATCGACATCCACCGCCGTTACTTCTAGGCCCTTCTGAGCCAGCTTCAGGGCGGTGAGCGGCAGCGCACCGCATCCTATATGCATGACGCTGTCTCCTGGACGCAGGGATACCATCTGTATTTCTTTTTCGAGCAAGTCGTGGTAGAACGTTTTGCCGTATGTCAGACCCAAACTCGCAAGCCAGGATCCAGCTTTTTCTATCCCCTTGACCAGCCGGCTGATGAGTTTGAAAAATACTCCCTCGGCCAATGCATCTGCCTGCCTTGCCATATCATCTGCTCCTTTGATTCGCGTGAGCAGGGAGTCGATAAAGCAGGGACCGGTCAAAAGTGACCATGTCCTGCCTGGTGAACCCATCTGCCTGATAAAGGTCTGCCAACGAATCATACTGGCCGGCGAATTGAGTGCTTGGTTCTCGAAAAACAAGCCTCGCACCGGGCCCGGCGGCTTCACAAAGTCTTCTGAAGATGGCCTCCTTTGGCTCCGCCTGCAGGGCAACCAGGGCAGCAGTAAATCCCTGTGGAATGCTGCAGGCAGCATCCGCAGTGATGACGTCAACCTGCTTTTGCAATCCCCAGCTGTTGATGCATTTTTCTGCCAGCCGCGCGGCGTCGGGTTGGCGCTCAACCGCCCAGACCCTGGCTCCGCTGAACAGCGCCGTGTACATGGCGCTGAAAGGAACTGCCCCACAACCGACATTCAGCACCACGTCGGTTGTGGATATACTCGCAATCTGGATTTCCCGGCGCACTACCTGCTGATAGGGTCGGGAGTAGATGCGGCTTACGAACGTGCTGCGGCAAAGCAGTTTCTCCCACCGGGATGTCAAACCGGCAATCAGACCTGCCTGTGACAAAAGGTGTTCCTCCCCCTGCAATATAGAATGATAATTGTTTTCATTCTCACGTATATTGTCGCCTATTTTATATGCTGCGTCAAGTCCCGTACAGGCGCAGTGAATGCAGTCGGGACCACCGTTCGGACAGATGATATCAGCTCTTTGAGTCTGATGTGTCCCTGCTTACACAAAGTACCGTAAAGAACGTGCTATCCTTAAACTAATAGTGTTATGGGGGCTAACTTACTGATGAGGAGTGACATCTTTATGTACAATTTCACCGACGAAGAGATCGTAAGTGAGAAGCTGGAACAGGCACGACAGCTGATGGACAGCATGGACGTTGACCTGTGGTTGATAGTGGATAGCGAGGGACGTGATCCTGCGCTATCGCTTGTTGTGGGGGGAGCCACTTCAGGACGAACTGTCTACGCCTTTGACCGGGCAGGGAACTCCTGGGCGCTTACTTCCTGGCCGGACATGGGACACGTCGAATCGCTCGGAGTGTTCGGCGAGGTTATACCAACCAACGAACGCGGAGCGGAGACAGAACTTCGGCAACTTTACGAGGAAATTCAGCCCGATACTTTCATGCTCAACTGGTCCAAAACAGATCAATTGTGCGATGGACTGAGTCACGGCTCCTACCGGTGGCTGATCGAGGTGCTTGGTGAAAAAGAGGTGGTCCAGAAGGCGGTCTCAAGCCAGCCTCTTTTGACTCAGCTAAGAGCGGTCAAATCCGAGCTTGAGCTGCGCAGGATTCGTGCCGCCTGCGAACATAACCTGGCAATATACCGCGAGGTGCAGGATGAGATACAACAAGGTATGACGGAGAAGCAGATTCAGCAGCTTTTCCGGACCGCCATCGAACGGCGCACCGATCAGGGGGTCATGCCCCAGGAAGGCCCGCTGGTGCTGCTGCCGAAGGCAGGTATGTCTCACCGCGAACCAACTGACGCGCGTCTTGCTGCCGGGGACCTGTTGGTGTGCGATTTCGGTCTGGGGTACAGAGGATATCACTCAGACATAGCCCGCACCTTCTACTGCTGCCATCCCCATGAGGACAGCGCCCCTCAGAAGATTCTGGATGCCTTCGGCTGTATCCGGGAGGCCATCCAGAAGGCTTTTGAGGCGATGAAGCCTGGAGTGCCCGGTTATGAGGTTGACGCAGCCGCACGCAACCACCTTCTGGACAACGGATATCCGGATATCAAGCATTCGGTTGGCCATCAGGTGGGACAGATGGTGCACGATGGAGGTACAGCACTGAGTTCGCGCAAAGGTAAAGATTCGCGCGCCAGCGGCGGACTGCAGGAAAACGAGGTCTACGCCGTGGAGCCCACCATCCTGGAAGGCGAATTGAGCATTATAACGGAAGAGAATGTTAGGGTGACCGAAGACGGGGCTGAGAAGCTTCATCAGTGGCAAAACGAACTGTGGTATGTGTAAAGGCACCTTTGCATTTGCCTGGATACCGGCCGTTAGCTGCCCGGATATAGCGGAGATATGTGCCGGTATCCGGGCTGTGGGGCCGCAGAGCAGGTATTGGCGTTTGGGGCGTAAGACTAAGCAGCACAGAGATGCAGTGCCGCCTTATCCTCACGGCCGTTGACTTTCGGGAAATGCTACTGCTGCCTGAGCAATTCAAACACTAGTCCTCCCGCGGGGTCGGGGCAATTGACCACTATCCGGTTTTCCTCCGGCCCCAGAGAACCTCCACCGTCCAGCACTCTGATCATCGGAAGCAGTGCGGCGAAAGCCGTCATACAGAGACCATCCGGGGTAGACTTGCCCGACACAAATTCTTCCCCGACTCTGTGGCCGCTGCTGCATGCACTCTTTTGCTTTATTATGCGGATCAAAACTCGGTTTCTTTCTGACATCTTTGCGCCTTCCTTTCGGTGACAGGCACCCGATTATCTTCCCGGCAGGACCATACAACCGGCAGAGCCGCTGCGCTGCGGCCGGCCGAACAGGTGTGTTATCTGCCCGCCCTTCATCGTCATCACCGGCCATCCGCGCAGGGTCCGCCCTTCCACGGGAGAAAAATCGGAACGGGACTGCAGATTCTCCGGCTTGACTTTTTGCTGTTTGGTGAGGTCCACCACTGCGCAGTCGGCATCGCTGCCCGGAAGCAGCGTTCCCTTCTGCGGGTACAGACCGAAGATATCCGCCGGGTTTCGGGTTACCGCCTCGATTATGCGCATCAGGTCTACCCCCCGCTTGTGGTATCCTTCATGCAGGAGGATGGGAAGGTGAGTTCCCAGGGCCGGGTAACCGGGTATGACCTCCCCAAGCGGGCCCCCTATCCCCTTCTGTTGTTTAGTTATGGTAACGTTATCTGTGCCGACGGTATCCAGCGTCCCGTCGGCCAGAGCCTTCCACAGGGCATCTGCCGTTTCTTCTCCGCGCAGCGGCGGTACCATCTTGCCCAGCGCTTGTTGTTCGCCGGTGGGTGGAGCCGTCAGGTAGGGTGAAGTGGTCTCCGCCCACACACATCCCCCCTCTTTACGCGCTCTCCTTACCGCCCGGAGACCCGCGCGCGAGGATACGTGTACGAAGTAGACCTGTATGCCCCAGCGGCGCCCCAGCACTGCTGCCCTTCCTATGGCCTCCTCCTCGGCCACCTCCGGGTGGGCCTCCGCCCACTCCGTCAGACCCATGGAATCGACCGGTCCCTCCCTGGCCCGCAGCCGAGCGCGGGCCCGCCTGACCAGGTGGGAGTTCTCCGCGTGCACACACACTACCACCTCATCGCCGTAGGGGGCGAGCTTTTCGAAGAGGTCGGCTATGAAGGCGTCATCAACCGGCTCGATGAGACCCGGTAGACCGCACATGTACACTTTGAAAGAACGGACTCCCTGGCTTATGTACTCCTGGACTTCAGCAAGCTGCTCGGGCTGACTGATGACCAGGTGCGGTACCACATCAACCGGAGCATGTTGTCGGACTTTCTCCCCCTCCTCCCTCAGCCTCCCCTGGTGGGAGCCCTCGCCGTCGATGAACCATCCCAGGCAGGTCACCCCTCCCGAAAGCGCTGAGCGACCCTCGCTGACCAGCTCGTCGGCAGAGGGGGCAAAAAGCCCCAGATGAACGTGAGGGTCAAAAACTCCTGGCATCACCATCAAACCCGAGGCGTCAATCCTGCGCCCGTCGCAGCTGATACCGCGGCCCAGGGCGGCTATCTTTCCGTCGGCCACCACCAGGTCGGCTTGCAAGAGACCATCCCCGGGGATGGCTACCGTACCGCCGGTTATCAGCGCATCGCTGCGGGGGCTTACCTGCAGTTCGATGCCGGCGGCCTCGCTTTCCTGCCGCGGGGGCTCAGAATATACGGGCTCATCGGTGGTCACTATCTCCACACCGAAACGGACCGCCGCCTCCCGGGCCTCATCAGTTACAATCGCTTGGGGAGCAACCCGGACGCAACCGTCTCCCGAACGCGCGGCATCCTGAACGTCGTGCGAGGTGATGATCTGACGCTCGTTTTTACCTTGCTGCATAGATTTGCCCTTACCTTTCTGCGTTTTCGGTTATTTCCCGTACCGCCGCTTCCCGGGCCGCCTCTACGTCTGAATGCCGCCCGGCCATCATCAATCTGCCGTAGCGGCCCACAGGGTCGAAATTTATCAGGGTCACCTCGGAGTCTCTTTCCGCAGCGTTGGCGGCCAGCGCCACATACCCGGCCGGCTCCACTTCCATAACCAGCATGGTGCTGCCGGGAATCAACAGAGAACCGTGGCGGTCGCGGTTTATGAGCTGGGCCTGATACGGGGTGACGTTGCTGACCAGATAATCGCTGACCACCTGCGGGCGCAGGCGGTCCGACTGAGTCACTCCGGCGGCTCGCAGCATGGCTGCTCCCGCTTCCCTTACCGCATCTATTCGTTCCCCGTGCAGCTCAACCTGCCCAAACTCGCGCTCGAGGATCTGAAACCCCGGGCGAACTTCTGCCGCCCACAGCGCCGCATCAAGCAAAGATAAAACCGAGCTGCCCGGTGCCACCTCAAGGTAAAGCTGCGCCATTCCCTGCAGCGGTATATCCCCTCTGGCCACCGTGCCGCACAATGCGGCGTACTGCGGCTGAATGTTGTCCAGCAGCGCGTACACTCTGAGCTGAATATCTCCTTCGGACAAGTACCTCACCTCTGACCTTCCAGCTGCACCCTCTCGCCGTCCAACACCGCGTAATCGACCAGCCCGACTGCTGCCATATCCACAGCAGGAGCATCTCCAGCTGCCGCCCGCGCTGAAGAACCGGTGCTGATGATCACGATGCTGCCCTCGGCTGCGCCCACCAGGTCGACGGCAACCACCGTGTGGTCGTCCGGATGGCCCGCCTCACCGCAGCTGTCCAGCTTACTGAGGGGGCGACAAAGCAGTAGAGTGCGGCCGGTCAGGTGCTCGCTTTTCGCCGATGCCACCAGCTTGCCTGAAACTTCGGCCAGGATCATGCAATCACTTTCCTTCCCTCAACCCAGCAATCTCCTCAACTCATCCAGCGCTATGTCGATATCCGCTTCAGAGTTAAAATAATGCGGAGCGATGCGTATCATCGAACCGCGGGCCGAAGTGACCACGCCACGGCGCTTCAGCGCCATCTCTATGGCGTGAGATTCCTCGGCGGGGACCTGTACCGCCGTCGTGGGACCCTTTTTGGCTACCTCCAGCGGACTGGCCACCTGCAGACCCCGGGTGAGCGCCCCCCGCAGACAGTACCCCGACAGGTAGTCTATGTGCTGCTCTATTCGGTCCAGCCCCACCTCCTGCAGAAGCTGCATCCCCGCCTGCGCGGCAAAAGCTGCCGTCACCGGAGGGGTGCCGCCTTCCAGTCGGCGGGCAGTCTCGGCATAATCCAGCACCTTCACTTCAAAGGAAAAGGGGTCCCTCTGGGCAAACCAGCCGGTATCGGCCGGTTCCAGCTCGGGTACCAGCTCGGGCCGTACGTAGATGAAGGCTATACCAGGCACTCCCAGCAGGTACTTGAGATTGCCGGTGGTAAGTATATCTATGTCCAGCTCCTTGACGTCGATCTCACAGGCGCCGCAGCTCTGGTAGGCATCCACCAGGACGTATCCTCCCTGGTTGTGGATCACCTCAGCCACCGCCTCCAGATCCTGCTTGTAGCCGGTCTGGTAGTAAACGTGCGTTATGGCGGCCATAGCGGTCCGTTCATCCATCATACGGCGGTAGTCCTCCAACAGCAGCTCCCCGTCCCTGAGCGGAACGAAGTCCACTTCTGCGCCGTACTTTTCATGGGCCAGCCAGACGTGACCCACGGTGGGAAATTCCGCCTCGGTAAGCAGGATGCGGTTGCGTTCGCCCTCGTAATCTATGGCTCCGGCAACAGATGAAACCGCTTCAGAAACAGAACCAACCACGGCAACCTCATCGGGCTCGGCGCCTATTAACCTGGCGAACTCGCCCTTGGCGTTGTTGACCTCTTGCACCCAGTAATCCCAGTCCATTCCCGACGCGCGCCAGTTTTCCATGTACTGCTCCACCGCCCGCCTTACGCGCAGCGACTGCGCCCCCTGCGAGCAGTTGGCCAGGTGAACCGTACTCTGCAGGCTGGGAAACTCCGCCCGCAGATTCCTCAGCTCCTGCGGGGAAAAAGGCGATCTGTCAACCTTCTGCACCACCCCGTCAGCCGATGAACTATCCCGCTTTGGGGGCGATTCCGCCGGTGCCTCCGAAAGGCGCAGAACACCGTCCTGCCTCTCCCCGAAACTATCGGATTCCGGCCGCGGTGAATCCGGTTCGCCCACCACTATCTCCACACTCATCCGGCGGGCAGTCTCGCGGGCTATGTCAGTGATTATGGCCTCCTGCGGCACGTACAGCCTGCTTTCACCATCGGCTGCCCGGCGGTGAATGTCCTCCGATGTGACAATGTCAGGCATGCGCCTCCCCTTTCAAAGATCGCTTACTCGGTGTCATCCTCACCGAGGAATTCGAGAACTTCGCTCAGATCTCCGTGCGGACGTGGGATCACATGAACCGAAAGCACCTCGCCTACCCGTTTGCCTGCTGCCGCCCCGGCATCGACTGCCGCTTTCACCGCTCCGACGTCTCCACGACAGGCGACTGTGACCAGACCACCTCCGGCCCTGCTCATACCCAGAAGCTGCACGTTCGCTGCCTTTACCATCGCGTCCGCCGCTTCATACGCCGCTACCTGCCCCTTAGTCTCAATAAATCCGATGGAACCCATTTGAATCCCCTTTCCATAGAAAAACCATTCTGCTGTTTTCATCTTCGTCAGATCGCCCAGCAGGCCTCCGCTGGTCCCCAGGGAGAAAAATCCACCGCCGTTCAGCACGGGCCGGTCAGGAATTGCTGAGGTAGCCCGACCGGTTTGTGACCGGAGATGTCATTTTTGACGACTGCACCGTCTCTTATGACCAGATCTACTTCCCTGAGGCTTGAAATGCTGCTGAACGGATTGCCGGCTGTGGCTATGATATCAGCCCGGTAGCCTGGTTTCAGCTGGCCTATTTTCTTGTCAAGGCCGCATATGGCCGCGGGTACGACCGTCGCCGCCCGCAGAGCCTCACGTTCGGACGCCCCCAACTCAACCATAATCTCCATTTCTTTGACCGTCACCACCGTGCCGTCCATGAAGGCGGTCGGAAGATCTGTGCCTACCGCAACTTCTATCGATGAGTTCAGCGCCAGGGCAACCGCCCGGCGGTGGCTGTCTCTCGCCCGCCGGATCTTCTCCATGGCCCAGGAGGCGACCTCCAGTTGGTGCCAGTAATCTGGATCATGCGTCACTACAGCCGTGGGAACAAAGGCTGTTGCGTTTTGCTCCATTACCTGCAGGGAAGCCTCATCGAGTGCGTAACCGTGCTCGACTGTATCTACTCCCTCCTCAGAACACATAATCGCGCCGGAGGGAGAAGCGATATGCCCCGCGACATGTTTGCCAGCGTTGTGTGCGACTTGCACTGCTGCTGCTACTTCATCCCGGAGCGTCTGGGGAGCGTCAAAGGTCTCATACCTACCTCCCATACCGCCGGTAACCATGACCTTGATCAGGTCTGCCCCCTGCCACAGACGTTTGCGGGTAGCCTTGCGAAATTCATAAGGACCATCGCATCCTTCTCCGCCGCGGTAACCATGTCCACCGGTAGAAGCTATCCCTTCCCCGGCGGTAAGGATGCGCGGCCCCGGGTAGTCTCCCCGCTGAATGCCGTTGCGGATGGCAAAATCCACTCCATCGGGCGATGAGCCCACCAGCCGCAGCGAGGTTACCCCGGAATTCAGAAAGGCCAGCGCTCTCCGGTAGGAAAACAGCGTCTCGGAGGGAACGGTCTGTTCGTCCGCAGTTTCTTTCAATACTGTCATGGCCAGATGGACGTGCATATCCCAAAGACCGGGCATGACGTAGTGCCCATCCATCTGTATTTCGCAGTCAACAGCAGATTCACCCGGGTAGCTGTCGGCAGGTCCCACCCAGGCAATTAACCCGTCGTCCACCAGCAGGGCTGCATCCTTCATGATTTCGCCGTTAGCCGGCTCCACAACGTGACATCCCGTCAGCAAAATGCGCACACTTCACCAACCACCCTTCTGTGTCCCAACAGTCCGAGCAGCCATGACCACTTCACCAGAATACTAACGCAGACAACGTGGGGCTGCAGTAATCTAACTTACATAACGCCCCAATATTCAGACCAGGGGTCGTCCCAAGCCCCCAAATCACTCTGGCTGTGACAGATGCAGCGTCGCTCTGAGGATATCGCGGATTATTTAATGAGATCCTTCAGCCTTTGCAGGTTCGTGATGACGATTTGACCGCTATCTGTATCTATCAACCCCTGGCGCTTGAAGTCGTTAAGCGTATTGGTGACAGTGACCCGGGAGGCCCCTATAAGGCTGGCCAGCTCGTAGTGTCTCAGCTTGACGTTGAGCCTTATTCCTTCATCAACAAACACCCCAACACTGCCGGCAAGCCCGCACAGCACCTGCGCCAGGCGCTGCGGTACGCGTGAGAAACTGAGGAAACTGATCTGTAGAGCCAGAAGCCGCATCTTCTTCACCAGACTGGACATCATCTGGAGGCTCACCTGTGGATTTTTTTCTATGATACAGGGCAGCTGCTCAACAGGAATGAGGCGGACCAGTGAATCCTCCATGGCGGTCGCCGTGGCGAAGTATCTGCCCCCGTCAATAGCAGCTGATTCGCCAAATAAGCTGCGCGGCTCGTGAATGGCCAGAATTTTTTCTGCGCCCTCGGCGTCCATGATCGCTATCTTGACCAATCCCTCCTGCAGATAAAAAAGATGCGAACTCGGTTGGTTGGCCATGTATATGATATTTCCCCTGCTGTACTCTCTGACTGTAGTGCTGGCGAGTATGTGCTTCCAGTTGACACCAATGTCTGGCACCACCCACAAAGACTCCTCGCTGGAGGACATATCTCTGTTTAGATCATTGTTGCTGCTGAGCACACATCCACCTCCCCACAGGCAGGGTGCTTCCCAATCCTTCTACAATGATCTTCGCTGCCCAGACCACCGAATCCTTTCCCTGCAGCAGACCATGCTGCCAGTACCACCCATATCAGCAATATTGCAGTGATTCACCGGGCAGCCGGACAGCATGCGGTGGACATTGGTGTTCTATCTTTTGGATATGAGGTGCATAAAAAAGCGAGACGGCAGTTCAGCTGCTCCCGTCCCGCTCCGTATCAGTCATCAACTCCCCGGGAAACCTGCTTCAGACAGGGCTCCCACCTTCGGGGCTATACGGTGATTATCCGGCAGGCTTCCCCACCCCTCTGTCCGGCCAGAGTGATCTCCACTTCTACCGGTTCATCAGCATCCTTGACGATTATCCATTCGGCAAAACCAGCAGAGTCGTTTGCCCGCTGGTTGAACAGATAACCCCAGCCCTTTTTGCCGGGGCCGTATCCTGCCAGATGACCCAGCTGCTGTTGCTTCTGTCCGGATTTTGTGGTGAATCCAGACCCGTCTATACTCACGTGGACTGGATCGGCTGCAGCGAGTTCTTTTGCCTTATCCGTTCCGCTGGTGGGCAAAAAGCCCTCGTTGCAAACCTCTGCGTAGATGCGGACTGTCCTGTGGGACACATCCTCGGCTTCAACTTTGGAGATGACAGCTTTGGGGCAGGAGGCAGCCAACTCCAAGGCGAAAAGGGCATTGGTGTGCATGATCTCTGGCAGGTACTGCTCTGGCGGGTTTTGCCTCGTCCATTTGTTGACCCAGCCTCCTATTTCAATCTCGCCCAGTTCGGGATGGTCAAAGGGCTGCCAGTCTACAAAGCCCATACCATCTAGGTGTTCGTCGTTCCACCGCAGGAATTTAAGCATGTCCTGTTCTGATATGTCCGACCACCAGTCTCCGAAATTCTTCTCGATCTGCACACCTGCTTTTGACGCCATGTCCCAAAGCTCCACCGTGTATCCGAAAATACCCAGGTGCTCATACACCCAGTTGCTGAACGTACCCTGCGCGGCCATGGGGAAATCCTCGCTCCAGCCAAGATAACCGCTCGTTGCGGGATATCCGGTGAGGTTGCTGCCGCGGGCGGTCAGTTTATCAATCAGGGCGAAGTCTTTGGGATTCATATCCCGGTCGTAGCAGGTCATGGGATTGCGCATGATCAGTCCGGCTGCGGTATGGTAGGCGACTGCCACAGAGACGTTATCCCGCTGCACTAAGAAATCCGCCACCGCCCGGGTTTCTGGTTCGCTCAGGGGGTAGCGGCCGCTTGCCTCCCCTTCGGGAGACCAGTTTGCGGGGAAATTTCGGTTCAGATCAAGGGGCCACTTCGATGATCTGAGGTTAACCGGGCCGCAACTTTTCTTGCTGAGCCGCCCTTCGGTGAAAAGGTGATAAAATCGGCCGGAGATGTCTGCTGGCTGTCTCGGAACCATAAGGCGGCAGTCGTGCTCCGACACCTTCCACTCGCCCCTGCTGCTGGGCACCCGCATGGTGAGAATGCGTCCGTCACCATCTATATCCTCCGGGTGAATGCCTCCTTCCGACTCAAAGTGGGGACGCACCCTGGTGCTCGAACGCAGGGTCTGAGGAGTGTTGAGATAAATCTCCGCGCCATCCACGCTGACCCGGGGAACGATATACAGCGCCCGGGTATCCAGAACGTCGGTGACCAGCTGGTCGTGCCCGTAATTTTCGGCAAGATATGCGATAAGGTAAAGGGCCACAGCAGAACCGGTTACCTCTCCGGCGTGTATGTTGGCATCGAAGTAAGCTGCCGGCTTTTTTTCACCTGGGCCGGTTTCCAGATTTGTGACCTCTGCCAAAAGAATACCCCGGCCCTCACGGCTGCAGCCGATTGACCTGACAGTGACGAGTTCGGGGTATTCGTCAGCAATCCGTTTCAGCAGCCCGGTCAGCTCAGAGTAGCTGCGGTACCGGGCAAAGTCGGTGTTGTCGAGCATCTATCTCATTCCTTCCCATACAGATCAGCCAGACACGCTGACCTGTCGAAGCTGAGTCTGCTTTCTTATAGAAGATTAGCCAGGTTCCGCATTACTCCGCAGCTGTCCTACGTACCACCACGAGAGCATCGACGGCCACTGCCTTTGCCCCGGGCTGCAGGATGAACGGGTTGGCTTCCACTTCCTCGAGCCACCTGTACCGGCTGACGGCATCCCCCAGTCGAACAAGGACATCGCATATTGGGGATGGATCAAGTGGTTCGCGGCCGCGATAGCCCCTAATTAGGGACCAGGCAGCAGTCTCACGGAGCATATCCCCTGCATCGGATCTGTCGATAGGGGCCAGGCGAAACGCTATTTCCTGCAGTGACTCAGTCATGATACCGCCCAGGCCGAAGGTCACTACTGGACCAAACTGCGGGTCTCTCAGCCCCCCCACGATGAGCTCGACCCCCCCGACCACCTGCTTTTGCACGGATACACCCCGGATATCGGCATCCGGCAGCTGCCGGTTGACCGCTGACATCATATCCGAGTATGCGGACCGGACTCCCTGTCGGCAGCAGATATTGAGCCTCACGCCGCCGACGTCCGTCTTGTGGGAAATGCCCGAGCCCAGTATTTTCAGCACCACCGGGAAACCCAGTCGCCGGGCAAGGCCTTCGGCTTCGGCGGCTGTGTCGGCCCGCCCACCGGGGACAACAGGTATGCCAAGGCGGCTGAAAACCCGTCGGGAGTCAAACTCGTCAAGGGGGCCTCCTCCCCGCTGCAGGTGGCTTTTCATGATGTGCTCAAGCTCGACATTATCCTCCTGCATGCTGGTCTTCCCCCTTCCGCAGCCATTTTCTGTATTCGGCCATGTGGTGAAGCGCCCTCACCGCCCGGTCGGGAGTGGGGAAGGTAAGAATTCCGTTGGTTTCGAGCATCCGAATTCCCTGCTGCACGGGCTTGCCGGAAAGCAGCACAGCAAGTACAGGCTTTCCTGGGGCCGTGCAGCTTTCGGTGAGCTGTATCAGTTCCCGGGCAACCTCCCGGGCGGGCATAAATAAAACGGGGACGGTGATCAGCACGGCGGCATCTACGCCTTCGTCCTCAAGGACAACCCGCAGAGCCCGGGCATGCTGGGCAGCAGAAGCGGCAGCAGTTATGTCGGCGTGACCCTCAGGATTGCAAATGGAGGCAAAAGGCGGAAGTGCCCGCTGCAGCTTATCCTTGGTCCTCTCCCTTACTTCAGCGAGGCACAGCGACGTGTTTTTCTCCAGCTCGTCTGTACAGTAGATGCCGGGGCCGCCGGCCTGGGTTATCAAAAATACCCTGTTACCCTCCGGCAGCTGCAGCCTGTCGAAGGCCTGCAGGGTATCGGAAAGTTCCTCGACTGATGACGCCCTGCGAGCTCCCACCTGCTTGAGCATGCCGTCGTATATGCGGTCCTGTCCTGCCATTGACCCGGTATGGGATTGGGCTGCACGCGCACCCCGGTCCGTCCTGCCGACCTTCAGAACCACCACCGGTTTTCTCCGGGCAAGCCTGTGCAGTGATTCCGCCAGCGAGCGCCCCTGAGGGTAGCCCTCGAGGTACATTCCGACCACCGATGTCGAATCATCTTCCCGCAGGTGGTCGAGTATCTCGACCAGATCGATGTCGGCCATGTTGCCCACACTCGTGAACTTGCTCAGCCCCACCGGCGGTCGGCGGGAGGCCCAGTCCTGCATCAGCCAGGCCCCCATTGCTCCGCTTTGGGAGACAAAGCTTATTCCCCCCTCTTGCCGCGAGACCTCGCTTATGAAAGTGGTATCGATGCCGCTGCGGTTGTCCACCACCCCCACACAGTTGGGGCCCAGAACTCGTATGTCCAGCGAACTGCACGCCTGAAGCAGTGCCTGCTGACGCTGCAGCCCATCTTCCTCGCGCGTCTCTGCGTACCCGGCAGCCACCACCACTAAAAAGCGCACATCTCCCCGGTGTCTTTGGCGCATCCGCAGGTCATCTATCAGCGCCTGGGTGTAGTGGGCCGGGACGGCTGAAACCACCATTTGCACGGGGTCATCTATTTGGGACAGGCTGTTTTGGGTCTTCAACCCCAGTACCTCCTGCCCCCTGGGGTTAACCGGATAGACCTGCTCGCAGCCCGCCTGCAGCATATTGGCAACGATCTGATAACCAGCCTTGGCAGGGTCAGCGGAAGCCCCCATAACTGCACATCCTGCCGGATCAAAAAGCCCCCGCAGCTCAGCCATCGCTGGCCGCCTCGTAGGAGCCGGTGCCGGAAACTAGGGCCTGCAGCCGCCGGTAGCGTCTGTCAACTACCCTCTGTATATCCTCTGTTTCCACCTCAGATAGATGGGAAAACTTCCTGCAGCGGCTCAGGTAATGGTGAACCTTCTTTGGTTCTGAGACCGGCCGGTCGAGGGTGAAGTCACCGTCGATGACCTCGAAAAGAGGATGAAAGGCGGTCTGAACAGCCAGCCTGGCAACTTCTATGCTTTCCTCAGCGGAAAACCCCCACCCGTTCGGACAGGGATTCAGCACGTGGATGTAGCGAAACCCCTCCGGGACCTGCTGAGCCTTTTGCACCTTGCGCACCAGATCCTGGGGATAGGCGACCGAAGCAGCGGCCATATACGGCAGGTCGTGCATGGCCATCACCATGGGAAAATCCATCTTGTGCTGAGTTTTACCCCCCAGTCTTTCTCCAACCGGCGTGGTCGAAGTCCAGGAACCCTTGGCCGTCGAGCCGCTTCTTTGAAATCCTGTGTTCATGTATCCTTCGTTGTCGTAGCAGATGTATATGATGCTGTCTCCTCGTTCAGCAGCACCCGACATGCTGCCGAAACCTGCGTCCACCGTGGCTCCATCACCCGCGAAAGCCACCACATTTACATCGCGGCCCTCACGCTCATACTGCAGCCTGGCTCCAGACAGCATCGGCGCAGTGTTGTCCAAAAGAGGGAAAAACACTGGAACCTTTGCTCCCGTGGTTGCCCCGTATCCCACCACTCCAACGCCCCCCATGCAGCCCGGAGGAATGGCCAGTATGGACTGTGGGCCCAGGGTCTTCATCACCAGACGCAGGGTGAGCTCAACGTTGCAGCCGACGCAGGCAGATATGCCTGGAGAGATAAGGTCGTCCCGCTGCATGACTTCGTTTAATAGATCAGACAATGTATTTCCCTCCTACCTGTCCCCGGATCGCTGCGGATTATGCAGCCACCGGCAGGGAGCGTCAACAGCCTCACAATCGAGCTGGACCAGTTCGTTAATTGCATCCTGCAGCATCTGGACCGTCAGATCCTCGCCGCCCAGGCCTCCGATGTAGTTGAGTGAAGGGATATTCTTGCCGCTCAGAGCAGCCCGCACTTCAGTGTGAAGGATGCCTGAACCCCAGCCGAAGGAAACGTTGCGGTCTATGACCGCATAGGCGCGTTTGTCCTGCAGGGCGCAGAGGACCTCAGTGGCAGGAAAGGGACGGAGAACCCTGATCTTCAAAAGCCCCACCTTCCTGCCTTCATCACGCAGGTTATCTACAGCCACCCGAGCAGCTCCCGTCATCGAGCCCAGCGTAACCAGGGCAACCTCGGCGTCCTGCATGCGGTAGCTGTAGGTCAGGCCTCCCCAGCTGCGTCCAGTCAGCCCGGCGTACTCCTCGTCCACCTGGGGTATGACCTGCAGGGCCCGCTGCTGCGCCTCCATATGGCGCCTCCGGTACTCCATCAGCAAATGGCCCGGCGTCAGCGGATCGACGGACATGACATCGTCCGGATCAAGCAGAATGTGGTCCGGCTCGTAGGGAGGCAGGAATTCCGCCACGTCATCGGCAGGGGGCAGCTCGATGGGTTCGGTGAGGTGGGACAGGTAAAAGCCGTCATAGCAAACGTTGACCGGCAGGAGGATATCCTCATCCTCTGCAATGCGAAAGGCCTGCACGATTGCATCGAAAATTTCCTGATTTGATTCGACGTATATCTGAATCCAGCCAGCATCCCTGAGAGTCAGTGAATCCTGCGGACCGCCCCACACTGTCTGAGGTGAAATCATCTCCCGGTTGACTATCGCCATAACCACCGGCAGCCGCAGCGTGGGGGTGCGGAAGTACGGCTCGTACATCAGCGCCAGTCCCTGCGAGGAAGTGGCGGTAAAGGTCCTTCCGCCCGCCAGCGAAGCCCCCTGCAGTATGCTCATAGCCGAGTGCTCTGACTCAACCTCGCTCATGCTGGCGTCAAGCTCGTCGTCTGCGACGTACTGACCCAGATACTCCACCAGTTGACTCTGGGGAGTTATGGGATAGGCTGCGATAACATCCGGAGATGACATTTTCACTGCCAGTGCCGCCGCCTCGTTGCCGTTTACCACTTTTATGCGGTTCACCTGTCCTCGGCCACCTCCCGGACCATCTGCAGCGCGTCAACCGGACACTCGCGGACGCAGATCGCGCAGCCCTTGCAGTACCCGGGGTCGAATTCCCATCCACCATCGAGGGTATTTATCGAACCCGTCGGGCAGTAAACAGCGCACATCCCGCACATGATGCAGGTTCTTTCGTTCACCGCGGGTCGGTGTGTCCGCCACTTGCCGGTGGGAATAACGTAAAGCTGTCTTCCAACTGGTGCCTCATCTTCAGTGAAGCGGTAGTTAGCCATTGACAATACTCACCTCTTCGTAACCGCGACTGACCGCCCGGCCGTTTTCTGCACCGAAAACCTCGATCACGCATTCGCGCAGATCATCAACTGCAACCCAGCCGGATACTCGAGCAAAGGCCCCAAGCATAACCGTGTTGGGAATGGGGCGCCCCAGCTCCTCGTGTGCTATCTGGGTAGCATCAACAAACCCGACCGTCTGCACCCCGTCGGGGAGCTCAATCTTCTGCAGCTCCTCCGAATCGCTGTTTATAATCAGCATGCTGCCCTCTTTTACTCCCTCAAAAAGGGGTACCGCGCTCCGTACGCTGGCATCCATTACCACCAGGCAATCCGGCCGGTACACCTGTGTTTTTGGCCAAATCATCTCATCGCTGATACGCACAAATGCAGAAACAGGAGCACCTGAACGTTCGAATCCAAAATACGGAATGGCGTTGGCCCAGCGGCCTCCCCTGACCGCTGCCCGGACGATGAGTTCGGAGGCTTTCACCGTTCCCTGTCCTCCCCTGCCGTGCAAACGTATCTCCTTCATCGACTATCCTCCCGTCGAATGTATCTGACCATTTTGTCTTTGATATCGCTACAGTAACGACTGCCCTGCTTGGGCGTTGGGACAGAAACGCAGCCACCTTTTCTGCGCCTGCAGCAGGCGCAGCCAACCGTAGCACTCAAGCAGCTGGGGCGCTCCGCCTGTCCGCAATAACAAAGCGGGTGATTATCAGAGCTGCTGGTGTGGATCGAGCGCCTCCCGCAGCCCGTCACCGATGAAATTCACCGACAAGACGACCGCCATGATTGCCAGCCCGGGCGGAATCCACAGCCACGGCCTCCGCGACAGCACCACAAAACTGGACGCCTGATGAAGCATGTTCCCCCAACTGGCCACCGGCGGCTGCACGCCCGCTCCGAGGAAACTGAGCGACGCTTCAATGAGAATGGCTTCAGCTATAAAAAGAGTACCGAAGACAACTATGGGAGATATTGCATTGGGTATCAGGTGCCGCCAGATAATGCGGTTGCTGCTGGCCCCCAGCGCCCGAGAAGCTTCAGTGAATTCCATTTCCCGCAGACGCAGAAACTCCGCGCGGACCAGTCGGCACACCCGCGTCCAGTACACACAGCCGATGATGATCATGATGTTGTATATGCTGGGTCCCACCATTGTTGCCACGATCAACACCAAAAACAGCACGGGGAAGCACAGTACAGTATCTGTCAGGCGCATGATTACATTGTCAACCAGGCCACCGAAGAACCCTGCAGTGGCACCCAGTGCAACACCGATTGCTGTAGCCACCAGCACGGCAACCAACCCCACGCTCATCGACACACGACCTGCGAAGATCAGTCTGCTGAGCACATCTCGACCCACGTCGTCAGTCCCCAACCAGTGTTTGGCAGAAGGCCTCTCCCACGAGGCGTAGCTGCCGTCGGAGCGCGTGAACGAGCGGTACGGATTGTAGGGAGCGATCATGGGGGCGAAAACAGACATCAAGACAAATAATCCCACCACCACCAGGCCGCCCAGCGCCAGTTTGTGACGACGGAACCGCCTCCACACCTGCTGCAGCAGTGAATGGCCCGCTATCGCAGATTTTTCAACTTTTCCGCCGCTAACCGATCCATCCACAAAAATCCCTCCAGACGTTCATCGATGCAAAGCACTATCAGGAATACTGAATCCTCGGATCCACGAAAGCGTACATGACGTCAGCCAGCAGGTTACCCATCAGCACCATACACGCCACCAGAACGTTCAGGCCCATGAGGATTGGATACTCGCGGGCGAAAATGGCGTTTACTCCCAGGCGACCCATGCCCGGCCAGGCGAAGATAGTTTCAATGATAAAGGAGCCCCCTATGAGTGCCGGCAGGGTGAGTCCCAGCAGCGTGACAATGGGAAGAAGCGCATTGCGAAGGGCGTGTTTGTAGACGACTACCCGTTCATGTATTCCCTTCGCACGGGCAGTTCGTATGTAGTCCTGATTGAGGACATCGAGCATGCTGGACCGGGTAAAACGCATAACCTGTGCCAGGTGCCGGGTACCCAGGGCCAACATAGGCAGCAGCAGATAACGCAATCGGTCGGCCGTGGCCGCAAATCCTATCAGCCCTTCCCCGATGCTGTAATGACCGGAGGTCGGCAGCAGATTGAGTTGAATGGCAAAGACATACACAAGCAAGATACCGGCAAAGAAACTGGGCGTCGAAATGCCCAAAAAGGCAAACAAAGTCAACAGGTAGTCAGCGAGGTTGTGCTGTTTGAGGGCAGAAATCACCCCCAGTGGCACTGCAACTATATAGGCAAAAGCAAGAGCGGATGCCGTAAGCAACAGCGTGGCCGGTATTCTCTCCACAATCATCTGCAGAACGGGGCGACCCGACTGCACCGCATATCCCATGTTTCCACTTAGCAGCTCAGACAGCCATCTGAAGTACTGCACGTATATCGGCTGGTCCAACCCGAGTTCGGCCCGCCTGGCATCAACTGCTTCCATATCCAGATCCGGGCTGATCATCGTGGACATGGGGTCACCGGGGGCCAGCTGCATGATGGCAAAGGAAATTAGAGTAATACCGATCAAAAGCGGTATGCTCTGCAACAGCCTACGAACCAGGTAGTCTTGCAAGATGACCTCCTCCTGGATGACAGTATCTCGAGGGGGCAGGACAGATCTACCTGCCCCCGGTATCGTCGCCTGCAGACTGTGAGCGCAAGATCAGCTGCCGTCGTCAACCCACCATTCGGTTACATTCCAGACCTGTCCCAGTACGTTGGGCTCGAATCCCTGAACCCGGTCGTGAGCGACGCTTATATCGGTCGTGGCATAAAGAGGGATCCAGGGAACCTCGCGGCAGAGGATACTGTAAAGTTCCTGAGCGAGTTCTCTGCGCTGGTCCAGATCCAAAGCAGTCCGAACCTCGCCCCACAGCTCATCGACGCGCTCATTGGAGTAGCTGACGTAGTTGTGACCGCCCGGTTCGGAATGTCTGGAGTGAAACTGCCGCTCCATTCCCTGCGGGTCAGGCCCTACCGTCAGTCCGAGCGTGTATATTCCGAAGTCGTCTTTGCTCCGTTCGACTCCCGCACCGTCGGCGTCTCTGGGCAGCAGAACATGGGTCATGGTGGCGAAGTCGATCACCTGAATATCGAGTTCGATGTTTACATCCTCCAGGTTCTGCTGCACGAGGGAAGCGATCCGCCGGTGTTCGTCCCGGTCCACATTGTACCAGTCGTATGACATTTTAACTCCGTCTTTTTCTCGGATTCCCGTGTCAGGGTTGACTTCCCAGCCAAGGTCATCCAGCATTTCCGCGGCCTTATCCGGGTCGTAGGGCCATCCTTCACAGTCAGCCGGATATGCCCACGATGAGGGCGTGTGGGGAGCGATTATCGGTTCGCCGTAGCCCTGCGTGGCCGTTGCCGTGATTTCCTTGATGTTGAGGGCCGTGGCAATGGCCTGCCGCACTTCCGGTTGACCCAGACACGGGTGCAGGTTGTTGAGCCCGAGGTAATTGAAGCTGCCTCCCTCGTGTACGTGCACGTTGGCAAAGGGCAGATCCTCAACAGTTTCTACTTCTTCGGCCGGTGCCTCAATAATGTCGACTTCTTCGTTCATGAAGGCGCCTAGCATCGCCTGGTCATCTCCTATGCGGAAGATGAGACGGTCGATGTAGGGACGTCCTTTGAAGTAGTCGTCATGGGCTTCCAACGTCAGGTGACTGTCTGCTTCCCTTTCGACTATCTTGAAGGGACCTGTGCCGATTGGCTTTTGGTTGAACTCGTGACGCTGCCATTCCTCGTGTGGGACATCTCCCAGGATGTGCTCCGGAAGGATGGCGGCTATCCCCCGCGATACCGTGTTGAATATAGAGGCATCCGGTTCCACAGTGGTTATTGCGATGGTGTGGTCATCGATTACTTCCAGTCCTTCGACATCATCGGCTTCACCCTCGCGGTATTCCTCTGCCCCCAGGATGGTTGAGACGTAACCAAACTGGCCCCCGATGTAGTCCGGGTGAGCCATGCTCTGCAGGGTGAACTTCACATCGTGGGCAGTCATGGGTTCGCCATCATGAAATGTGATGTCGTCATGCAGAAAGAAGGTCACCGTGCGGCCGTCATCTGATACTTCCCAGTCCTCGGCGGCATCCGGTACCCATTCCCAATCGGGGTTGTCCCTGACCAGGCCATTGAACAGACATTCGAAAACCGGCGCCACCACACCTGTGGGGAGGATCAGTGGATTCAGGTTTTCCGGATCACTGGATATTGCGATCCTGACAGTTCCGCCTTCAGTTGGACCCACTTCTTCATCTGGGTCCTCCTCGGGGGGCTCCACCTCTTCTTCTGGAGGCTGACAGCCCACAACTGACAGTGAAACCATGATCACCACCGCGGCGATAAACAGTGTCCAAAACTTGCTACCGGACAGTCTACGCAATGTAGCCACTCTCCTTTCAAAAACCTTCTCATCAACCTTTGAGCGTCAGTTCCCTGACTATCTCCAGGTTGGCCTCGAGGCCAAATTCCAGACTTTTCACCGACAGTCGTTCGTCTGCACCATGTGCCCTGGCTGCCGCCTCATCCACATCAAGCCCCTTCAAGGGAGCGAACCCAAATGATTTGATCCCCAACGGAGCCAAGAATCGCCCGTCGGTGCGACCAATGGCGTAAAAAGGCACCACAGCAGCTTCTGGATCCACTCTCCTCATTGCACGGCTGCAGGCCTCAAACAACTGGTTGTCAGTCCCCACGTCGTAGCCCGACGCAAAGTCTTCTGTTTTGATTTCTACCGAGAGAGATTCCAGTTCAGCGGCAATTTCCTCTGTTGCTTCCTCCTTTTTTACTCCGGGAAGAAGCTGCGCCTTCACGCTGGCGCAGGCTTCAGTCGGCGGTCTGCGTACCGTAGAACCTGCCCTCAACACGTTGGGACTGTAGCTGTTGCGAACGGCACCTTCCAGAAGGGACCTCAGCGTGGCATGGTTGCAGCTGGATATGGTCTGGTGTATGCACCGGCAGTGGTCCTGGTAATTGCCTCCGTTGATTAGCTCTGCCTCCAGGTCCAGAATGTCGGCTGACCCGCGCAGAAAGTGCGCGCCGGTTCTACCCAGTTTGTGAGGTATCGGGGACTGATACTCATAGATGCGGTTTACTGCCTCCAGCATCGTTTTAAGGGGAGTATCCTGCCGCGTAAGACCTGGATGGGAAGAATGCTTCTGAGTGCAGCTCAATTTGATGTGTGCTGTCCCCTTCTGCCCAGAATCCAGCAGGTAGATCCGCTGTCCACCTAACGTTGCCGTGAATCCACCCCCCTCGGTCAAAGCATATTCGCAGCTGGCAAAAAGTTGCGGTTTGCTGTTGATGAGAAATTCCATCCCCCATTTGCTGCCATTTTCCTCATCAGCAGTGGCCAGAAATATAACCTGATGGTGCAGCTTGTCTGCTACCGGTTTCAACAGAGCCATGGTAACCGCGTGAATCGCAGTCACCTGTTTTGTATCGACAGCTCCCCTGCCCCAGATTTCACCGTCCACTATTTGCCCCCCGAATGGGTCATGCTGCCAGGCAGCCTCGCCCGGCTTCACCACATCAAGGTGAGACAGCAGGCAGATGCTGGGGCGATCTTCGGGCCCCACCTTTGCCAGTACGTTGACCCGTCCGGAGCTTGGTTCAATCAGTCGGCAGCTGATATCGTGTTGCCGGAAAAACTCTGCCAGCACAGCTGCGGCAGCGGACTCATCTCCAGGAGGGTTTGTGGTGTCTTTTTGAATAAGACAACTGGTCAGCTTGATGGTTTGCTGTTTGGCTGCCGTAAGATGCATCTTTCGTCCCCCCCTGAGGATGCAACACTGCTCATGCTGCACTGTGTCAAAAACAGTAATTATCCTAAGGATAGCAAACCTGCCTCCCGGGCGGTGTAAAACAGATTACAACCAATAATTATCCCCGATTTGGAGGCTCCCGGTCTGCACCCACCTTTTCCCCGGCCACCGGCAGCAGCACGCAGGCGGCATCAATATATAAGACCGTTGAAGCACCTGTTGTTGATCCGCCCCGGAAAGCAAAAAAGCCGCCCCGAAAAGGGACGGTTTCTCCGCGGTACCACCCTGCTTGCTGGCCAACACCAGCCGCTTTATATCCGCTAACGGGGATAGCCGCCCTGCTTAACGCGGTCTTTGTCCGGATAACCGCCGGTTTCAGCAGCGTAGCTCGGGGACCCAGTTCGCCAGCCTGTCAGGTGAAGAGCTTGCAGCCGGTGGCTCTTATCTCTGATCTGCAGTTCAGGCCCTGCTACTTCATCCCTTCATCACTTTTAATTATTGCGTCTGACCTTTCACCAAATTTACTTCGAAAGCTGCCCCAAGTCAAGTATTAGCCCAAAATATCTTGACAGAAATCATCCTTTGTAACATGTAAGACACATTACAGACACGCGCGGTCAATTTACTTACGCTTTCATTGGGTGTATAAAATAGTAACAACCCTACACAAAGCTTGGGCAGCGTCAGTTCGGCGCTTGCTGACTATTTGGCATTTTGACAGAAGAGCTCAGAGAGGTGGTTTTGGTGAAGAAAATCACAGTAAACCCATCCGTCTGCACGGGGTGTCGGGCCTGTGAGATGGCGTGCTCATTTGAACATACCGACAAGTTCAGCAGCGATCTGGCCCGAATACATGTTGCCAAAGATGAGCAGCAGGGTCTGGATGTTCCCTTTTTATGCAGGATGTGTGCTGAGCCCGAATGCGTCAGCAGCTGCCCCACCGGTGCCCTCAGCAGGACTGAATGCGGCATAATTGCTGTAGATGAGGGCAGCTGCATCGGATGCGGTCTGTGCGCTGATGCCTGTCCACACGGAGCTGTTGTTTACCATCCGGAGGAATCATTCCCCTTGATCTGTGATCTATGTCAGGGCAGCCCCGCCTGCGTGGACCGCTGCGTCAGCGGAGCACTCCGGTATGAGGAGCCGGGCAAAAGCCTCTCCCGCCGGCGGCAGTCTCTGGCGAGGAAGCAGGCCCGACAGGTGTTTGCCTGCTGGAATGCTGATGCGGCTGACGGAAGTAAAAAGGAGGAATCCCAGTGATATACCAGCCGAAGCTTCTGCGCATCGATGTGACTTCCCGTAAGCACAGCTGCGAGGATATACCGATAAAGCTGCAGAAGAAATTCATAGGCTCGCGGGGGCTCAATATGTACCGGCTGTTTGACGAACTTGGTCCGGAGACCGATCCCCTGGGTCCGGAGAATAAGGTGATATTTGGTACCGGCCCGCTGGACGGTACCCTCTTTCCGGGCACGCGGTTCAACGTAAGCGCCAAATCACCTCAGACCGGCCTGGTCGGCGATGCCAATGCCGGGGGTTTTTTTGGTTCGGAAATGCGTTTTGCCGGCTGGGATCAGATAATCATCGAGGGAAGGTCCGATGAACCGGTCTACATTTTCATAGAGGATGATGAGGTGCAGATCCGCCCGGCAGATCATCTGTGGGGAGCCGATGTATGGGAGACTCACCGGATCATTCGCGATGAACTGGGAGATCCGGACGTCCAGCTTGCCTGCGTGGGTCCTGCAGCAGAAAACGGTGTGGCTTTTGCCGGTATTTTTACCAATCTGGTGAGGGTGGCCGCTCGAACCGGGGTAGGGACGGTTCTGGCTTCCAAGAATGTCAAGGCTGTGGCGGTGCGCGGGCATCAGCCGGTGGAGGTGGCGGACCCGGAAGAATTCCGCCGGGTAATGGATGAAATAGATGACAGCATTTTCGAACACCCCGATTACGAGTCGCGACGACAGCTGGGCACCACCCGCCTGGTGAGTGCGTTGAACGCAATGGGTATCCTCGTGACGAAGCACTTTCTCACCGGTTACTTCCCTGCGGCCGATGAGGTCAGCGGCGAAAGGCTTGCACGGGAATACAATGTGAAAAACAAAGCCTGCTTTGCCTGCACTGCTCCCTGCAGCCGCTGGTTTGTGATCCAGGAGGGACCATATGCTGGCCTGTACGGGGAAGGTCCTGAGTTCGAACCCCTGGGAGCTTTCACTGCCCGCGTGTACAACGATGACCTGGATGTGGCCCTGAAGGCAATTGACATGTGCAACCGATACGGAATGGATGCTCTGACCGCGGCCGAATGCATCGCCATGCTGATGGAGCTGAATGAGCTGGACCTGTTCACAAGCGAGCAGGCCGATGGTCTTGATCTGTCCTGGGGTAATTCTGACACAATCCTCAAGCTGGTTGAAAAAGTGGCCCACCGTGAGGGCGTAGGCGACCTGCTGGCAGATGGTGCGCAGAAGGCAGCCGAACGCATCGGTGAAGAGGCCGAACCCTACGCAATGCACGTCAAGGGCCTGGAAATCATACAGGGTGAACCACGCGGCCTGAAAGGGTACGGGCTGGGCTACTGCGTGGCCAGCCGGGGCGGCGATCACCTGCGAGCGGAGCCCTTCTTCGAGCTCAGCGAGGACGCCGAAGAAGCGGTGAAACGGTACGGAACACCCAAGGCGGCTTTCCCCGGGGAATATGAAGGCAAGGGAAAACTGGTCAAGGATTTCGAAGAGCGCTGCGCCGTTGTCGATAGTCTCAATGTATGCAAAAATACAGCGATCTGCATGGAAGCTGTTCCCTTTGAGAAGGCAGCGGAAATTCTCAACGCCACTGTTGGCTGGAACCTGTCGGGCGAGGAGGTACGGGAAGCTGGCGAGCGCATAATAAACATTGAACGGGCCTTCTGCGTGCGCGAGGGAATCACCCGGGAAGATGACCGCCTTCCCGAACGCTTCCTCAACGAACCTCTGCCCGAGGAATGCGGCCCCTCAGCCGATCTGGTATTTGAACTGGAGCCTATGCTGCAGGAGTACTACCGGGAAAGAGGTTGGGACCTTACCAACGGCTGGCCTACCAGGCAGCTGCTCGAGAGGCTGGATCTGCAGCAAGTTCGTGATGAGCTGCTGGAGGGCGGATGGGAACTGAAATAGGGTGAGGATATGCTGGTAACTGTCAATCTGACCGGGCTTTTGCAGATGCAACTGGATACCTCCCGGGTGCAGATGCATTTTTGCTGCGGGAGTCAGCCGTCTGTCTGGCAGGTCATTGACCGCCTTGTCGCCAGACGGTCGGATGCAGCGGCCCCTGGGTCTTACCCCGGTGAGAAGGGCGGTTCGCTGGATGAATACCTGATCTTTCTTCGCCGCAACGGCACCTCCAGAAGCATAGCTAAGATTGACGGCCGGGATACCTGCCTGCGTGACGGCGATGAGCTGACTTTTGTTTACAGGTTCTCCGGTGGTTGAGCCCCTCCCAGCTGCTGTGCTGAGGTCAGCCCGGACCTTCTGCTGCCCTCAGCACAGCAGCATCCTGCAACGAAACATGCGCCCCGTCATCCATCCTCATCTTGTACATTGCCCATCTGTGTGACAAACTCAGACGTAGGGTGCTGTGTGGAAAGGAGAAATCCCCTTGTCCGGAGAAGAAATTGTGGTTGTCGAACGTTCTGACCTGTTGGGAGATGGTGGGTTCTGCGGAATCCGCACAGAGGTCAGCAAGTACCTCAGAAGGTTGTCAGCCGACTGGTTCCCCGCTCTCCGCCCGGAGGCGGAAAAACGCACAGACTGGAAACAGCCCATCCCTTACATAATGGTCACGAAAAACGAAAAAGTCTTTGCCACCCGACGGACCGAACTCAGCGGGGAGGAAAGGCTGCACAACAAGATATCTGTAGGTATAGGGGGGCACATGCGCCCCGGTCAGCAGCGGCCCGACGCGTCATTTGACGGGCTGCTTTGGCGTAATCTCTACCGCGAGCTCACCGAAGAGCTGACCTTTGACCCTACGATTCCCCCCGCGGAGTTACAAAAGTATCTGCACATGGTGGGAGTTTTGAATGATGACCGGGACGAGGTCGGACGATGCCACTTCGGCCTTGTGTACCTGCTGCAGTTGCCCCAGAACGTCAGTGTTGGGGTGCGGGAGACGGATAAGCTGAAGGGGCAGTTGACAGCACCGCAGTCACTCGCTGATGGCCAACATGAACTGGAAGGCTGGTCGATGCTCTGTCTGAGGCACCTGCTGGACAGAGAAGGCGGCTGTCACCGTGCTGAGTGAAGATGGTCTGCTGCACTTGTGGAAACACATCTACGCCCTGACCAATGACGTCACGCCATTGAAGCAGGACTGCGGGCAGCTTTGCGGTTCGATGTGCTGTAGGGACTGGGCACCGGGCGTAGGTATGTATCTGTACCCCGGGGAACAGCTGCTGTTGGCTGACCAGCCCTGGTTGAAGCGGCAGTGGCACGACTCCCGTCATCACATATTTCCCGCATCCTGGGGAGATGGCGGCTGGTTCGTCACCTGCACCGAAAGCTGTCCCAGGCATCTGCGGCCGTTTTCCTGCCGCACCTTTCCGCTGACCCCCCATATGGACGAGACGAAGCATCTGACCGTAGTGCTGGACGAAAAGGGCAGGACCATATGCCCGCTGGTGCAGGCAGGACGGCCGGAGCTGCTGTCCGCGCAATTCCGCTGCACCATGAGAGAGGCGTGGAAGAAGCTGGTCTGTCTGCCGGCCATCAGAGATGACGTGCTCATGGGCTCCCGTCGCCGTGAAAACGCAAGGCGGTAGATTGAGACAAAGAGCGGATGGAAACCGCTCTCCCCTCCGCTCTTTGTGATGGGATTGTTGGTGAAGATGCCCGGGTCACTGTTCAGTGAGAGTGATCTTGACGTCCAGTGCGGCGACACCCTCCTGATAAGCGAAGAAGGGGTTTATGTCCAGCTCGGCGATCTCGGAAAAGTCACAGGCCAGCTGGGCGATGCGGGCGATGGTGTCCTTTACCGCAGCGGTGTCCTTGGCCGGTTCCCCGCGGTAGCCGGCCAGCAGTTCGGCGGCCTTGGTCTCCGATACCATATCATCTATGTCCACATCCCGCAGGCCGCGGGCCAGTCGGAAGGAGACATCCTCCATTAGGTCCACAAAGATGCCCCCCAGGCCGAACATGAGAAGCGGGCCAAACTGCGGGTCCTGCGTAAGCCCCACAATAAGTTCCTCGCCGGACGGGACCATCTTTTGTATTTCGACTCCGTATACGTCCGCCTCCTGCCGCTTTTGCTGTGCGCTTTGCATGATCTGGTCGAAGGCATTCCGCACCGCCTCGGCGTCGGCAAGGTCAAGCTGCACTCCACCGATATCTGTTTTGTGGATGATGTCGGGCGAAGATACCTTGAGCACCACCGGGTACCCCATGTCCTCGGCGCATTCGACCGCCTCGTCGGCGGTCCGGGCCAGACGGGAATCAACGGCGCTTATGCCGTAGGCTTCGGCCACTTGCATGGCCTCCGGCCCCAGCAGTATGCGGCGGCCGTCTTCGCGCACCCGGTCGAAGACCTCGCGCACCTTCTGCTTAT
>PUMD01000175.1 GCA_003551215.1 Clostridia bacterium | reverse complement strand
GGGCGCACAAAGCACATACTTATGAATATGCCTGCGGAGGAGGAGGGATTCGAACCCTCGCTAGGGCTTGTCACCCTACTACAGGTTTAGCAAACCCGCCCCTTCAGCCACTTGGGTACTCCTCCACTTGTGCCACTGAGCGATTATGATGGTAGCATACGCACCGATGTCATGCAAGTCTTGACCGCCACAAAGGGCAAAGCAGTGCAGCAACCCAGCTTACTATTTAACCCAATTTCCTCTGGCTTTCCCAGCATGTTTCCACAGCTTGAGCTACTTATCCACAGTAATACCCGGAGTTATCCACACTTCTGTGCATAATCCGCATTTTCCAATCAACGTGGCGGAGGGGGTGGGATTCGAACCCACGGAGGGTAAAAGCCCTCGACGGTTTTCAAGACCGCTCCGATAAGCCAGACTCTGGCACCCCTCCGCGCATACCTTATTCTAACGCACTCGCACTCTATATTGTAGCGAATGCTGGTCATTCATCAAGACCTATGGGCTATCCTCCTATTAACTTCATTCCTGCCATATACGGCCGCAGACATTCAGGAACAGTGACTGTTCCATCCTCGTTCTGAAAATTCTCAATTATGGCAGCCAGGCAGCGTCCTATGGCCACACCACTGCCGTTGAGAGTGTGAATAAACTCTGTTTTGCTTTCCGGCTCCGGACGATACCTTATGTTCGCCCTTCTGGCCTGAAAGCTCTCATAGTTGCTCACTGACGATATTTCGACGTAATCCTCGTAGCTGGGCATCCATATCTCGAGATCGTATTTCTTGCTCTGCGCAAACCCCATGTCCCCTGTACACATTACGGTTACCCGATAGGGAATTCCTAATCGCTGCAGAACAACCTCAGCGTGCTGCCGAATTTCCTCCAATGCCTCATATGAACTGCCCGGTTCGGTGTAGTGCACAAGCTCCACTTTATTGAACTGGTGCTGACGGATAAGGCCGCGGGTGTCACGTCCGGCCGAACCCGCTTCGGCTCGGAAGCAGGCCGTATATGAGGCAAATTTCATGGGCAAATCATCGCTGTCAAGTATCTCATCCCGGTACAGGTTGGTCACGGGCACCTCGGCTGTAGGGATGAGGAAGTAGTCATAGTCATTTACTAAAAAGGCATCTTCTTCGAACTTCGGTAGTTGGCCAGTGCCTATCATACTGTTGCGGTTGACCAGATACGGGGGAAGAACCTCGGTATACCCGTGTTCCCTGATGTGCAGGTCGAGCATAAAGTTGATTAATGCTCGCTCTAGCTGTGCTCCCTCGGCACAAAGAACGCTGAAACGCGAACCAGCGATCTTCGCTGCCCTTTCGAAGTCCATGATCCCCAGCTCACGTCCGAGCTCCCAGTGAGGACTGGCATCAAAGGAAAACCTGGGAATATCTCCCCATTTGTCGGCAACTTGATTATCATCCTCGTCCTCTCCCACCGGAACCGTATGGTGGGGGGTGTTTGGTAGCCGGAGCATGGCGCTTTCAATGCTTTTTTCAAGCTGGCGAACCCGTTTCTCGAGTCTATCGATCTCTTCGTTGACCGACCGCATTTTCTCAATCAGTTCCGCCGCATCTTCTCCTGCACGCTTCTTTTCTCCTATCTCCTTCGATGTACGATTACGCCTTGCTCGCATCGATTCCAGCTGGTGCAGGTCTCCTCGCCAATCTTCGTCCCACTTCAACAGTTCATCGACATCGACTCCGTGCTCACCCTTGACGTCGATTGCTCGTTTCACTTCATCAGGATTCTCCCGGACAAACTGCATATCAAGCATGTGTATCACCCTCTCTACACTCTGCATCATCAAAACCCTGGTCTGCCGATGCGTTGTGGATCTTTTTAAGCCCCTTCACGAAAGGCGGCTTGACCACTCCGTGTTCAGTTATTACCGCAGTTATCAGTTTCGCAGGCGTTATATCGAAAGCGTAGTTTTCTACCCGGACCATATCCGGAGTAATTTGCTGCCCCTTGATTTCTCTTACCTCATTATCTTCCCTTTTTTCTATCTCAATGCCAGCACCGTCTGGCAGTTCTATATCAAGAGTTGAGGTGGGAGCCGCAACATAGAAAGGCACCGAGTTTTCCGCTGCTGCCAGAGCAAGATGGTAAGTTCCTATTTTGTTTGCGGTATCGCCATTGGCGGCTATTCTGTCGGCCCCAACCACAACTGCATCCACAAGTCCGCACCGCAGCAGGTGACCCGCAGCACTATCGACTATAAGGGAGACGGGTATTCCATCGCGGACCAGCTCCCAGGCAGTGAGTCGGGCTCCCTGCAAATACGGCCTCGTTTCGGTGGCATAGACTGAGACGTTCATCTGTAATTCATGAGCGCTTCTCACTACTCCCAAAGCCGTTCCAAAACCGCCAGTTGCAAGCGCTCCCGCGTTACAGTGGGTGAGAATGCGGTCCCCTTTTTTCAGAAGCTGTGCGCCGTGCCGCCCCAATCGGCGGTTATTTTCAACATCCGCCTCATGCAAGGCTTGAGCCTCTGATGCCAGCCCCTTGCGTATTTCATCTCCAGATGCATTGTTTGATATCATCTGGGAGGCTTTGTTAAGCATTGTTCTTACTGCCCACTGCAGATTCACCGCAGTCGGCCGGCTTCGCTTCAGAAGACTCCCAGCAGTAATCAGGTGATCCATGTAGCTTTGTGATTTCGGATCTACCCCCCCACGCAGCGAACCGTTGCTCGAGGTGCTCTCGGCCTGCTGAAATGATTCCTGAGCTGCCAGCGCCATACCGTAAGCTGCAGTGATACCTATGGCCGGCGCTCCCCTTACCACCATTTCACGTATAGCATCTGACACCTGTCGAACATTCTCACAGCAAACCCATTCTTCACTGTGCGGAAGCTTTCGCTGATCCAAAAGATGCAGCTGCCCGCCGCTCCATCTAACAGGCTTGATCATTGGTATCCCCCCTACAGTTACCCGGAGCCTGCGCAAACATTCACCATCAACCAAAAAAGCCCGCCCCACAAGGGACGAGCCGTATGCCCGCGTTGCCACCCCGCTACGACCATCTGGTCGCTCTCAGCAAGCTTTATCGGGCTTCCCGTCTGGCTTTTCGCAATAGACTTCATGCACGCGTTCACCAGAAACCTCCCCGGTGGAAACAGTACCCATTTGCGCTGCCGGTTCTCAGCTGTTCCAGCTCTCTGTAAACGCGTGAGCACCTGGCCGGTTCATCAGTCGTAAATATTGAGTTGAAATTATGTTACATCACAGTCTGTTTTGCCGCAAGCTTCACCGCTGCATTGCTCAGTGCTCTGAGAATCTCTCCAGAGCCTTCCACAGCTCGTCGGTTCGCGGAGGTGAGACGGCCATAATGGTCTGGCCGCCGTCAGCAAGCCTGCGCTACACAACCACCTTCTGCTCCTCGGTGACCTCGCCAATTAAGCCTGCCTCTATGCCCGCCTGTTGCAAAGCCTTCAAGACGGCCTTCTCGGAAGGCGCCGCAATCAACAGCGCCCCGCTGGATATCAGCCTCAAGGGATCGAGATCGAGAGCAGCGCAAATCTCGCGGGTGCAGGCCGATACCGGTATGTCACCCTCCTGCAGCATGGCCCCGGTTTCAGAAGCTCCTGCCATCTCATAAACAGCTCCCAAAACCCCGCCTTCAGTGACATCATGCATGGCCCGGGCTCCTCCTCTGGCAGCCGCCTTTGCATCCTCTATTACGCTTACCTTCTCCCCCAGTTCATCTGCCTGTCGGAGAATATCATCATCGATACCCCGCTGCTTGAGCACATCTCGCAAGTCTGCCGCCAGAATAGCTGTGCCTTCCAGACCGGCACTCTTGGTCAGTATCAGCTTATCTCCCGGACGGGCTGAACCCGATGTTATTGGCCAGTGTTTCAGACCGGGCATGCCCTTGCCTATTGCGGTTGCGCTCAATATAGGTTCGCCCACATGCGGAACAACTTCAGTGTGTCCGCCAATAATCTCGACATCGAGCTGACGGGCGGTGGCATCGGCCTGCTGCATGATCTGCTGCAGGTCCGCCGAACTGCTTCCAGGCGGCATTATGATGGTTAACAAGACCCCGACGGGCTCTCCTGCACCTGCCGCAACATCGTTGCACGAGACTATCACTGCCAGTTTGCCCGCATCCGCTCCGGCAGCTGTTATGGGATCAGTGGAGATGACAATGGGCCGATCGCCGAAGTTCAAAACGCTGGCATCCTCACCGAACGCAGCCGAGACCTCTACCTCGTCCCGTCGGCTGCCCAGATGAGACAGCACGAGTCTGCGCAGAAGATGTGGCGGTATCTTCCCTGTCTGCACAAGCATGCTCCTTTCGCTGAAAGGTGACCTACTCGGCTTCTTCCTTCTCATCCTGCAGTACCGAAGATTCGTCTTTCTCCGCTCCATTTTCCGTAGCCACCAGATGGGCTACCGAAGCGACTTCATCCTGTTCATCCGGCCGCATAAGCATTACACCCTGTGTGTTGCGGCTCAACCTGGAGATGGAATCTACACTCGTGCGGATTATGACCCCCTGCATAGTCACCAGCATGATCTCGTTGCCAGGCTTGACCACCTTCACCCCGACAAGAGGACCTGTCTTGGAAGTGCGGTTTATGGTCTTTAAGCCTTTTCCAGCACGACCCTGTACCCGGTACTCGGATACGGGAGTCCGCTTGCCGTACCCATTTTTGGTGACCACGAGCACGTCAGCCTGCGGGTCTGCCGTCTCCATGCCAACGACAGTATCTTCCTCCTCGAGACGAATACCTATGACGCCGCGGGCCTGTCTCCCCATGGCCCGTACTTCGCCTTCAGGGAATCTGATGGCCTGACCAAGCTTGGTGACAAGCAGTATCTCCTGCTCGCCGCCGGTCATCCTGACGCCGATCAGCTCGTCATCTTCCCGCAGGGTTATGGCCCGAAGTCCACTGCGTCGCGGTGATGAAAGCTCGGTCAGGTCGACTTTCTTGACGTGCCCACGTTTCGTTGCCATAAACATGTAGCCGTCTTGTTGGAAATTGCCAACCGATATGACAGCGGTAACTCTCTCGTTGCTTTCTATGGGAATGAGGTTGATCACCGCGGTCCCCCGGGAGCGACGACTCCCCTTTGGGATCTCGTGTGCGCGGAGGCGGTAAACCATTCCGCGGTTAGTAAAGAACAAAAGATACCGGTGAGTGGTAGTTATGAACATCTGCTCCACAAAATCCTCTTCTTTTGTGGTCATACCCAGCATACCGCGGCCACCTCTACGCTGGCGTCGGTAGGTGTTGACCGGCATTCGTTTTATATAACCCTGATGACTCAGCGTAATAACCACATCTTCTTCGGCGATGAGATCTTCGACCTCCATTTCACCTTCCCGCGGCCTTATGCGGGTCCGCCGGTCATCGCCAAACTTCTCCGCCACCTCGGCCAGTTCGTCTTTTATGATCTCATAGACGAGCTCTTCGTCCTCCAGTATCTGACGATATTGCTGAATGGTCTCGATAAGATCATCATACTCGTCCTTAACCTTCTGACGTTCCAGGCCGGTCAGCCGCTGCAGACGCATATCCAGTATGGCCTGGGCCTGCTTCTCTGAAAGCCCAAACTCGTCCATAAGTCGTGTCCGGGCCATATCCACCGTATCACTCGACCGTATCAGGTTAATGACCCGGTCTATATCATCCAGGGCGCGCAGCAGACCTTCAAGAATGTGGGCTCTTGCCTCAGCCTTCTTCAGTAAATAGCTGGTCCGCCGACGGACTACTTCTTTTTGATGTTCGAGGTAATGCTTAATCATCTCCCTGAGGGTTAGCACCCTCGGATGATTGTCCACTAAGGCAATCATGATAATACCAAAGCTGCTCTGAAGTCGTGTCTGTTTGTAAAGCTTGTTGAGGATGACATGGGGGTTGCCAGACCGTGATATCTCTATTACGATCCGCATGCCCTGACGGTCACTCTCATCGCGGAGATCGGTGATTCCTTCGATTGTGTTGTCGCGAACCAGCGCGGCGATCTTCTCAATCAACTTCGCCTTATTGACTTGATAGGGCAGTTCACTGATCACCAGACGGGATTTGTTTCCCGGTAGACTCTCTATGTGAGCGACTCCCCGCATGGTCACTATTCCCCGCCCGGTAGTGTAGGCCTTTTGAATATCTTCTTCGCCGAGGATCATTGCTCCCGTGGGGAAGTCCGGACCGGGAATATAGTCCTCCATCAGCTCCTGTGATGTGATCTCTGGATTTTCGATCATCGCCTGCACTGCAGATGTTACCTCACGCAGGTTATGTGGCGGAATATTTGTCGACATTCCAACTGCAATACCCGAGGAGCCGTTGACCAACAGGTTGGGAAACCTCGCGGGTAGCACTTCGGGCTCCTGCATGCTCTCATCGAAGTTGGGGGCAAAATCTACGGTATCTTTATCCAGATCGGTGAGCATCTCCATCGAAATATTGGTCATCCGCACTTCAGTGTAACGCATCGCCGCCGGAGGATCGCCATCTATAGAACCGAAGTTGCCGTGACCATCCACGAGAGGGTACCTCATGTTGAAATCCTGAGCCAGACGGGCGACGGTGTCGTACAGGGCTCTATCTCCGTGCGGGTGGTACTTACCCATTACTTCACCGACTACGCGCGCAGACTTTCGATGCGGCCGGTTGGGAGTCAGGCCCATGTCCCTCATCGCATACAGAATCCGTCGATGGACCGGTTTTAACCCATCGCGAACATCCGGAAGGGCGCGGTTTACTATCACGCTCATGGCGTAATCTATGTAGCTTTGCTTCATCTGCTCGGTCAAAGACACATCCAGAATCTTGCCGTGTGTAAATTCAGCCACTTGTTACCTCCCCACACTCTCCTCGCAGAACCTGCTTTCTGCTGCTTGCTGCCTCACACAACCGTATCCAGCATTTCCACTGCATCAGCATTATCCTGTATGAACTGCCTGCGAGGGGCTACCTTGGACCCCATGAGGATCGTGAAAATCTCGTCAGCCTCCATGGCATCTTTGAGATTTACCTGCATCAGGGTGCGCTCCTCGGGGTTCATGGTCGTCTCCCACAGCTGTTCAGGATTCATCTCTCCCAGCCCCTTGAACCGCTGCACTGCCACGCGATCTCGACCCATCTCCTCCAGCAGTCGCTCGCGCTCCTCGTCGGAATAACAGTAGTGCTCCTGACTTCCCTTCCTCACCCGATAAAGAGGAGGCCGGGCGATATATACATAGCCAGCCTCTATCATGGGCTTCATGTACCGGAAGAAAAATGTCAGAAGCAGGGTGCGAATATGCGCTCCGTCCACGTCCGCATCGGTCATGATTATAACTTTGTGGTAACGGGCTTGAGAAAGATCGAACTCTTCATCAATTCCCGTACCCAGTGCCGTAATGATGGCACGTATCTCGTTGTGATTCAGAATGCGGTCAAGGCGGGCCTTCTCCACATTCAGTATCTTACCGCCCAGCGGCAGAACGGCCTGAAATCGCCTGTCTCTCGCCTGCTTGGCTGAGCCACCTGCGGAATCTCCCTCCACAATAAACATCTCGGCCATCGCCGCATCGCGTACAGAACAGTCAGTGAGCTTGCCCGGCAGTGCGGTTACATCCAGCGCGCTTTTCCTGCGGGTCAGCTCCCGGGCTTTTCTGGCTGCCTCACGCGCCCTCGCTGCCCTTATTGCCTTGTCAACGATGACCCTAGCGGTGCGGGGATTTTCCTCAAGAAAATCTCCTAATCCTTCTCCTACTACCGACTCAACTATGCCGCGCATTTCGCTGTTGCCCAGCTTGGTCTTGGTTTGCCCCTCGAACTGGGGTTCCTCCAGCCGTATACTGAGGACGGCTGTCATTCCCTCACGAATATCGTCTCCGGAAAGATTGTCCTGGCCATCCTTGAGAAGGTCATTTCTGCGGGCATAATCATTTACCACCCGGGTCAGAGCACTCTTGAAACCTGCCTCGTGTGTTCCGCCTTCACGGGTAGGTATGGTATTAGCAAATGAAAACAGATTCTGCGCATACGTATCAGTATACTGCAGTGAGAACTCGACCTCTGCACTCTCCCGCTCTCCATCATAATAGATGGGACGCTTGTGAAGAGCCTCACGGTTGCGGTTTAGGTACTCGACAAAGGAAACAAGACCGCCCTCAAACAAGAAATGATTTTCCCTGCCGGTGCGGTGGTCGACAAGGTTTATCTCCACTCCCTGGTTGAGAAAAGCTAGTTCCCGGAGGCGGGATGCGACAGTGTCAAAGTCAAACTCAACTACTTCAAATATCTCAGGGTCAGGTTGGAAACTGATTTCGGTACCGGTGTCGTCGGCATCAGCCACCCGGTTGACATCCGTGACCGGCACCCCTCGTTCGTAACCCTGGACCCATTCCCCTCCTGCTATGCGAACACGCGCACGCATCCATTCGGAAAGAGCATTTACTACAGATACTCCAACTCCGTGCAATCCGCCGCTGACCTTATACCCCTTGTGATCGAATTTGGCGCCCGCGTGCAAAACGGTGAGCGCCACTTCGAGTGCCGGCCTGTCCAACTTGGGATGTTGCCCTACGGGAATTCCCCTGCCGTTGTCGGTAACAGACGCACTGCCATCCTCGTGTAGGGCAACGTCTATTTTGTCACACACTCCGGCAAGCGCTTCATCTATGCTGTTGTCAACCACCTCATTCAACAGGTGGTGCAGACCTTCTGATGAAGTTGAACCCACATACATGCCGGGTCGCCGGCGAACTGCTTCCAGGCCCTCCAAGACCTGAATCATGCTCTCGTCGTATTCCAGTATTGACTCCATCCGGGCATCAGACTGCTCACTTATTTGCTCTCTGCCCGATTCGAAACTCTCTTGCACAAACACACCTCCTAGCACTGATAACGGGGACGCCCATATTTAAGGCACACCATATATTAGTATGCCTTAAATGGTTATTATTTACAACCATGTTTTCAACATGCTTCGTAGCTGAAGTGAGACAAGCTTGACGTTTGTTACACACATATTGATCACGCGAAATCTATTATCGATTCTTTAATTATTATACCACTAACGGCGGTATTTCTGCAGGTTGCCTGCATTTGTCT
>PUMD01000041.1 GCA_003551215.1 Clostridia bacterium | reverse complement strand
GCCGAGGAGTTGGACGTTTCGGTGGAGACGGTGTGGAAATACACGCGACAGGACAGAATTCCGTACGTGAAGTTGGGACAGAGGCGGTACCGTTACCGGCTGGAGGAAGTGCTGTCAGCCCTCGGTGACCGGAGCGTGCGGGAGAGCCCGGAGGATTACGAGGTTGAGTCAGACAAAGAGTTTACCTACGATGACTATCTCAACCTGCCCGATGAGTCCGGCCACCGCTTTGAGGTGCTCGATGGAACACTTATCAGGGAGCCTTCTCCAAACGTACTGCATCAGCGGGTTCTGTTCCGCCTGTATAAAGCGTTAGATCAGTACCTGGCCGAAATCGATCCGGGAGGGGAAGTCTTTGGTGCCCCGCTGGATGTGACCCTGGGAGATAAGACGGTGTTGCAGCCGGATCTGTTTTACGTTTGTTCCGATCAGCAGGATATCGTGAGGGAAAGACGCATCGACGGAGCCCCACGGTTGGTGGTGGAGATCCTTTCTCCTTCGAATCGGCGGAAGGACCGCCTGGAGAAGCTGCAAATCTATCAGAGGGCCGCGGTTCCTCATTACTGGATAGTCGACCCAGACCAGAGGTCCCTGGAGTGTTTTGCACTGCGGGATGGGATATATGCGCTGGTCGCGGGGGGTATGGATGACGACACGGTGTGTCCACCGGGCTTCGGCGGGCTGAGCATAGATCTGGAGAAACTGTGGTAGCAGCAAAGCGGCCCTCCGTTTCACCGCGGGTGGTTACATCAGAACTTGCGTCGGTCAGTTGCTCAATCTGATTCAGATTGGATTATCAATCCGGGGAGAGCGCCATCTGTTGAAGGTGTTTCGGCCCTGACTAATGCCAGGTTGTCCTACCAGGTGAGCTCTTTAACCGTGAGACCTTCTGTTTAGGGTCCTCAACAGCCTTTCCACGTGCATCTCCACAGGAGATTTTGTGTCCTCAGAATTTCCGAGTTGACAAGATGAGCTACACGTCACCAGTGCAGTCATTCTCCGAAAATCCTCTGCATATTGCAAGGAAAGTGAAGGCAGCCTGCGGCCAGTTGGAAGATGCCTTCCAAGAGGATGAGCTTGTGTTGGCTTCCGCGTGGGAGCCGATCCGGCCATGGAAGGCTTTGTCCTGCAGAGAATGCACATCGTGCAGACACCCTGGTCAGTGTTGATTACGAAGGGAATCTGGTGCCCGGCCTGGCGGATTTCTGGATGGTAGGTGATGACCAGACTGGTTATGGCCAGCGTCGTAGGCACCAAGTAGAAGGAATACGTGCACAGCGCGCCGGCCATCGGAGCGACTCATCAGATGTACATACTGCTGCGACACACCCTGCCCAACTCGCTTTAGTAGGTAGTTCCGCTGCTCATCTGATTTGGTTTATATACATAGGTAGGCTGGCGCGTCTGCGGACCGCCGGTTTGGGGTGCAGTTGCAATCATCAGCTGGTGGGTTGAGACAGATCATCTACAGAGCCGGTGGCCTCCAACCCCCCAGAGATTCCTCGATTATCTTCGCCACAGACAGGGCCACATCTTCCTCCCAGGGACGGGCGATGATCTGCAGGCCTATAGGAAGCCCCTCGGGTGAAGTCCCGGCCCGGAGAGATACGGCTGGCGTCTTCGTCCAGTTGTAAGGCAGGGTGTAATAAAGATCCCTGATATTGCCTTCCTCCTCAGAAAAACCGTGCCGCGGCGCGGGTTTTGTGCTGACCGGAGAAAGAATGACATCGTATTCTTCCAAAAAGGCAAGCATCCCCTTCTGCAGGGCCTGCAGCTTGGCGGTAAGAAGATAGTACTCGCCGGAAGATATGCTGTCCTGACCGCCACGGCTGCCCTGCACCCGGCAGATCCACCGGTCGACAACTCCGGGGTCGATCACCGATCTTCTGTTTATGTCCGGCAAAACTACATCCAGGGTTGTCTCAAAATGAGACATCAGCCGATCGACGGTAACGCTTATCTGGTCAAGCCCCGGGGGCATGCGCTCTGTCACCGAGACTCCTGCGTCTCGCAGGGCGGAGACCGCCTCTGTAAGCACCTTCTCCGTCTGTTGGGTCGGGCTGCGGCGGTCGTCTGCGGCGTAGTATGCGGCGCGCAGGGATTTCACCGGAACGCTGTCGGGCCTGCTCAGCACCGCTGATACCGCATCTGGGTCCCGGTCATCCTTTCCCGAGATGACCTGCAGTCCCAGGTAGAGGTCCTCGACGTGCCGGGCTACTGGTCCGATCTCGCTGTACCAGCCGAAACCCATGTTGGGCGGCGTGTGTCCTGTGGCTGGCACCCTGCCCCGGGTTGGTTTCAGGCCGGCTGCGCCGCAGTAGTGGGCGGGAACCCTGATGCTGCCGCCCGCATCGCTTCCCAATCCCATTGCTGATGCACATGCAGCCACAGCGGCCGCCTCTCCTCCGCTGCTTCCGCCCGCGCTGTGTTTGAGGTTGTACGGGTTGCTGGTGCGGCCGTATATCGGGTTTTCCGTCTCCGGGGTCAAAAGCAGGGTGGGAACGTTGGTTTTACCGAATATAATGCCTCCCGCCTCCCGGATGCGTCTCACCGCGGTGGCATCCCGGGAAGGTGTGTAATCGGACAGTTGAGGAATGCCGCAGGTGGTGGGAAAATCCCGGGTGTCAAGGGCATCCTTGATGGATACGGGAAGGCCGTGAAGAGGCCCTATATCCTCACCCCGGTCCACGCGGCGCTGCGCTGCGGCTGCCGCATCCAGTGCCCTCTCGTAGTCCGTCTGAACCAGGGCGTTTATGTCCTTGTTTACATCCTGCGCCCTGTCTACGTACTCTTGCATCAACTCCAGGCAGGAGATTTTCCGCTCGCGGATCATTCGCACAAGACGCACCGCTGAACTTCGGATAAGTTCTGTGGTCATATTCCCGCCCCCAAGACAGCTGACTGTCGTGCTGGATCATCAAGCAGCATCAGTGAATTAGCAGCTCAATTTCCATCAGCATGCATGATCCGCCAGTCGAGGTACAGATAAGCTTCCTGCCCCGCGGTTTCATCTCCCCTTTTGGGTCAGTTGGCTGCAGTTCGGTGCAGATTGCCCCATGTTTGCTCGAAGGCCCACAGCACCAGGTTTCAGGCGAGGCTCCCGCCCAACCGTCAGCAGGGAGCCTCGCTCATTTTGCCATTACGACGCGGTGCGGGGATCGAACAGATCCCGCATCCAGTCGCCCAGCAGGTTCAGGCCCAGCACCGTGATCATGATCGCCACCCCCGGGAAGGTGGCTATCCACCACTGCCCGCTGAGGTACTGCCGTCCTTCCGCCAGCATTCCGCCCCAGGTGGGAATGTTCGGGTCCACTCCCAGGCCCAGAAAGGTAAGGGAGGCCTCGCTGATGATAAAGCGGGCTATCTCCAGGGTGCCTATTACCAGCACCGATGAGGAGACGTTCGGAAAGACGTGTCTGGTCAGGGTGCGGAAGGGGGTGGCGCCAAGCGACCGGGACGCCTCTATGAATTCCTTTTCCCGCAGCGCGAGGACCTGCCCCCGCACCACCCTGCCGTATATCACCCAGCCGGTGATCCCCAAAACCAGGATGATGTTCCGCAGGCCAGAGCCCAGCACGAACATGATCGCCGTCGCCAGCAGTATGAAGGGGAAGGCCAGCTGAATGTCGGCCAGCCGCATTATCAGATCATCCACCCGACCGCCGAAATATCCAGCCACCAGCCCCAGGGTGGTTCCCACCGTCCCCGCCATCAGGCAGGCGCAGAACCCAACCAGAAGGGATATCCGGCTGCCGTATATGACCCGCGACAGCACATCCCGCCCCAGGTGGTCGGTGCCGAGCGGGTGCTGCGATGAGCCGCCGTCCCACACCGGAGGGCGCAGGCTACTTGACAGGTCCTGTTGGTAGGGGTCGTGGGGGGCCAAGGCGGGAGCAAAAACCGCCGCGGTAAGTACCACGCCCACCAGCAGGGCGCCGAGCCAGGCGCTTTTGCTTTTTTTGAAGCTGATCCGTACCTTCTTCCACAGGCCGTCGCCTTTTATGGGTCTTTCAGATGGTGATCTTTTTGTATCTGCAAGCTGTTCTGACATGGTGACCCCCCTAACCGAACCGCACGGTCGGGTCGAGGTGGCTGTAAGCCAGGTCGGTGATCAGATTTACAGCCACTATCATCACTGCCATGACGAAAACCGCCGCCTGAATCGTGGGCATATCCCGGTTATTAAAGGCCTGAATCAGGAGTCGGCCGAGCCCCGGCCAGGAGAAGACGGTTTCAGTTATCACCGCGCCGCCCAGCAGAACGCCGAACTGTAGCCCGGTCACCGTGACCACCGGAATCAGGGCGTTGCGCAGGGCGTGTCTGTAGATCACCAGCCGCTCGGGCAGCCCCTTCGACCGGGCAGTTCGGATGAAATCTCGACCCAGTACGTCAAGGACGGCGGAGCGCATAAGGCGCATGACCATGGCCATCGAATAGGTGCCGATAGTCACCGCCGGCATGATCAGGTGGGAGATGCCTCCCCGCCCGGAGGGGGGAAGCAGCCGCATTTTCACCGACAGCAGCAGTATCAGCAAAAGCCCAAGCCAAAAGACCGGCATTGATTGTCCCAAAAGTCCCGCGACCGAGGCCAACGTGGATACCGGCGATTCCCTGCGCACCGCCGCTACCACCCCGAGGGGGATGGCGGTGAGCACCGCCACCCCCATGCCCGCCACCGCAAGCTGCAGGGTAGCCGGCAGTCGCTGTATCACCAGGTTCAGCGCGGGCTCGCGGTGACGCAGCGAGATTCCGAAGTCACCCCGCACGGCTCCGCGGACGAACTCCAGATACTGCCTGTGAAGCGGTCTGTCCAGACCCAGGGAGGCCCGCACTGCCTCCACGTCCTCAGGACTCGCATCCAGCGGCAGATATAAAGAGGCGGGGTCGCCGCTGAGATGCACCAGCAGAAAGGTTACCAGCGAAATACCGACCAGGATGAAGACTGAGTGACTCAGCCTCCGCAGCATGTATCGAGTCATGGATTCTTCCCTCCTCAGGAATGAAACTTATCTGATGTCCGCATCGAATACCTCTATGCGTTCGTCCGGCCGCGCCGTCCAGTCCAGGCGCTCGGACACCCCGTATATATCCATCTGCTGGTGCAGAAAAATCCACGGGGCATCATCAGAAAGAATCTCCATGACCTGGTGATACGTCTGCAGTCTGGCCTCCTCATCCATTGTCTCGCGTGCATCATCGAGAAGCTGATCGACCTCGGCGTTTTCATAAAAGCAAAACCGTTGACCCGTCCTGAACCAGGGATAGACGGTGGCGTCGGCATCAAAAGTGGAATTGCCCCAGCCCACCAGCACTAAAGGAGCGGTCTGACGGTTCATTATGCGTTCGACGAACACTCCCCACTCCCGGATGTTCAGGCTGACGTCCACGCCGACCTGCTGCAGCTGCCCTGCTACCGCCTGCGCCACTTCCTTGTCCATCAGATAGCGCCCGTCCGGAGTATCCATCTCCAGACTGAGGCCGTCCTGATACCCGGCTTCCGCCAGCAGGTCACGGGCCTTCTGCGGATCGTAGCCAGACGGATCGACAGCGGGATTGAACCCGAAGTGATTTTCCGTCACCGGCTGACCCTGCAGCGGAATGCCGTTCCCCTGCAGCACGCTGTCTATGATGGATTCTGCATCTACCGCCAGATTCAGCGCCCTGCGCACACGGGGGTCAGCCAGCGGCCCGGGTTCATCGGAGACTGTCGCCACAAAGATAACCCGGGTGCTGGGTACCCGCTCGACGCGGGTGTCGGGGGAGGATTCCAGATCTTCTGCCTGATGCGGGGGGACATTTACTATCAGGTCCACCTTGCCCGCCTGCAGCTCGGCAATCCGGGTGGAGTTTTCCGGAACGACCCGGAACACTACCTTCTTTATTGACGGAGTACCGCGCCAGTAGTCCTCGTTGGCTTCCAGCACGATCTTCTCATCCCGCTTCCAGCTGACGAAGCGGTAGGGACCGGTGCCGACGGGTTGGGAGCTCAGTCGGTCGGCTCCCTTCTCTTCGGTGTATATCGGGGGCACCATCTGTCGGTCTACCAGCTGGGCTGGCAGGGTGGGGAAGGGCTGATGGGTGATAAGCCTCACCGTGTAGTCATCCAGCACCTCAACATGCTTTATGGCGCTGAGGTCGCCGGCCTGCGGCGAGTTGTTCTCTGGATCTAGTATCCGCTTTATGGTGTACCTGACGGACTCCGCATCGAAGGGTTCTCCGTTGTGGAACTCGACGTCATCTCGCAGGGTCAGCTCCCAGGTGTGATCATCGACGTTCGAGAGTGATTCCGCCAAAGAAGGCCTTATCTCTCCATCCTCATCCCTGATCAGAAGGGAGTCGTATATATTGCTCACCACGTTGGTGGTGGGTGCTTCGGCGTGCATGTTCGGATCCAGAGTGGTCGCATCCACGCCCTGAGCAATAATAAGCTCGCTTTCCTCCTCGATCGCTTCGGTAGCAGCGGGCCTTGAACCGCAGCCTGCTAGGACTAGAATACCAATCATTCCCAACACCAGCAGCAGTGACATCCCCTGGCTAACGTGGCTGTGTCTGCGAGCACTCAGCATCCTTACCATCCTTTCTGCGTCAGCAGCATGGTACCCATAAAAATGCAAAGACCCGCGGCAGTATCTTTAGGACCTGCCGCCGGGTCTTTTATCCCCACGGTGTACCCTCGCGGCCTGCTGCACCGCGGCCGGTTGGGCTGTACCACTCGGTCCGAACCCCGCCCTGGGGCGGGTGGAACCCTAGGTACTCTCCCGCTGACGTTTTTGTATTTCAACTAGCATATGCATCCAGCCGGTTTTATGTCAACCTATTGGGCAAATTGAACCTATCCGTTGATTAGTCCATCCCAACTGCACTCCTCACCTGGCTTTTACTGGGGGAAAAGCTTGATAATTCACCCTGCAGGATTTTATAATTATTTGAACGTTCAAATCTTTTTGAAAGGATGAGAAGGCAATGCCTACGGTCGAAGTTTGCAAGCAGCAACCGCTGTTAAAAAATCGCAATTTCCTGCTGCTGTGGATCGGACAGATCGTCTCTCAGCTGGGCGATGCGGTTTTCAAATTCGGCTTGGTGATATGGATAGTGCATACCGCCGACGCACTTACCCTGGCGGGTATCATGACCGCAGCATCCATTCCAGGAATAATCCTGGGACCCGTCGCCGGAACTGTCGTTGACAGGCTGGACAGGAAGACCATCATCGTGATGTGCGACTTGATTCGGGGAGCAATGGTCCTTCTGGCTGGCACGCTGATGCTGGGTGAAGATCTGACGGTCGCCCACCTTTACGCCTTGCTTGTAGTGTTCGGTATAGTGCAGCCGCTGTTTTCTTCTGCTGTCAGTTCTACAGTACCCAATATTGTCAGCCGGGAGGATCTGTCGCGCGTCAACTCGTTGAGACAGCTAGGCACATCGGGTACGTCTCTGGTAGGCCCGGCGATAGCAGGGGTGCTACTTACCATGCTGGGGGGCTCACAGGCGGTTTCGCTTGTGTTTATGGTAAACGGTACATCCTATATACTGTCCGGTATAAGCGAGGTGTTTCTGCGCCTTCCTCCGGTCAGCATTAATGATGCAGACACTGGCGAGCCTACGCAAGCCTTTTTCGACCAGGTCAAACAGGGGCTTCGCTACGTCTGGGATTCGAGTTTGCTGTGCCGCATGCTTCCCATACTGGCCATAATGAACTTCTTCAGCGTTCCTTTGAATCAGATAGTGCTGCCCGTGGTGGTGATAGACCAGCTGGCCCTGGGTGAGATATGGTTAGGGCTAATCCAGTCCGGTCTGGCCGCGGGCCTGCTTTTGGCATCACTAGTCCTCTCTGCGCTTAACTGGACTGATCATGGCAAACCACTACTGATGTCTCTGTTCGGACACGGGTGCTCCATTCTATTGCTGGGGGCTACGATGGGACTCGCTCTTTATCTGTCAACGCCGCGGCTGGTGGTTCCCGTCATGTTGATTCTCTTAGCGCTGTTAGCTGGTGTCACGGGAGCGATTGCCAACATATCGTTGACGACGATAGCACAGAAAATCGTCCCGGATGAGAAGCGGGGGCGCGTCTTCGCGTTCATGAACACCCTCCTGGGAGGAGCGGCACCGGTGGCACTGGGCATAACCGGGCTATGGACAACAGTCGCTCCGCTTTTTGCCTGGCCGATGATAGGGGGTGGGACCATACTCGTCGGGGCCAGAGCATTGGACCGGGTGAGTGAACTGCAAGAGCACTGATCGACAGTTGCACAGATGGGTCTGAATGTTTAGTTTATATGGTACAACATGGAGGTGATGAAGCCCATGCCTGACTCGGATCTGGTGCGTATTAAAGCCCTTGCTCACCCTCTTCGTCTGGATATTCTCAAACTACTTGCTCGGCGCGGGCGGCCAGTGCCCATTAAGGAGGCGGCAGAGGTCCTGCAGGAGCCTGCATCAAAGCTGCACTATCACTTTCAGCGGCTGCTGGAGGCCGAGTTTATAGAAGTGACTGACACCAGGGAAATACACGGAATCACCGAAAAATCGTACTCTGTCAAAGCTGACTCGCTCGGGCTGGACCTCAACATCAGTATGTTGGACGATACCGATGGTGTATACGCGCTCCTGCCGCTGATGGAGAGACGGCTTCAGGACGCATTGCGACGGCTGCTGATCGATTTACCGGAGATGGCTGCCTGCACCGAGGAAGAGGAATTGCCTCCTTACATGGGTGAATTCCGAGAAGTGACGCTGGAGCGCAAGGTCGCAGCAAGAGTCAGACAGGCCCTGCTCGATTTCTTGGGAGCGAAGGAGTCGGCACTTCCGCAAATGAGCGGGTTAGAGCAAGACGGAGAGGATTATGATCTCATTGTTCTCATGGTACCCCGTCTCGAAGAGACTGCCTCCTCCGATGATACCTGACAGCATACACCCACGGCCGAAGGTGTAGAGCAGACCGTCCGGCGTCTCTGTCTTTTGCTGCCGGGGAACGCACTGCAAAAGCCGGTTATTCGGGAAGATGAAGGTTAAGACGGGACTGTTCCGGGTGTGATGCCATGGTGACTTTTCTCGTAGTTGTGTTCCAATCAGATGAGCCTCGGTTCGGCTGTTGCCGCAGCTTTCACGCGGGCTCCTGGCTAGTCGGACCAATCCCAAAAAAAGCCACCAGCGGCCCGCCTTCGATTTCTTTTCATCACGGCCAATTACTGCAGTATTCCCCACACCTCCTTTCCCGGGTGAAGGTATTG
>PUMD01000169.1 GCA_003551215.1 Clostridia bacterium | reverse complement strand
TGATAAGATAGGGACCGACCAAGACCTGCAGGTGAAGGTCGAAGATGACACGACAGTGACGGCCGTTTTCCTGCCGGAGTACGAGCTGCGGGTTGAGATGTCGGATGAGAAAGCTGGCCAGATAGAAGGTGGCGGCACTTACCCCGAAGGCGTACCGGCTGTGGTTACAGCTCGGCCGGATGAAGGATACCAGTTCGAGAGGTGGGAGAAGAACGGCCAAGAAGCCGGGCGGTCACGGCGTTATACCCTGCAACTGGAGGAGGACGTGACCCTCACAGCCGTTTTCACCGAGATCAACCACGAGATCCGGGCGAAGGCCTCGCATGAGGAACGAGGAGAAGTGATAGGCGGCGGGGAGTACCGTGAAGGCGAAGAGGTCATTCTCCGGGCAGAGCCCGGAGAGGGTTATGAGTTCCGGCACTGGAGCAAAGGAGGCACATTTCGCGGCAGCGAGCGCGAGCTGAATGTCGTGGTGCGGGATGACGTTGAGTACACCGCTCACTTCGGTAAAAAGCAACCTGATCCGCCCGAACCGCTGATGCCCACGGAGTTCTTCCTCGACCTGCACGATCACATGGCGACCCCGGACGAGAACATCTTCTTTTCGCCGGTGAGTATCTACCTGGCCCTGTCGCAGCTTTACGAGGGGGCCGACGGCGAGACGCGTCAGGAGATTGGTGATCTGCTAGGCGCCGGAGACGTGGAAAATGAAAATTTTCGCACCGCCTGCGCCGCCATGCGGGCATATCTTCAGACAGATGCCGATTCTATTGTGCTCTCCATAGCCGACTCCTTGTGGCTCAATGAAGGAGTAAAGCTGCACGATTCCTACGCCGAGCTGCTGCAGGAATATCACGGGACCAGGATCAGTGAGATTGACTTCAACGATCCCGAGGCAGCCGATGAGATCAACCAGTGGGTAGCTGACAACACCGAGAACATGATCGAGGAGATCGTGGAAGGCGCTGTTCCTGCCGAGGTTTTCCTGCTGGTTAACGCCATCTACTTTCAGGGCGGGTGGCTGGAGGAGTTTGACCCGGAGGAGACGGAACAGGAGGAGTTCACCCGGGATGATGGCTCCACCGTCACCGTTTCTATGATGTACCGCGAGAGCGAGGACGGTGAATACAGCTACCTGGACGGCGATGGCTTTGAGGCGGTGCGCATACCCTATGGAGAGGCTCGTAGTCCCAGTGACACCCGCATGGCCATGTACATCTTCGTTCCCGACGATGATCTGCCCACCTTCTACGACCGACTCGAGCCGGAAAGTTGGGAGGAATGGATGGAGCAGCTTGGGCGTGGTTTCGGCACCGGGGACGGTGTTCTGGGTCTTCCCAGATTCGAAATAGAGTACTCGAAATATCTCGGCGAAGCCCTCGCCCCATTGGGCGTGGAGAGCGCGTTTGACGTTTCCTCGGCTGACTTCGGCAATATGTCGCCAGAAGGAGAGGGATTCTTTCTGGATGAGATCGCGCATGAAGCAGTGATTGAGGTGGATGAGAAAGGGACGGAAGCGGCGGCTGTAACCTATGCACTTGGCATGGGAGATGGCCCAGAACCCTTCGAGGTAGTTGCCGACCGGCCCTTCTTCTTTGTTATTCGGGACGATGCGGCGGAAACTGTCCTTTTCGCCGGGGCCTACGTTGATCCGGACCAGGAATAAAGGTATGGACAGCGGACTCTTGCCAGTCGGTGACTAGGGCCTGCGAATTGTGTTGATGTAAGAGATATCAGACAAGGTGCAGAAGGTTGGTGGCGTTGCAGGGCTTGTATGCATGCCTGCAGACGGCTGCTGTGGGGTAGGCAACGGAACACGAGGCGGCGTGAATTTGGATTCCGAAAACGCCCGAGAACGTGTCGTTATGGGTTCAGACTAATTGAAACTCCCACTAAAAGGGTGATTTGCTGACGTTTACGTTATCCATCCCCCTCCTGCCAAACGCTAACAGTTGTCTCAGAATTCCTGATGGGTTGCGGCTCGAGGGTGTTGAGCGGAGGTTCATATATGTGGAATCCCTCAAATGTTGAAGACAAACTATTAGACAGATACCTGAGCGACCATCCCGGGCGGCTGTTTTTGGAAGTGGCTGTTGGTTTAATGGGAGGTCGCTTGGCAGCACGGCGAATTGACGGGGTGTTGATTCCTGGCGAAGAAAGCAGCGTGCATCTGCCAGGCTCGAATACTCATAACGATGTGCGCGCTGCTGTTGAGGGTGAGTTGGTGCATGTCATCGAAGCCAAGAACAGCCTGCACAGAGGATTGATAGGCCAAGTAGTTGTCGGCGTGGGGTTATTTGAAAAGGAGTTTAGCGCAGCTGAAACCACTCCGGTCGCCCTTTATGCCCAGGGAAACCCGGATTTGGAGTGGTTTTGCGAGCAGAATAACATTCACACCGCGCAGTATCGTATTGACTCCCGCTCAGCAGACAGCGATGAAACCGACGATGAGGGTGCCTCAGAGCCCACCGACATCCGACAGCCCCCTGATAAACACAGACGGCGGGCATTTATGGCTGGATGGACAGAGGGAGAAAAGGGTGAGCTCTACGCGACTATCTGGGAGAAGAGAACGCATGCCAACATGGGGAATCTATTTGGATGGATCTACGGGGAGAAGTCTGCTGAATTCCGAGATACTACCTGGCAGCGGTACCTGCAGCATGCGGGTAGGGAGTGCTGGGAAGAGCAAGTGAACGACTAATACTGCCCCTTTGCTCAGTTGACAGACGCGGGTCTGCTTTCATCTATGAAAGAAAGGGTGTAATGAGGCGTCTGGTGCCTTCCGAAACCGGACTGAGAGGGAAAACAGGGAGTCCACGGCTGGTGCCGCGTTGGGTAGAATTAAGATAGTATATGGATGCGGAAAGAAACAACGCCTGATAGACCGCCCTTTCTATGTGCAACCGTCCGACTTGTCGGACAATACTCCGAGCGATGGCCAGGTGAGGTTCTTTTTCTATGCCAACCTCACCCCACCCACGAGAACCCTGCGTAAAGGAGGCACGTCGTCATTGTGACGAACGCATGCAAATTCAGAGCAATCCACCGAGTGCCGCAAGATACCTTGCCTTTTGCTTTTCCGGCGGCATCGGGTGCAGGATTCGGACCTGGAAAAGCGAAAAGGTTCTGATGGAAAATGACATGCACGGTGGCATCGTTGATTTGGGTTCTGACTGCAGTGATGTATGTTAGCTGCTGTGTACGAATCTCGTTGGCTCGAGAGCTGACAAACTGGCGGGGGGAGGCCGGTATAGCCACGAGGCTACAGGCGACATCGTGTACTAACCTGAGGCCATTATAATAGGATGGACAAGTGGGTAACCCCCGACGTGAATTAACCTAACGCCGTTTGGCCGAACAGGCCATGATATGAGCGGCGCACTTCAGCAACCGTCTCTGCAGTGCGTGAGAGGAGAGCACGCGTTTGCACATTGGACCTTTCCGTGTCAATCCGGGTTTTTCACTGGGCGACCGGGAGCGTGAATACAAGCTACTCATCGGCCTGATATTCCTTCAGGGATTCTCGTGGTCTTTGGTCTTTCCCATGCTTCCCCTCTACGCCCAACGGCTCGGCGCCACGCCAGTCCTCGTGGGATTCATCATGGCGGCTCCTTCTTTGTTTCAGCTCCTGCTATGTATTCCCGGGGGCATTGTCGCGGGCCAACTGGGAAAGCGTTGGGTGTTTGGGGTGTCATTGATGCTGGGCGCTGCGGCAGCGCTTGTATATTTCTTTGCCCCCAACGCGTTGTGGTTATTTGTGGCTCAGTTTCTGTTCGGAACAAGCCATGGACTATTTTGGCCCTCGCAGGGTGCGTATCTGGCCGATTTGGCACGTCCTGAGGAGCGCAGCAGCCTTCTGGGTTTCTCTTTTGGGCTGACGTCGGTAAGCTTTCTGGTCGGTCCCCCTATCGCCGGATTGCTGATGGATTCACTGCAGCCGAACATTTTATTTCTGGTATACCTGGCCGCCCTGATGGGGGGACTGGTCCTGACTTGGCGGCTTCCCGCAACTATCTCACCCGAAGCTCGCAAAACACTGGGGCTTGCCCTGCTTGCAAGAGAATCTTTCGATGCCGTCAGACAGCTGCTGACGGTACCTGCAATCCAACTGGCCGTGGCGGGAACTTGGCTGATGTTTGTGTGCTGGGGAGTATTCGATTCGTTCTTTCCGCTGCACCTTCAGAGCTTGGGTTTTTCGGCCAGCGTACTGGGAGTGCTTCTCATGGTAAGGGGTATCGTAGTGGGTGCGCTCAGATTCTCTGGTGGCTGGTTTGCCGCCAGATTGAAGGTTCGTCGGTTCATGGTGGTGGGACTTGCTGCTTCAGGTCTGGCGTTGATACTTATCGCCTTTGCGGGTTCGCTGCCGTTTTTGGTATTGGTTGCAGTGCTGAGCGGGACAGGGCCCGGCTTTGTGCCGGTGGCTGCAGCTACCCTGATTGCCAGTGCGCTGGATGAAAAGCGCCGTCCTGTTGGCATGGCGATAAACGAGGTGGGGGTTGGGCTTGGGCGCCTGACTGGCTCCACAACTTTTGGCTACGTGGCCGACACGGCCGGCCTGGGTGCGAGTTTTGTCTCGGCAGGGGCTCTGGTCATCATGGGCAGTTTGCTGCTGCTGTCCAGAGTTGGGTCAGCTGTGGGGAAGGATAGTACAGCTCGCATGTAGAATGAGCTTGCCAGATTCGAAGGCGAAGCGGTAAACAAGCCCCGTGCAGCCGTCGCTGCAGGTTCACTGTCAGCAAGACCCTGGATACTGCAGACGCTTCCAACTATCTCGTCAACGAGGCTGATCATGAAATGCGAGGGGGATAAATATGAAAACCATTGACTATAGAAGCGATACCCTGACAGAACCCACAGAAGCGATGCGCGATGCCATGCGAGATGCAGCCGTTGGAGATGACCAGTATGGGGAGGACCCCACAGCCAACCAGCTGGAGGAGCTTGCTGCACAGAAGCTGAGTAAAGAGGCAGGGCTTTTCACACCTTCTGGTATGATGGCCAATCTGGCTGCGCTCATGACCCACGCGCAGCGGGGTGACTCCGTGATTCTCGATGACCAGCAGCACATTTTTACCTCCGAGGCTGGTTCGGTATCCAGCATAGCTGGACTCCTGCCCAGGCTGGTGCAATCAGAAAATGGTGTAATGGATCCCGGAGATGTCGAATTCGTAATGAAAAACGCCTATCCGCCGGTCACGGTTGTCTGCTCTGAGAACACGCACAACATGTCGGGCGGAACGGTCATCACTCCGGGGGAGCTGGGTGCCCTTGCCGAGGTTGTGCACAGTTGCGGCGCTAAATTGCACCTGGATGGCGCCCGGATATTCAATGCGGCTGTGGCCCTCGATATCGATGCCAGCGAAATCGCAGCCGAGGTCGACAGCGTCATGTTCTGCCTTTCCAAGGGACTGTCTGCCCCCGTGGGCTCGGTGCTGGTAGGCGATGCCGATTTCATCTCTCAGGCGAGGAAAGTCCGCAAGATGCTCGGAGGAGCTATGCGCCAGGCCGGCGTTTTGGCAGCTGCGGGAATAGTGGCTCTCGATGATATGGTCGACCGTTTAGAGGAAGACCACAGGAATGCCCGCCGCCTTGCCGAGGGTATCGTCGGACTGGGTGTTTTTGAGGTTGATCTGGACACAGTGCAGACTGACATGGTTAATGTTGACGGAGCCAGCCGGGGCTGGAGCGCGGAGCGTATGGTAAAGGAGTTAAAGGCCCTGGGGATACTCGTTAACGGGCGTCCCCCAAGCAGGGTGCGCATGGTTGTAAACCGTCACCATTCAGAAACCGACATTGATGAGACCCTGAACCGTGTGGCGAGCTTAATGTAGCTCCTCAACCGGAAACTAAGGGCGAACATTAATGTGCTGGTGATTAACGACATTGTTTCGTCCGGACGACTGCTCGGGAGGCCGCTGTTACCTTGCTTGAAGCAGGTTGCAGACGTGTGTCGGTTTTGGCCGGAGGCACCAACGCAAGTGCGTATGATGCGACCACTGATTTGGGTGTTTTGCCGTGTGCCAACTCCCGATGCGAGGGGCCATTCTGTACTTTGAGTCAACCTTTGGGATGTTATAAATACCCTGACTTCACTCCACAATTGAAGTCCGCCGGGGCTAGTCTGATTACAGGGCGTTGCTCATTCGGGACAACACTGAGACCTTGAATGTCTTATGCGAATCTAGTCTGATAATTACCGTTATCAGGCCTGAAGCAATGAATGCTGGCAGAAATAGATGGGCAACAGACATAGGGGAGACTGGCAAATGACGAGACCGCCAAAAGGATATTTGGGCAAGTGCGAGGGTACACAATTCTGCTTGCCTGAAGAGTTATTGTCTTGCCGCTGGTTGGGGGCGCCAAAGATCTTAGCTCTTAATCAACTAACCCTAGTTTTTGCAGGCGGCTCTTGATTGCTCCTGTAGTCCGGCGATGACGTTTCGCGATTTCATCAAAATCCAATCCCGCATTGTAGCACTTCTGTAGGTATTGGTCCTCCGCCTTTGTCCAAGATTCGCCTGCCCGCTGCGGTTTATCTGTATCAGAGTTCTTTTTGCTACTGGTTTTCTGATCGTGTGCCTTTTGGTTGGTGCCCTTGTGGGTTTGAGATTCTGGGCGACTGGCCTGTTTGAGGTCGCTAGCTAGAGGATGGTCATCCCGACTAACCACAGTAAGTGATTCCATCGCTCGCGTCATGCCTACGTAGGCCAACTTCCGGTTGGTTTCCGCGTCATCTCGGCCCGACCACACCCCACATAAGATGACGTGGGGGAATTCCAGGCCTTTGGCGCTGTAGATGCTGGAGAGTATTACGGGACAGTCAGTTTCTATGTAATCCTCCCGGGCTTCTCTGTACTCCGGGTCCGATAACAAGAATACGTCTTGGCCCCTTTTTTGCATCTGCCGGGTAAATTCCTGCACCCGGTCGACTCCCTGATCTCTGGATGACGGGTACAGCACGGCAACGCTTTTCGGGTCAGCGCCCTCCTGCAGGTAATTGGCCGCATCTTCAGCAGCCTCCGCAACCACGTTCTCGGTGTGTCCAACCAAGCGCAGTTTGGGGAAGGGGCCCGTTCTCTTCGCCGATTCCGGAGGAATGATAGAATGCTCATCTTCGAGATCAGGCACATCTTCAGGTTCGAGATCCCTGCTGCTTAGAAGAAAGCGACTGGCAAATGCCAGTATCTCTTTAGTGTTTCGGTAATTGATCCGCAAGATCTGTGTTCGTCCCTGTGCATGAATACCGGCCTGCTTCCAGCTGAAATCGCGGCGAAAGATGTTTTGAGCTGCATCCGCCACCACCAGCAGGTCATCGCAGCCGCTGTCGAGCAGACCTACCGCGAAGCGCAGAGAATCTGTGCTGAAGTCCTGGGCCTCATCTAATAGGACGGCCTGATACCTGGGGCCGCCGCCCATCTTCTGCGCCTTGAGAGCCAGTTTGTTTACAGCCTCCCCGTCATCGTCTTCCTCGTATCCAGGAAATTCGAAACCGGCAGAGCGAATGGTATCCGCTTTGATCTTGTCCAGATTGATAACATCTACATTTTCACAACCGGACAGGAGTGTACGTAGTTGAGCCGCCAGAGAGCGGGTAAAGCAGGTGACTATAATCCTTCCTTTGGGCATCATGCGGGAAAGCAGTCTTGCTCTGTAGACCAAAACCAGCGTCTTGCCGCTACCGGCGACCCCTCTGATGACGCGGTGGCCGTCGCCAAGGTTTTTGGCCATAGCTTCTTGCTTTCGGTCCATTACCCGGATGATTCCTTCGCTGTCCGACGGTGGTTTGAAGACGGTCTGTTGAACTGGTTCTTCACTTGAGGATATGTTGTCAATTACCGCTTCGGGTTGAATGAGACCATGGAGAATCTTTTGTGTCTCCTCCGAGAATATTTCTTCGCTGGGCGGGCCGATGATCCTGGTGAAGGCTTTCATCAGGCGATCCTCGCCGTATCCTTCTACGGCTTCCTTGATGTCTTCAGAAAACAGGCACCTTTCGAGATCGACCACTTTTCCCAGCTTCTTTTCCTCTGCCTCATCGCGAGAAACGGTGGTAAATATGGCCCCGGCACCGACCTTGAGCTCTGCATCAGCGATTCTGGGTTCAGAGGCAATCCTTTGCTTCAGTTGCTTTGCAAGATTTTCCGCCCTACTCAAGGGGTTGTCAGCCTCGATTTCATCACCATCTCGCTGCAATCGTATCTTGCCACGCAGTACTCCCAGCAGTCCCCCGGACTTAACCCGCAGGATCTCCATTACCGCAATTCCGCGGTCAGGGAACGAAACAACAAAGTGTGGTTCTGTACCTGAGGGATCGTACAGTGGTTCATACCAGGCAGTCGCATCGCCGCCTAAACCAATCTGAAATGCGCTGGCCGTTTGGCGAACAGCATTTGGTACGTCGCGTCTACTGCGCAGATTCTCTGGAATGATGAAAGCCATTTTACCTCACCTTCCACTAAGTAGATCGTGCATTTTTTGTGGCAGGTAAAATGAAAATGCGTTTGCATTATCTAACACCCACCATTTCCTCTATGGCAGCACATGCTTTGGCGGATTCCAATCTCATAACTATTCCGTCCGGGTGCCGGGGTCCGAAGTAGACGGCGGTGTTGTCTATGCAAGCAAAGGCTCCCACGGATCTGGTCAGCAATTTAAGGGACGCCTTGCTCTCTTCAAAGGTAGCTACCTCCTGATAAGGGGCGGATAGCGTTAGGCGGTCGCCTAGCTTTGCAGCTGCCTGCCAGATGGCATTTCTGAGTTCCTCAGATAGGCAAAAACCCACCGGCACGTTGATATGGGCCGATTCTTGTGCCTGGAGTATGTCCCCGGCGAGACGATCCTGTATATTCCGCCAGGTGGTGGCCCAGTGCAAGCTATCTACAGAACATGATTGCAGCAGAGATTCCGCGTTCGGCTGCAGCACTTCTCCATGTTCCTTAACTAAATTGACGACCCTTTTTGCAGGCGAGCGCTTGGGATGCTGGCGCCGGATGAAGCGTGTGGAAGCGACCACAATCAGTTTGCCTTTGGCGCGAGAAAGCCCGACATTCAGCAACCGCAGGCTGGTATCGGTGTCACTGCCAGTGAGATGGCTGGCACCCGATTGCGGTAGGCTGTCGACCAGATCGAAGATGACCGCATCGCTTTCTGAACCCTGAAAACGGTGCACGGTTGAGGCAGAGACCTGCTCCTGCAAACCCAGGGAGGATAGCATTTCACTGAGCAGCTTGGCCTGGCTGCGGTAGGGAGTTATTAGGGACACCTGCAGACAGCCGTCTTCGACCAGTTGATGAGCATAGGACACCGAGATCCCGGCATGGATAGGAGAGAAGCGTGAATACGAACCCGGCTTTAGACTCTGCATACAGCCAGGTAGAAGCTCCGATGTGTCTGCTAGAATAAGGGCGGTAC
>PUMD01000205.1 GCA_003551215.1 Clostridia bacterium | reverse complement strand
TTTCAGATACACCCTGAATATTTTACATTGCAGGGGATTAACTGCAACAACCACCCAAATATTCACTTATATTGTAATTATAGCATATATACTTTGCCTACGCAATTTTATGCTTCCAACACCGATTCATCCCCGCCCGTTTTCACGGGCGAGGCTTTCTCGCTAAAGATCGGTAATGGTCCCTAAATCAGGTCCTCATCTTCCTCGTCTTCCTGCAGACCTTCTCCTATGGATTGATTAACAGTGCGCAAAATCTCCTCAAATTCTTCTTTGGCCTGCAGAAAACGCATAACTGATGCGTTCTGGTTCATGTCCTGGCTGGCCTGATTGAGATTCTGCACCTGATCCTCGGTCGGCTGCATGCCGGCCTGCTGCACATTCTGAATCTTCTGCTGAGCCTGCTGCACGCTCTGCATCAGAATCTGCGCCTGTGGATCATCGCTGAGCTCTTCCTCGGCCGCCTGCAGCTCCTTGTACTGGGGCGTTTCTTTGAGCTGCCGACCCAGTTCCTGGGCTTTGCCGATAATTTCGGACAGTTCGGGCAATTTCATTCCCCCTGTTTTCTTTGTTGTCAGTAACTACCACACAGTTTAACAGCTGCAGTAAATACCGCAACCGTTGAGAAACGGCAGTCCAGGACCGGCTCTCGTTCAGCGACGCCGAAGCGGGCTGCTTCGATGCCTGCATCCGCCGTGATAATGTTTGCCCTCAAGCAGAAAACAGTTGCAGAAGGCGGCACGAGACCTACGCGAGGCGCCAAAAACCGCTTGTTTTGCTGCGATGCGAAGTGTCGAATAGCTGAGCTTTACAGGACATCTGCGGTTTACGTAGAAGTAAATTGAGGTAGTTTGCATCGCTTTGCGCCGTATCTGAGCTGATGCCGCCACGACGGGTCCCTGACAAGGCCCGCAGCTTGCAAAAGCAGTGCGAAACAGGAAGGGTGATGCCCGATGATACAGGAAAGAGAAATGGTGAAAATGCTGGTGCGTGGTGGTCATGTGATCTTTGATCCAGCAGCGGGCACCGATGGAGTTATAGAAGATGCAGGGGTAGCCATAAGCACCGACGGCAAAATACTGGCAGTGGCCCCCTTCAAGGATCTTGCCAGTCGTTTCCCCGATGCACCAGTCGAAGGAGATCCCGGTTACGCTGTTGTACCCGGACTGATTGATGCCCACTCGCACGGCATGGGGCTCAGCTACTTCGAGCTGGGAGTGGGATATGACCACCTGGAATACTGGAACACAGTAATACCGGGTATACACCGTCCGGACCCTCATCTTGACGCCCTGTGGTGCGCCGTCAAACACATCCGCTCCGGCTGCACCACCATTCATCACATGGGCGGTGCCTCGAGCGTGGAGGACGTGCAGACGCGTATATCCGCCTACGAAAAGCTGAACCTGCGTTGGGCTTTTTCTCTGACGGTAAAAGACCAAAACTTCTTGACTTACGAGGATGACAGTTTTATCCCCGGGCTCCCCGAAGAACTGCGGGACGAGGCGGAGGAACTGTTCGACCGCGACAAAAAACGGCTGCACAGCAACTATTTTTCCACCTTCGACGAAATCTACCGCCGCTACCACAGCCCCGAATCACCTGTTGGACTGGGGCCGATGGGACCGCAGTGGTGTTCTCCCGATCTGCTGGTCAAAATCCGCGCAGAAGCAGAAAGTAAAGATGCAAGGATACATATGCACGCGATTCAGACTCCCTATCAGAACGAGGCGATATTCCGCCGCTACGCATCATCGGGAGTTTCCCATCTGGCGGAAATGGGGTTCCTCGGCCCCGACCTGACGCTCGGACATGGGGTGTGGATGAGCGAGTACGATATCGGTCTGCTGGCTGACACCGGGTGTTCGGTGACTCATCACCCCGCCTGCAACCTGAACATGCGCAACGGCATTCTGCCTGCTGCTTATCTGCTTTCGAAAGATGTTCCCGTGGCGCTGGGCATCGATGGCAAAGGACTCAACGATGATGAAGACATGCTTGCAGAAATGCGCCTGGCCGAGAAACTGCATCGCCTGGCCGATATGCATCCCGGCTCATCACCGCGGGTGACTCCTGCCAGACTGCTGCAGATGGCCACCAGCACCGGAGCCGAGGTGCTGGGAATGCAGGACGTATGCGGAACCCTCAAACGGGGCAAGGCAGCGGATATGGCGCTGATAGACCTCACCCCTGACCCGTATGTCCATCCGGATGCCACACCGCAGCAGCGAATTGTCATGCAGAAAGACAGAGATGACGTCAGGACGGTGATCATCGGGGGCGAGGTGGTCATGCGCGAGGGTGAAATTCAGGGCATAGATGAAGAGAAGCTGACCGCCGAGCTCATAGACAGCATATCTGCTTCCGACAGAGCTGGCTCGCGCAGGCGGGTTGAGCTGCTGCAGAAACTGAGACCGTACATCCTGCAGCATTTTGAAAAATATCGGCCCCTGCCGGACCGCATCCCCCCATTTTACCCGGTCAACAGGCGGCAGTGGCACTGAGAGAGGAGATCATAGATGCTTGACGTGAAGATAAGCGGTGCAGCTGTCGTCGACGGCACGGGCGGCGAACCATTCGAAGCCGAGGTAGGGATCAACGGAGGTGAGATCGTGCAGGTCGGCGGTGATCTTCCCTCCGCAGGCATGACGATTGAGGCACCCGGCTGCATCATCACGCCGGGCTTTATCGATACTCACAGCCATTCGGACCTTCGTCTGCTGCAGAGCCCTCCCCCTCTGGCCAAACTTTCGCAGGGCATCACCACCGAGCTTCTGGGACAGGATGGGCTGGGAACGGCTCCTGTGAACTCAGAAACCCTGCCCCAGCTGGCCCGCCTTACCGCCGGCCTTTTGGGCAGCTGGCCTGCGGAAAAATGGACCTGGAGGAGTTTTGCAGACTACCTGGCGGCGCTGCAGGAGGCCGACTTGCCCAACCATCAGGCCTGTCTGATCTCGCACGGGCCGGTGCGGCTTGAGGCCATGGGCAACGCTGACCGCAAACCCGATGATGAGGAGATGGACCGCATGCGGAATCTCGTGGCAGAGGCGATGCAGCAGGGAGCCTGGGGTTTTTCAACCGGTCTCATATATCCGCCGGGCAGTTTCGCGGACACCGAAGAGCTGGCCGCACTGGCCGAGGAGACCGCCCGTCACGACGGAATCTTCGTCGTTCACCTGCGCGATGAAGGATATCATCTGCTTGATGCCTTAGAAGAGGCCATCGAAGTGTGCAGGCGCAGCGGCTGCCATCTTCACATCTCCCACCTGCAGGCCTACGGGGAAGTGAACTGGCCCAATCTCCCCCGCGCCCTGCAGCGCATTACCCGCGCCCGTCAGGGAGAGATTACCGTAACCTGCGACCGCTACCCCTATCTGGCGGGCAGCACCGTACTGTCGGCCGTCCTGCCCGCCTGGGTGCTGGACGGAGGGCCTGATGCCGCCCTGGCCAGGCTGGCGGACGACGAGCACCGCCGGGCCATCCACCGCGCCTTCGACAAGGGCCTGCAGGTATGGCATAACCGGGCAATCTCGGTGGGCTGGGAGAACATAGTGGTTTCATGGGTGCAAAGCGAAGACAATTCTTCCTTTATTGGAATGTCTATGGAGGAAATATCTCGTGAAACCCAAAAGGATCCGGTGGACGCCGTCTGCGATCTGCTGCTGGCCGAACAGCTGCAGGTCACCATGATCAGCCACTACGGAAGCGAGGAAAACCTGTCCTCCATATACCGTCACCCGGCATCGGTGGTGGCAACCGACGGCATATACGGGGGCCGTCCCCACCCCCGTCTCTGGGGCAGCTATCCGCGCTTTTTCTCCCGCTACGTGGCGGAAGAAGGCACGTTGACGCTGCCGGAGGCGGTACGCAAGACGACCTCTGCCCCCGCCCGCATACTGGGTCTGACCGACCGGGGTACGATCAAGGCCGGTCAGCGCGCCGACCTGGTGGTCTTCGACCTCGATGAAGTTGCGGACCGCGCCACTTATCAGAACCCGGAGATGCCGTCGGTGGGCATCAAGAAGGTGATGGTAAAAGGCTCTGTAGCCTACGACGGCGACAGTCCCGAGAAACTGCAGGCAGCGGAAGGACAGGTGCTGAAAAACACCTAGACACAGTGTCCGTGACGGGCCGGAAGATGCATAGAGGCACAGCAGAACCTGTGTCCCTGCTGTCAGGACCCGGCGGCAGATGACAGTCCGGCAACACAGAAACCGCTGCAGTCACAGACTGACCCACGCGAAGACAAGGCAAGGCCTCAGGAAAGAGTGATCGCATATGAATACTTACGACAGCAGTTACGTCAGAATACCAGCCGGAGCACTAAAAGACACAGTGACCACCTGCCTGAAATCTCACGGCATTTCCGATTCTGATGCTGAAGTAGTCGCCGATGTGCTGGTCGCAGCAGACCTCAGGGGGATTGAGTCGCACGGTGTAGCGCGGCTTTCGTCCTATTACCTCGACGGACTGAAAGCCGGGGGTATAAACCCTCGGCCACACCGACAGATCAACTCCTCTGCCAGATCTATCTTTGTCCTGGATGCGGACAACGGGCTGGGCCATCCCGCCTGTCATCAGGCGATGAACCGGTGCATTGAGCTGGCCGAAAATGATGGCATTGCCGTCGGGGGAGTAAAAAACAGCAACCATTTCGGTATAGCCGGCTATTACGCCATGCAGGCGGCCGAGCAGGGGATGGTCGGCCTGTGTCTGACCAACTCCGGGCCGCTGGTGCTCCCCACGTACGGCCGCAGGGCCACCCTTGGCACAAACCCCATCGCCGTAGCAGTGCCAGCGGGAGATTCCCCTCCCTTTGTGCTGGATATGGCCACCAGCGTGGTTCCCATAGGAAAAATTGAGGTGCACCGCCGCAAGGAAAAACCGGTTCCCATCAGCTGGGGCGCCGATGCCGAAGGCCTTCCCTGCGAGGACCCGGACACCATAATCGAGCAGGGAGCGCTCTTTCCGCTGGGTGGCACCGACAGGACTTCTGGATACAAGGGATATGGGCTGGCAGCTGTGGTGGATATACTGTCAGGAGTGCTCACCGGTGCAGGCTTCCTCACCGCGGTAGGCTCAGCAGATGACCCCGGTACCACCGGGGTGGGACACTTCGTGGCGGCACTGCGGGTAGACGCCATGATGCCGTTGGATACGTTCGGCAGCCAAATGGACGAGTTCATAGACCAGCTGCAGTCAGCCCCGCTGGCTGCCGACTGCGAGCAGATCTACGTCGCCGGACAAAAGGAACACCTGCAGTACGAAAAGAACCTGCGGGAGGGCGTTCCCCTGCACCCCAAAGTCCACCGGGAGCTTGTGAGCATCTGCCAGAGCCTGGATGTACCGGCGCCTGAGACGTGCAGATGAGAAGAGTTCGGCCCATACATAAAAAGGAAACCCGGATAGATGGGACTGGCGTCGGCCTCTCTGCAACGCTTTGCTGATGTGGAGACTCAGGCAGAGCGAAGGGCAACGAGGCTCCCCAGGGTGCCGGCTGTCAGTCCCACACCCAAAACCAGCAGCGCCAAGTATCCGAGCAAAGGGGTGCCGGCGGCAAGCGGCAGGTAAGGCAGACCAGTACGGATTAGCTGATATACCCGGCCGCCAGCTGCCGCCACACCAAAAGCAGCGAAAAGAGCGCCAGCTGCGCCCAGCAGTGCTCCCTCAAAGACAAAGGGAGCACACACAAACCCCTCAGAAGCACCGAGCAGACGCAGCGTTTCCATCTCCTGCTGCCGGGCGGACATACCCAGCCGGACTATATGGGCAACCAGCGCTGTAGTCACCAGGGCAACTGCCAGTATCACCACGAGTCCTGCCCACTGGATCAAAGAAGTCAGCCGCAGCAGAGGAGCCAGGACCTCCTCATTGTCGCGGATGTAGTCAACTCCAGCGAGGTTGCCGGAAAACGAAACCACTTCCGCGGCCACCCCGGCGTCCACTCCCACCTCAATCGATGCAGCAAAGGGATTGTGACCTTCCAGCACCGACAGTATATCAATATCTGAGCCTATTAGAGATTCCACCCTTAGCAGTGTCTCATCGGGACAGACCACCCGGGTACGGGATACTCCCTGATGATCAAGCAGCCTGCGCGAAAGCTGCTCGGCCTCCTGCAGCGAAACATCGTCATCCAGATATACCACGATCTCTGCGTCCTGCCGCAGGGTATCGGCAACGTGCTGCAGATTAGCCCAGGTTCCGGCCACCAGGCCGAGGCTGAGGAGCGCAAGCCCGATGCAGATAATCGATATGAAGTTGGCCACCCGGTGAATCTTAAGTCCCGCCAGCGCCTCGCGCAGGAAAAATCCCAGATCACCCACGGTCATGACCCCTTCCCGTCCCGGGCTGCTGAGTCATCGGCCACCCGACCGTCCCGCAGAGTCACGACCCGGCGGCGGGTGGATTTCAGCACGTGGGGAGCATGGATAGCCACGACTACGGTGGCTCCACCCTGATTGGCCTCATACAGCAGATCGAGCACCCGCTCCGACATCTCCTCATCCAGGTTGCCTGTCGGCTCATCCGCCAGGATAATGTCGGGCTCACGGGCAAGCGCTCTGGCCACCCCAACCCGCTGCCGCTCCCCCCAGGACAGCGACCCTACGGGCGCTTCGGCCCGGTCCAAAAGCCCCACATTCTCCAGCCGGTGGTCTGTCCTCGTCCGCATCTTCTGACCGGCTATCCCCAGCACCCGCAGACCCAACTCGACGTTTTCCCGGACGGTTCGACCTTCAAACAACCGGAAATCCTGAAAAATAACACCGGTCCTGCGGCGAATCTCCCTCACCCAACGGGGATGAACCCCGGGGAAGACGCGCTGTCCGGCTACCTCGACAGCACCGGATGAGGGTGGTTCAATCCCCAGAATCATCTCAAACAGCGTAGTCTTGCCCGCTCCGCTCGGCCCGCGCAGAAAAACCATCTCTCCCTGGTCGATCACCAGGTCAACATCCCGCAGCGCCGCGGTGCCATCGGCATAGTGTTTGCTCAGCTCGCAGACTCTGATCAATGGTATTCCTCCAACTCCCAACCCAGACGGCTAACGCCGGAGCGAAAGCACTATCTGCACCTCTTCTGACCTCACAGTGAGGCTTTCTGCCCTGAATGCTCCTATCTCAGAGGAAAGATCCAGCCCAAACTCCCCCACGGCATCCCTGCGCATCTGTGAGGTCAGCGGAATGCCGTCGAGGTAAAGACCCACAGGATAAAATGAGACCATGCCGCCGGGAGTAATCGAAAGATCGCCTACGATGACCAGATCCAGCTCATCTGCAACCAGGTGGGCCTCGCCGGGGAAAAATCTGAACTCGGCTCCCCGCAGCAGGGGGTCAGCATCAAGCACCTCATTGAGGCTCCCGGACGGAATGGTAACAACAACTTCAAAAAACGACGGTACCATCGTAATTCCTCGAAGGTGGACTTCCTGTTCCGCCAGCCGGGCAAATCTCTCGGGAAGCTGCTGCAGGAACCCGGCACAACTTCTCAGCCACCCGTCGGCCAGTTCATCCAGCCGGGCGGACATTTCAGGCCACTGTTGCCCAAAAGCCTCCTGCAGCAGCTGCTCCTGAGCATCCAGTTCTTCTCGAACAGACAAAAGGGCGTCACGTTCGGCCTCAAGGCCGGCTAGCTCCGAGGATATCAGGTCGATTTCTTCTTTTACGACCTCTCGTGCCTGCATCTCCGACTTCACATCAGAAAACGCCGCCAGCGTACCTCTGCCGACAGCAGAGATCAAATCAGTCCTCCGGAGAAAATCGCGCAGGGATGCGGCACCGAAAAGCACCTGCAGATAGGACATGGGCCCCTTTCTGTTGATCCAGCGCAGGGCCGTCACGGTGCGCTCACGGGCCTGCAGGTAACGGTCCTCTGACTCCTGCAGCTGCCTTTGCAGCTTCGCGAGATTCGCGGTATGCTCTTCAATCTGCTCGGTAAGGAGGGCAAACTGCGGCTCGGATTCCTCTACGCTCACAAGCAGCTCAAAGTACTCCGATACCACCTTCAGCTGGGCCTGCTCAACTTCCTCAAAAACAGTCTGGGCCATCCCCGTTGAAACCGAAGCCCACAGCAGCACCCCCAACACGATCAGCAGTACGGTCATATTTCGCCTAAGCTGCGTTCGGCGCAAAGGATACGCCTCCTATCACAACGTGGGCAAACCGACTTTCAACCAAAAAGTTCATCTGCAAACGAGACCGAGTACGGCATGTAAGCGGGCTTAGAACAGGCGGTAAGAGGTGGCGAGCATTCGCTTAATTCCTCATCGTACCAACAGGTTGAGCTTGTGCACTGCCGTCAGCGCCACCCTCCGCCTGGGTACTGAAGCCAGACTCTGAAACCGTCCACTTTCCGGCCCCTGAAAAACAGCGCATATCGGCAGCGGCTACCGAGCAAAAAAGGGAGACCCGGGAGGCAATCCCCACAGGTCCCCCATATGCTTGGCTGTGCTGTCATTGCAGACGATTTCCGCATTCGCTGCAAAACCGTGTGCCCGCAGGGCTTTCTGTTCCGCACTGCTCGCAGACAAACAAAGATAGATCTGCACCACAATTACTGCAGAACTTGCCCTCGGAGGCTGGTTTACCGCAGTTGGGACAGATAGTCTGCTTGCCCTCGATATCGCCGGTGAAGACCTGCGTTTCCTCTGCTTTTTGCCGGATGTCCTGGGTGCGCTTCTCCGCGCGGGCGGAAGCAACTTCCACGTTCGTGCGGGGAGCGTCCCGGACGCATAGACCTTCCTCTTCGTTCCAGTCAGTCTCGCACACCCACTTGTTGCATTTGGGGCAGCGGTAAAAATGACCTTTGGCCTCGTTCTGGGCTATCTCGAATGCTTGCTCGTGCTCTTTGTGCCATTCTGGCGACATCCCCTGAAGCCTGTTGCCAAAGCCCCTTGCCCGCCTGACCCCGTGGCTGACGTTGTAACGGCGGAACATGGTGGCGGCCGCCGATATGGCGTTGCTTATACCCTCGACGGTCTGTTTCTTTTTGTAAGTCTTGGACTCAATAAATTCGCTTTTGTATCCGTCGCCGCAGACATCGCAAAAAAAGGTGAACTGAAACCCGGCCTCGGTGCTATTGTCTTCGTAGTTACTGGTAAAGGCCTTCAATGCCATACTGATTACCCTCCATCCTCAAGTGGTTCTAGCGGTTTACCACATTTAGAGCACTCATCGCCAACCGGCGGCTGCTGCAGGCCGCACTCATCATCGGAGCAGACCACCACCAGCCTGCTTTCGCACTGGTCGCAGTAGTCGCCAAAAAAGGTTTCCTCGGCGCAGTAGGGGCAGCTTACACTCAACGACAATCCGCAGTTGCTGCAGTTTTTCCAGGCCCTGCGGATGATATCCCGGCATTTCGGACAGCGCAGAGAATCAAGGGGGTTCACCTTCCCGCAAAGCGGGCACACCTTTGAATTCGGCGGAATAAACTCGTCGCAGTACCTGCACGGATGCTTGTAACCGATCACGTCATTCGCCTCTTTTCACCGGTCCTGACGCCACTTGGCCTGGGGGTCGGCAGCAGTAGTGTTGAAGGTCAGCAGGTCGCGCACGTCCTCTTTCCACTGATGAAGTGAGCTGTGTATGACCCGCCCTACGAAACGCTCCCGTAATTCCCGCAGCGGTCGCAGATGAGAGACGGCATGGGCATACTTCTGGTACCGGGGTTCGCTGAGTCGGTCTTCGGGGAGGTATATGGGTTCCCGCCGG